>JAICYR010000014.1 GCA_025934135.1 Acidobacteriaceae bacterium | reverse complement strand
TCAGTCACCTGGTCTGGTATGGAACCTTCGCGCAGGACCTCGGGCAGCTCTCGCCGGTGTTTTATACATTCAATGACCGCGAGCGGGCCTTCGGGATTATCGAGGCCATCTGCGGCGCGCGCATGCACCCCAACTGGTTTCGCATTGGAGGTGTCGCGCAGGACCTGCCCAAAGGCTGGGATAAGCTGATTCGCGACTTCCTCAAATACCTGCCGCCGCGCCTTCGCGAATACGACAAAGAGGTGATGCAGAACCGCATCTTCAAAGGCCGCACGCAGGGCGTGGGCGCATATACGACAGAGGAAGCGATTGAGTGGGGCGTGACCGGCCCCGGTCTCCGCGCCTGCGGATTCGAGTGGGACTTCCGCAAGAAGCAGCCCTACTCCGGATACGAGCAGTTTGAGTTTGACATCCCTACCGCTACGCACGGCGACTGCTACGACCGCGGCGCGGTGCGCGTCGAAGAGATGCGGCAGAGCCTCCGCATTATCGAGCAGTGCGTCAACAACATGCCCGAAGGCACGTACAAATCGCTTGAACCGCTGGCCACTCCTCCCCTGAAAGACCGCACAATGCACGATATCGAAACGCTGATCACGCATTTTCTGGGCGTAAGCTGGGGGCCGGTGGTCCCTCCCGGAGAGGCGCTTGGGGCCATCGAAGCAACGAAAGGCAACAACGGCTATTACCTTGTGAGCGACGGCAGCACCACATCGTACCGCACGCGCATCCGGACGCCATCGTTCGCACACATGCAGATGCTGCCTCTACTCGTGCGGGGACGCATGATTCCCGATTTGCTTGCGGTGCTGGGCGCAATGGATTTTGTTTTGGCTGACGTGGACCGATAGGAGAAGCGCAATGCTGACGGCGGAAGAGCGGCAGGAAATCAAAGCGGAGTTGGAGCACTATCCAACGAAGCAGGCCGTCTGCATCGACGCCATGAAGATTGTGCAGCGCCATCGCGGATGGGTCTCCGACGAAAGCATTCGCGATATTGGCGAGTTGCTCGGCATGTCCGTCGCCGATCTTGACGGAGTGGCAACTTTCTACAACCTGATCCATCGCAAGCCCGTGGGCCGCCACGTGGTGATGGTCTGCAACAGCGTGAGTTGCTGGATCATGGGCTACGAAACGATTCGCCAGCACCTGACCTCGCGGCTTGGAATTGATTTTGGCGAGACCACGCCGGACGGTCGCTTCACTCTGCTGCCCATCGTGTGCCTGGGCGCGTGCGACCGCGCTCCCGCCATGATGATCGACGATCAGTTTTATGGCGACCTCGATCCGGCAAAGATCGATCAACTACTGGAGGAGTTTAAGTAGCGATGCCCGAGAAGCCACTCACGCAGCACATTCCCGCGGACCGGCAGGCGCTCGATCTGCGCGCGTACGAGAGTGTGGGCGGCTACGAAGGATTCCGCAAAGCTCTGGGAGGCATGACGCCGCAAGCCATGCAGCAGGTCGTGAAGGATTCCGGCTTGCGTGGCCGCGGCGGAGCGGGATTTCCCACCGGCATGAAGTGGAGCTTTACTCCGATGGGCGCGGACGCTCCGCACCCGAAGTACGTGGTGGCCAACGCCGACGAAATGGAGCCCGGCACCTTCAAGGACCGACTGCTGATGGAGGGCAATCCGCACCAGTTGATTGAGGGCCTGGCGCTGGCCGGCTTCGCGATAGAAGCCGATGTGGCATTCATTTTTATTCGCGGCGAATATACGCTTGCGCAGGAGCGGCTGACCCGCGCCCTCGCTGAAGCCTATGAGGCCGGGTTCCTCGGCAAAGACATTTTGAAGTCAGGCTATTCGCTGGAGATGCGTCTGCACGTGAGCGGAGGACGCTATATGTGTGGCGAGGAAACGGGCCTGCTCAACGCGCTGGAAGGCAAGCGCGCCAATCCCCGGGCCAAGCCGCCCTTTCCGCAGGTTTCCGGTTTATGGGGCAAGCCAACCATCGTCAACAATGTTGAGACGCTGTCGAATATTCCGCACATTGTTGCGAAAGGCGCTGAATGGTTCAAGGGCCTGAGTCATTCTCCGGATGCGGGCACCAAGCTCTACGGCGCAAGCGGCAAGGTGAAGCGGCCCGGCATATGGGAGCTTCCCATGAGCACCACAATCCGCGAACTTCTGGAAGAGCACGCGGGCGGAATGCGCGACGGCGTGCGCTTTCGCGGGCTGCTGCCCGGCGGCGCGTCCACGGATTTTCTGGTGGAGGAGCATCTCGACACGCCGATGGATTTCACATCGGTACAGAACGCCGGCAGTCGCTTGGGGACCGGCACCATGATTGTTCTCGACGACCAGACGTGTCCGGTGGGAATGACATCCAATCTCACCGCGTTCTTCGCGCAGGAGTCCTGCGGCTGGTGTACTCCGTGCTGGAGCGGGCTAGGCTGGGCGAAGCAGATTCTTGCCGCAATGGAGGAGGGGCACGGGAAGGAAGGCGATCTGGACAAGCTATCGTTTCAGTCGAAGTTCTGGTCGCCGGGTCACACATTTTGCGCATTGGCCCCGGGCGCGGCGGAGCCGCTGCAAAGCGCGCTGAAGTTTTTCCGTGAAGATTTTGAGCGGCACATTCGCGAACAGCGTTGTCCCTGGAGGGCATAGGAACCGCATGGGCACAATCTACATTGACGGCGAAGCCCGCGAGGCGAACGATAAGCAGAACCTGCTGCACGCCTGTCTCTCGCTCGGCCTGGACCTGCCCTATTTCTGCTGGCACCCCGCGATGGGATCGGTGGGCGCGTGTCGCCAGTGCGCAGTCAAGCAATTCAAGGACGAAAACGATACGCGCGGAAAACTCGTGATGGCGTGCATGACGCCCGCCACGCCCAACGCCCGCATCTCCATTCGCGATCCGGAGGCGGTCGCGTTTCGCGCCGCCATCATCGAGGGCATGATGCTGAACCATCCGCACGACTGCCCGGTGTGCGACGAAGGCGGCGAGTGCCACTTGCAGGATATGACCGTGATGACCGGCCACGATTATCGCCGCACGCGGTTCCCCAAGCGCACCTTTCACGATCAGTATCTCGGGCCATTTGTCTATCACCAGATGAACCGCTGCATCCAGTGCTACCGCTGCGTGCGCTTCTACCGCAACTATGCCGGGGGGCACGACCTGAATTCCTTCGACATACGGAACACCGTTTTCTTCGGACGCGAGAAAGACGGTGTGCTGGAAAGCGAGTTCGCGGGAAATCTTGTGGAGGTGTGCCCCACCGGCGTCTTCACCGACCGCACGCTGCGCCAGCACTACACGCGTAAGTGGGATCTGCGCATGGCGCCCTCCATTTGCGGGCACTGCAGTTTGGGCTGCAACATTACCATGGGCGAGCGCTACGGAGTTTTGCGCCGCGTGGTGAACCGCTTCAACAGCGAAGTGAACGGGTATTTCCTCTGTGACCGTGGGCGCTACGGCTATGAATATGTGAACAGCAAGGAGAGAATCCGCGACGCGATGCTGGATGGAAAGCGCATTTCCGGCGACGAAGCGGAACAGCAGTTGCAGACCATGATTTCCGGCGGCAAGCGGCTCATCGGAATTGGGTCGCCGCGTGCCTCGTTGGAGTCGAACTTCGCGCTGCAGCGGTTGGTGGGCAAAGAGAATTTCTTCGCCGGAGTCGCTCTGGGCGAGTGGGAGGCGCTGACGGCAGCGGTAGACGCGCTCCGGACGACTCCAGCGAGAATTGCTTCGCTACACGATGTTGAAGAGTCGGATACGGTGCTGATCCTGGGTGAGGACGTTTCAAACTCCGCGCCGCGCATGGCGCTCAGCCTGCGCCAGGCTACTCGCCAGCAGTCGTTTGAAGCAGCGGCAAAGTTGCGCATTCCCTTGTGGATGGACGACGCAGTGCGCGAAGTCGCGCAGGATCAGAGATCCCCGCTGTTCCTCGCCGCTACCGGGGCCACTCGGCTCGATGATATCGCGGCGAAATTGTATCGCGCCGCTCCAGATGATATTGCCCGACTGGGCTTCGCCATCGCGCACGAGATTCACTCCTCCGCGCCGGAAGTGCCGGGACTGTCGAACGAAATTCTGGAGGCCGCGCGCACCATCGCCGTCGTGCTCAAAAGCGCGAAGCACCCTGTGGTGATTTCCGGAACCAGTTCTCGCAGCATCCCGCTCATTCAGGCGGCTGCGAATGTCGCGCGGGCCTTATGCGACAGCGGACTCCGGGCCAGCCTGTCGCTCGTCGCTCCGGAGTGCAACGGCGTAGGACTCGCGCTGATGGGGGCACGTCCGCCGCAGGAAATGTTCGATTCGGCAAAAGACGCAACCGTTATCGTGCTGGAAAACGATCTCTATCGCCGGTTCCTGCGAAGCGCTGTCGATGACTTATTTGGATCAGCGGAGCGGACCATCGTCCTCGATCATCTGGCGAATGAGACCACGGCGCGAGCGAATCTGCTGTTGCCCGCCACCACGATTGCCGAATCCGACGGCACGCTGGTCAGCAGCGAAGGACGCGCGCAGCGCTTCTTCCAGATATTCCCGCCGCAGCCGGAATTGCGCGAGAGCTGGCGATGGCTGCGCGATCATGCATGGACCTCACTTGATGACGTGCTGAAAGCGATGGCTGATGAAGCCCTGCAGCTCGCTCCTGTCATCAAAGCCGCGCCCCAGGAAAGCTTCCGCATTGCCGGAGCCAAAGTGCCGCGCGAACCTCATCGGTACAGCGGCCGCACCGCCAAGACGGCGAACATCAGCGTCGTCGAACCCAAGCCACCCGCAGACCCAGATTCGGCTCTTTCCTACACGATGGAGGGCGCGCATGTGCAGCCGCCCGCTGCGCTGCAACCCTTCTTCTGGTCGCCGGGATGGAATTCCATTCAGGCCGTCAACAAATTCCAAAGCGAGATCGGTGACGCGCTGCGCGGAGGCGATCCCGGTGTACGACTGTTCGAGTCATCTTCAGGGGGCTCCTATTTCAACGCCATCCCTGCACCCTTTACCCCGCGCAAATCCGAATGGCTGCTGGTTCCGGCCCAACACATTTTTGGTTCGGAAGAACTCAGCTCGCACGCACCCGGAATCGCCGAACTTGCTCCCGACCCATACCTGGCCATGAACGCCGCGGGCGCGGCGAAGCTCCAGCTTGAGGCTTCATCCGAAGTGGAAATCAACCTCGGCGGGACCGCCTATCGCCTGCCGCTGCAAATTGCCCCTGAGCTTCCCGACGGAGTCGCCGCCATTCCCGATGGACTCACCCCGGCGCGCGGAGCGGAGCTTCCGGCGTGGACCGCGATCAGGAGGGCGCAATAATCAAATGACAAGCCCCTATCCATTCGCGGCCATCTTCGGAGTCCTGATCGTCGCGCTCACCTTCGCGGCGGCGCTTATCTGGGTCGAGCGGCGTCTGCTTGCCGTGTGGCAGGACCGCTACGGGCCCAACCGCACCGGCCCATTCGGCCTGCTGCAAGTGCTGGCGGACATGATCAAAATCTTCACTAAGGAAGATTGGATTCCGCCGTTCGCGGACAAGCCCGTTTTCGTGATCGCGCCGGCCGTCATCATGATTACGGTCCTGCTCTCGTTCGCGGTGGTGCCCTTTGCTCCCGGCATCATCGTGACGAACATCAACAACGTGGCCCTGCTGTTCTTCCTCGGCATGTCCTCGCTCGGCGTTTACAGCATCGTGCTTGCAGGATGGTCGTCCGGCAACAAGTATTCGCTGCTGGGCGGACTGCGCGCCTCCGCGCAGATGATCAGCTACGAGGTTTTTATGGGCATGTCGCTCATGGGCGTGGTGCTGCTTTCCGGCTCATTCGACCTGACCACCATCGTCGAGGCGCAGCGGCATCTCTGGTTTTTTGTCCCGCAGTTCCTCGGCTTCGTACTGTTTTTAATCGCTGGGGTTGCCGAGTCGCGGCGGCTGCCTTTCGACCTTCCCGAGGCCGAGGCGGAGCTGGTCGCGGGCTTTCATTCCGAGTACTCGGGCATGAAGTTTGGAATGTTTTTCGTGGGCGAGTATCTTGGCGTGCTACTGATCTCATCCATGATTACGGTTCTGTTTCTTGGCGGCTGGATGGGCCCGGTGCTGCCGCCCATTCTCTGGTTCCTCATCAAAATGTTCGCTCTGGTTTGCTTTTTTATTCTGCTGCGCGCCACGCTTCCGCGGCCGCGGTTCGATCAACTCATGACCTGGGGCTGGAAGCTCATGCTTCCCCTCGCTCTGGCCAATCTGCTCGTAACCGGCGCTGTAGTGCTGGCATTCAGGTAAGGAGGCGCGATGCTGAGTATCCTCAGGACCATGTGGAACGTGCTGCTGCACACGTTTCACAAGCGCGTCACAATCCAGTATCCCGAGCAGAAGCCCTACCTCACGCCGCGCACGCGGGGCCGCATCATTCTATCGCGCGACCCTGACGGCGGCGAGCGCTGCGTCGCCTGCTACCTGTGCGCGGTTGTGTGCCCGGTGGATTGCATCGCGCTCCAGGCTACGCAGGATGAAAACGAGCGCCGCTTTCCCGAATTCTTCCGCATCAATTTTTCACGGTGCATTTTTTGCGGTCTGTGCGAAGACGCCTGCCCGACGTATGCGATTCAGCTCACGCCCGATTTCGAGATGTCTGAGTTCAACCGGGAGAACCTTGTCTATGAAAAGGAGGACCTGCTGATCGATGGCCCTGGAAAATATCCGGGCTATAACTTCTGGCGTGTTTCCGGCGTTCAGGTCGGCGGAAAAGGCAAGGGCGAGTCAGAAAACGAACAGCCTCCAACCGATGTTCGCAGGCTGCTGCCATGAGCGGACCAATGGAAGCCGCGTTCTATGTCGCCGCCGCGGTGGCCGTGGTCTCCACGTTGCTCGCCATTTCGCGCTTGGTCGCGGTCCACGCGCTGCTCTACCTCATCGTCTCGTTCCTGTCGGTGGCCGTCGTTTTCTACACCATGGGAGCACCGCTGGTCGCCACGCTCGAGGTGATTATTTATGCCGGGGCGATTCTGGTTCTGTTCCTCTTCGTGGTCATGATGCTGAACCTCGGCACCCGCGATCGCGATCAGGAGCGCCAATGGTTCTCCGGGGCCGCGTGGCTGGGGCCCGCAATACTTTCTGCCATTCTTCTGGCCGAAGTCATTTACCTCATCGTGAGCGGTGCAACGACGGGCGGGCTCAGTGCGACTGTGGGGCCAAAAGAGGTGGCGCTCGCGCTGTATGGGCCGTACATGATCGGAGTCGAATTGGCTTCCATGCTGCTGCTCGGCGCGGTGGTCGGCGCGACCCACCTCAGCAAGCAGGAGGCGCGCCCATGAATGCCGTTCCCATGAGCCATGGACTCATTCTGGGCGGAATCCTGTTCGCGATTGGTCTCGCGGGGCTGCTGATGCGTCGCAACCTGCTTCTGATTTTGGTTTCGATTGAAGTGATGCTGAACGGCGCGGGAGTGGCCTTCGTCGCGGCGGGATCGCGCTGGGCGCAGCCCGATGGACAGATCATGTTCCTCTTCATTCTGGCAGCGGCAGCGGCGGAGGTTTCCGTCGCTCTGGCTTTGCTTGTCCGCTATTACCGGATGCGCGGCACGCTTGACGCCGACACCGCGCGGGGCTTGGGAGAGTGACGATGCTCGAACTTCTCTGGCTCGTCCCCGCCATCCCTTTTGCGAGCGCGCTCGTGCTGGCCGTAGTGCGCCTGCCGCGCAAAGTAGTCGCATGGCTCGCCGTCGCATCCATCGCCGCATCCACCATCATTTCTCTGCTGATCACGTACTCCTTCCTGCACGCGCCGCCAGCCGGAAACGCCTATACGGAGGTGCTGTGGCGATGGCTCGACGTTAGCGGCTTCCATCCGGACATTGCCCTTTACCTCGATCCGCTATCGCTCATCTTCATGGTGGTGGTGGCGTTCGTCAGCTTTCTTATCCACCTCTACTCGACTGAATTTATGATCGGCGACGACGGCTACTCACGCTTCTTCGCCTACATGAATCTTTTTGTCGCGTCCATGCTCACGCTGGTGCTGGCGAACAACCTCCTGCTGCTGTATCTCGGCTGGGAAGGAGTCGGCCTGTGCAGCTATCTGCTCATCGGCTTCTGGTATCGCGACCCGGTGAATGGCCTAGCCGGACGCAAGGCCTTCATCGTCACCCGTGTCGGAGACACATCCTTCGCGATTGGACTCTTCCTGCTCTTTCAGCAACTCGGCACGCTGAATATTCAGGATCTGATGCGGGTTGCGCCGCAGTCCTGGCACGTTGGTTCCGGAGTCGCCGTCGCCGTGGCCTTCCTGCTGCTAGGCGGTGCCGTGGGAAAATCCGCGCAGTTGCCGCTGCAAACCTGGCTGCCGGACGCCATGGCCGGTCCCACCCCGGTCAGCGCGCTCATCCACGCGGCCACCATGGTCACGGCGGGCGTGTATCTCATAGCGCGGACTCATGTGCTGTACGCGCTCGCGCCGTCCGCGCAGTTCGCCGTCGCGGTGATAGGAGCGGCCACACTGCTGCTCGCCGGATTCAGCGCCCTCACGCAGCACGACCTCAAGCGCGTGCTCGCCTACTCCACCATCAGCCAGGTCGGATATATGTTCCTCGCGCTCGGCGTGGGCGCGTGGCCAGCGGCAGTTTTCCATTTTATGACGCACGCCTTCTTCAAGGCGCTGCTCTTCCTCGGCGCGGGCATCGTCATTCAAGCGCTGCATGAGGAGCACGACATCTTCCGCATGGGCGGACTTTGGAATCGCCTGCCCGTGGCCTTCTGGACGTTCCTGATCGCCGGATGCTCCCTGGCAGGGCTGCCGCTGATTACTGCCGGGGCCTTCAGCAAAGACTGGATCCTGTGGGGCGCGGCCAGCGCCGCGCAGGGAAGCACTGGCCTGTGGGTCGCCGCGCTCGTCGGCGTCCTGCTCACTTCGCTCTATACCTTCCGCATGATCTTTCTCGTCTTCTTCGGCCAGGAGCATACGCCCATCGCGAAGAAGCCCGGTGCAGCCATGCTCATCCCCTGCATCGTGCTCGCCTTCCTATCGATCGCCGGTGGATACATCAGAATCCCCTTTGCACATTTTCTGGAAGAGGTTCTACCGTGGACGACCCGCGTCGCCTCCGCCGTGCCACTTTCCGAAACAGCTTCCGCAACTGCCGCTGGTCTTGTCTTTTTGCTGGGATTGGTTCTCGCGTGGTTCTTCATTTTGCGCAGGCCCTCCCTGTCCTCGGCCTTGGTAAAAAACCCGGCGGGCGCGGCGTTGCATCGCTTCTGGTTTTCCGACTGGGCCATGGACTGGCTTTACGAGCGCCTCTTCGTGCGGCCCATTTTATGGATTGCGCAGATTGGGAAGGGCGACGTAATAGACGGCTCCTATGATGGGCTGGCGCTTCTGACCCAGGGCGGATGGCGCGCGCTGCGCAGCACGCAATCCGGGAAACTTCGCTGGTACGCCGCCGTCATCGCCGGTGGAACCATCATCTTTATCGCGGTGGTGCTGTTCCTATGATTCTTCTCTGGCTCATCGTGGTGCTCATTATCGGCGGAATCCTCGCCTGGGCGGTGGCGCGCGCCATTCCGCTGCTCTCCCGGTGGATCTCAGTCGTCGCCATCCTGCTTGATCTGGCGCTCGCGCTCTATCTTGCAGTGCAACACCTCAATGCGGGCCCGTGGCTTGCGCAGGCGGATTGGGACTGGATTCCCCAATTCGGCATTCACTTCCATCTGGCCATGGACGGACTGAGCCTCCTGCTGGTGATTCTCACGCTCTTCATTGGGCTGCTGGCGGTCTTCGTCTCGTGGCGCGAAATCACAACCGCCATCGGGTTCTATCACTTCAACATTCTCTGCATCCTCGCCGGAATCCTCGGCGTTTTCCTCTCGCTCGACCTGTTCCTCTTTTATTTCTCCTGGGAACTAATGCTGGTTCCCATGTACTTCCTCATCCTGCTCTGGGGACGCGAGCACCGCGCCCGCGCCGCCATCAAGTTCTTCCTCTTTACGCAGATCAGCGGCCTGCTGATGCTCATCGCGATTCTGGCGCTCTACATTGCCCACTACCGCGTCACCGGAATCTACACCTTCGAGTACGCCGAGCTGCTGGGGACGCCGCTCTCGCCGCTCGCCTCCATGTGCATCATGCTGGGCTTCTTCGCCGCCTTCGCGGTCAAGCTTCCTGTGTTCCCGTTCCACACTTGGCTGCCGGACGCCTGCGCGGAGGCCTCGACCGGCACGAACATGATTCTGGCCGGCCTGCTCGCCACCACCGCCGGCTATGGAATGATCCGATTTCTCTTCCCGCTGTTCCCCAATGCGACTCGCACCTTCGCGCCCATCGCCATGATTCTCGCGGTGATTGGAATCCTCTACGGCGCGTTCCTGGCGCTATCGCAAACCAACCTCATGCGCCTGCTTGCCTACGCCAGCATCAGCCATCTCGGCTTTGTGCTTTTGGGAATCTTCGCCTCGAACGCCCTCTCCGTGCAGGGCGCCGTCATGACCATGATTGCGCACGGCATCAGCACCGGAGCACTATTCCTCATCGCCGGGCTGCTCGAAGCGCGCACAGGCTCGCGCGAACTCGACTCCATGAGCGGCCTGTGGGACACTGTGCCTCGCTTGAGCGGCGTCGGTCTCTTCTTCGCATTGGCATCGCTGGGGCTGCCCGGAATGGGAGACTTCATCGGAGAATTCCTTGTGCTTCTAGGCACATTCCGCGGACACCTCATCTTCGCCATCGTCGCAGCCTGCGGCGTGCTTGCGGCCATGTTCTACGCGCTGCGCTTCGTGCAGCGGGCCTTTCACGGACCCAACCTCCGCCAGCTTCACCTGCCAGACCTGGCCATGCGCGAAGGTTTTGTTCTGGGCGTCATGATTGTCGCTCTGCTCTGGCTCGGGTTCTATCCGCAGCCCGTCTTCCACACATTCGCGCACGCCGCGAACCACCTGCCCGCTCTCTGGAGATGACCTGATGATTGCCGACTACATCATCCCGTCGTTACCGCTCCTGCTGGTTGCGGGCACATCTGTCGTGGTCATGCTGGCGGTCGCCGTGCGCCGCAATCACTCGGTCGCATTCGGCCTCACTCTTCTTGGATTGGCAGCAAGCTTCTGCTCGGCGTTTTTCGTTCCCGTGCGGCAATTGGGCATCCTTCTCACCGTTGACCGATACGGACTGTTTTTTATCGGTCTGATCGCGGCTGCCGCCATGGCCGTTGCGGTGCTTGCCCACGGATACCTCGCCGAGCGCGAAGGCAATAAGGAAGAGTTCTACATCCTGCTTCTTGTGGCCACGCTGGGCGCGATGGTCCTGGCTTGCAGCAGCCACTTCGTGTCGTTGTTTCTCGGGCTTGAAGTTCTGAGCATCGGCCTTTACTCACTCATCGGATACCTGCGGGAGCGCCCGCTACCTGTCGAGGCGGGCATCAAGTACCTTGTGCTGGCCGCGTCCTCCTCGGCCTTCCTGCTATTCGGCATCGCGTTGGTCTATGCCGATCTCGGCACGATGGAGTTCTCCCGGATCGCGCAACTGGCGGCGAGCGGGACGAATCTGCACTACGACTTGCTGCTGCCTGGAGTCGCTCTCATCCTCACCGGAATCGGCTTCAAGCTGGCGCTCGCGCCATTCCACATGTGGACGCCGGATATCTATCAAGGCGCGCCCGCTCCGGTCACGGCCTTCGTCGCCACCATTTCCAAAGGCGGAATGTTCGCGCTGCTGCTGCGCTACTTTAGCCAGTCGCGGCTCGATCTTTTCTCACCCGTTCTGGTCGTCTTCTCCATCATCGCCATCGCGTCCATGTTCGCGGGCAACCTGCTCGCGCTCTTCGAGAACAACGTCAAACGCATCCTGGCGTACTCCTCAATCGCCCACATGGGCTATGTTCTGGTTGCTCTCGAAGTCGGGGGACAGGCCGGAGCGGGCGCCGTCATCTTCTATCTGGTCGCGTATTTCATCATGACGCTGGGGGCCTTCGCCGTCGTCACGGTGCTCTCGCCGCGTGAGCGGGATGCGGATCAGATCGACGACTATCGCGGACTCTTCTGGCGCAGGCCGTGGCTCGCGTTGGGCTTCACGGCCATGCTGCTGTCACTCGCCGGAATCCCGCTCACCGTGGGCTTCTTCGGCAAGTTCTACATCATCGCCGCCGGAGCCGCGACCGGCGCCTGGGCGCTCATTCTGATTCTGGTCATCACCAGCACCATCGGACTTTTCTATTATTTGCGGGTCGTCGTCGCGCTCTTCCAGAAGCAGACGGAAACCGAAGCGGCCGCGCCGACTCGCCGTCGCACCGCTCCGGCAGCCGCCCTGGTTTTATCCGTGCTGACCCTGGTCCTCATTTGGCTTGGAGTTTTTCCCTCGCCGCTGCTGAGGATTATTCAGGCCGCAATCCACACGCTGCTCTAGGCTGGTCTCACGATCTGACCGCGCGTCCACCAAAATAGGCATGATTCCAATTCAGCTCATTTTTGATGGAGCGAATGGTGGAGTTCTCATCAATCAGCAGAAATTCGATTCCCGCCATCTCCGCGAAGTCTTCCAGATGCTCGGCTGTTAAGGACAGGCTGAATCCCGTATGGTGCGCCCCCCCGGCCAAAATCCAGCCTGTGGAGGCGGTCTTAAAGTCAGGCTCGGGACGCCACAGCGCCCGCGCGACCGGCAGTTTGGGAAGTGGTTCTTCCGCCGGCACCACCTCGACCTTGTTTACTACCAGACGGAACCTGTCTCCCATGTCAACAATGGAAGCCACAACCGCGGGGCCCGTCTGCGAGTCAAATACCAGCCGCACAGGATCAGCTTTTCCGCCGATAGACAACGGGTGAATCTCCAGCGATGGCTTCGCAGCGGCAATCGAGGGGCAGACCTCCAGCATGTGCGCGCCCAGCACCCGTCCGCCATTCTTGAAGTGATAGGTGTAGTCCTCCATGAAGGAGGTCCCGCCTTCCAGTCCGGCGCTCATCACCTTCATCGCCCGCACGAGCGCCGCAGTCTTCCAGTCACCTTCGGCGCCAAAACCATATCCATCGGCCATTAGTCTCTGTACGCCGACTCCGGGCAGTTGGCTCAATCCGTGGAGGTCTTCAAAGGTATCGGTGAAGGCCCCGAACTTGCCTTCGTCCAAAAAGCGCCGAAGGCCAATCTCGGTCCGCACCGCGTCGCGAAGCGCCTCGCGTTTCGCCTTTCCAGCCCGCAAGGGTTCAGCCATCGTGTAGCTCGATTCATATTCGGCAACCACGGAATCCACGTCCGCCGCGGAAACCTGTTGAATCCGGTCCACAAGGTCTCCTACTCCATAGCCCTCCACCGAATAGCCGAACTTGATTCGCGCTTCTACCTTGTCGCCTTCCGTGACGGCCACCTGACGCATGTTGTCACCGAAGCGCGCCACCCGAAGAGCCTGCGAATCATGCCATGCGCAGGCCGCGCGCGCCCACGTCCCAATCTCGTTTCGCACGCTCTGGTCTTGCCAATAGCCCGCAACCACTTTGCGCGGCACGCGCATCCGGCTGGTGATAAACCCGAACTCACGGTCTCCGTGCGCCGACTGGTTCAGGTTCATAAAATCCATATCAATGGTTGACCACGGAAGCTCGCGATTGAACTGCGTGTGCAGATGAAGCAGCGGCTTCCGCAAAATCTTCAGGCCCGGAATCCACATTTGGGAGGGAGAAAAAGTATGCATCCAGGTAACAATCCCGATGCAGTTCTCGGCGCGGTTTGCCTCCAGGCAAAGCTCCTGAATGTTCGCGGCGTCCTTCATAACTGGACGGCAGTTCACTTTAACCGGGATCTCCGGAGCATTGGACAGTTCACTCGCAATCTGGCGCGAGTGCTCCGCCACTTTGGTCAGCGTCGCTTCTCCGTAGAGCGTCTGCGAGCCTGGGACAAACCACACTTCATATTTGCCAAGATCAATCATTGATTGTTTTCTCCGAACTAATAATTGGAAATGCCGATGCAATTGCTTCGAGCAGCAACTGCACGGCCATGTGCTGGGTAAGTTCTGCGTGGTCGAGATAAGGGTTCACCTCGACAATATCCACGCCAACAAGTTTTCCACGCGAGGCAAGCCCGCGAAACAACTGCTTCGCCTGCCGGTATGAGATGCCGTCGGCCTCCGGACTTTCCGTGCCGGGGGCGATGGAAGGATCAAGCCCGTCGATGTCCAGGCTCAGATAGTAGTTTCCGATCGTGCCGATCTCCTCAAGGACCGCATCGACGCCATCGGTATGCAGTCGCTCCATCGGGAAGACCAGGTTCCCATGCTCGAGGGTTTCGCGGTACTCGCGGTCGGTGCTCTTGATTCCCCTGACCCCTATGGTGATGATGCGCTGAACAAAGGGCAGTTCGTGGATGCGGCGAAACGGGCTGTTGTTGGTGAACTTCAGCCCCATCGAGTTGTCACGATAGTCCAGATGCGCGTCGAGCAGCACGACCGTGAGCGGCGCGAATTTTTCGAACGCGGCGACAATCGGAAAACTGACAGAATGGTCTCCGCCAATGGAAGCGAGCAGAAGACCGCGGTCAAGAATAGATCGGACGTGCGCAGTGATTCGCTCGCGCGTCACCGCCGCGTCAATGCCAACATCCACATCCCCCGCGTCCACCATGCGAACGCCGGACATCAGCGTAAGATCGTGGCCAATGTCGAAGTAGCCGCGCCCTCCGGCAGGCTCACCCAGCCAGGCAAAGCGTGCGGATGCATCGCGAAGGGCCCGCGGAGCTTGCCGGCAGCCCGGTCGCATGGAAGCTGTATTGTCAAAAGGAATTCCGAGGACCGCAACGTCGGCACTTATCTCCGCCGGGTTGAAAACATAGGCGGACTTGCAAAAAGTCGCAATGCCGGTGTGAGGCAGGGAAGCGGGTTGTCGATAGGTGGGCACGGGCAACAATGGGTCGGAAAACGGACTGCGTTCGCTTTCCGACGCAATCTCTACAGCACCCGCACACCGATCCGCACGGCGTGAAGGTTTGCACCCCCAATGTTTAGTACCTGGTAAATCTTGTATGTTTTGAGTCTTTGGTTGCGGGGGCGGGATTTGAACCCGCGACCTTTGGGTTATGAGCCCAACGAGCTACCGGTCTGCTCCACCCCGCACTCTCATCATAGCAATCGGGAGAGGCATGGTCAACGTGACCTAACTCCCTGTTTTCGCGCATGATGCGTGCGACCCAGTCATGGGTGATTTGTCCGCGCGCCGACGAGGTGGACTACTCCTCTATTCTTTCTTGCCAGCCTTCCGCTTGAAGGAGGCCCATCCCGGTTTTGTGGTCTGGCGCGAGCGTCCGAGCGCAAGAGCGTCTTCGGGAACGTTCTCCGTGATGCATGAGCCGGCCGCTACATATGCGCCGTTGCCGACGGTGAGCGGAGCCACTAGCGTCGAGTCGCTGCCCACGAAGACCCCGTCGCCAATGAGCGTGCGGTGCTTATTCACGCCGTCGTAGTTGCAGGTGATGACGCCCGCGCCGATGTTCGTTCCGGAGCCGATCTCGACATCGCCCAGGTAAGTAAGATGATTGGCTTTCGACCCCTTGCCCAGCTTCGCCTTCTTGGTTTCGACAAAGTTGCCGACGTGAGCGCCCTCGCCGATCTCGCTTTCCGGGCGAACATGAGAGAAGGGGCCGATCAAAGCGCCGCGCTCAATGCGCGAATTGGTAATAACGCAGCCCTGCCGAACGGTCACATGATTCGCGAGGATCGAATTTTCGATGACTGAGTAGGAGCGGATGCGGCAGTCCTCGCCGATTTTCGTCTCGCCCAGCAGTTGCACGAAAGGCTCGATCACCGTATCGGGGCCAATCTCGACGTCCGTATCGATAACGGTGGTGTCGGGGCGCAGAATCGTGACGCCTTGGGCCATCAGCTTGCGCGCGGTCTGCAGGCGCAGTTCGCGATCCAGGTCCATCATTTCCGCAATGGTGTTCGCGCCCAGCACTTCCACCGGCTCTGCCGCTTCCAGCGCCACCACGCGCTCGCCAGCGTTAACAAGCAGACGGGCCATGTCGGTCAGGTAGTATTCGCCGTGCGCATTCCCGGTGGTCAACTCGTGGATGTGCGCGAACAGTGGCGCGGTCTGGAAGGCGTAGATGCCCGAGTTGATTTCGCGAATATTTTGCTGCTCCGGAGTGAGGGACTTCTGCTCGACGATGGCTGCAACTTCGGGCGATCCGGCCTTTTTGCGCAGCACGCGGCCGTATCCGGTGGGGTCTTGCGGGCAGGCCGTGAGGATGGTCATAGCGGCGCGTTGCTCAAGATGAAAATCCCGCAGCCGGAGGATGGTCTCGGATTTCAGCAGCGGCACATCGCCGGAGAGAACCAGCAGGGAATCATGGCCGCGAACGGCGGCTTCGGCTGTCTGAATGGCGTGACCCGTCCCGCGCTGCTCTGTCTGATGGACGAACTTTACGCCTGTGTCCTTCATGGCGGCTTCAACACGCGCGGCCTCATGTCCAATGACCACGAAGATGTCCTGGGGCGGAACCACTTGTGCCGCACTCGCAATCACGTGCCGCAGCAGAGCCTTGCCGCCGATCTCATGCAGCACCTTGGGTCGCTTGGACTTGAGGCGCGTGCCCTTGCCCGCCGCCATGATAAGGATTGCCAGCTTCATAGCAACAGGGTACAGCAGGAAGGTGCCCAGCCCGACGGCAGACTGGGCAACTTGTTATTCCGAGCCAGCCCCACGCATCCGCTGCCGCATTGCCGCCGGCATCGGAATGGTGATATCGACTGGGTGCACCGGGCCGATATCGAGGGCCGTCAGCGGAGTTCCGTAGCGGGCTTCGTTGCCGACCACCAGCACCGCCAGCTTCGATGGATCAATGTATTTCTTCGCCACTCGTTCCACATCAGCGAGCGTCACAGCTTCGATGCCAGCGCGGTACTTGGTGAGGTAGTCCGCCGGGTAGCCGTAGAACTCAAGCTGGGTCGCCTGGGCAAGGACCTTGTCCTTGCTGTCGTAGTGGAAGATGAACGAATTCAGCACCTGGTCCTTCGCGCTGGCCAGTTCCGCCTGCGTAAAGGGCTTGGTTTTGAGTTCGTGGATCTCCGCCAGCATGGCTTTGGTCGCATCCACCGTGCTCACGCTCTTGGTCGAGGCCGCCGTATAGAACACCCCTGGATGATCGAACGAAGCGCCATACGCTCCGCCCACGGAATAGGCCAAACCAAGCTTGGTGCGCACGTCCTGGAAAAGCCGCGATCCGAAGCCGCCGGAGAATATTTCATTCATTACGGAGAGCGCGTAGTAATCGGGATTGTTGCGCTCCGTGCCGAGGCCCACAATCCAGATGTTGCTCTGGTTCACGTCCGACTTGTCGACTGAGTAGACGCCCGGTGTGGGCCCGGCGAATTCAGTGTCCAGCTTCGGCCACGCCGCGCCGCGCGGCAGACCTTCAAATGCTTCCCGCAGCGACGTCTCCATGGTAGCCGGGTCGAAATCCCCCGACACCGACACAATCATGTTGTTCGCAGTCAGCGTCTTCGTGTGCCATGCGCTGAGGTCATCGAGCGTAATGCCCATCACCGTGGAGATTTGCGGCAGGCGCGTGTAGGGGCTGTCCTTACCGTAGACAAGTTGCGCCGCGACGCGCTGTGCGACCGAAGAGGCATCATCATTCCGGCGCACGATTCCGGCAACGGCCTGCTGCTGCGCAAGCCTCAATTTTTGCTCGTTGAAGACGGGGTGCTCCAGCAGATCGGCCGCAATGCCGAAGACCTGATTTTCGTCTTTCGTGAGGCAAGACCATGAGAGCGAGGTCGAGTCGATGTCGCCGCCCGTTTCCACCTTCGCCGCCATCGCTTCCAGAATGTCGTCGAGTTGGTCGCCGTCATGCTTCGCGGTGCCGCTGGTGCGCCACGCGTCTCCATAGATCGCGATAAGTCCCGCCTTGGACTCGGGAAGATCGCGCGCGCCTCCGCGAATGTTGATGGTCCCGTTGATGAACGGCAGTTCATGGTCTGGCTGCAACAGAATTACCAGGCCATTCTTCAGCTCAATCCGTGTCGGCTGCTGCGGATGAAACGCATGCAGCGGCGGCACCGGAATCTTCTCCCACGCAGCGGGCGGCTGAAGCTTTTTCGCGTCCGGCGGGACCACCACCGTGGACTCCTGCGCGAGCGCCGGGCCCAGGCAGAAAGTGAAGGCAAGAGCGAGAAGGGCAGTTGAACGCTTCCAGTTCATCGCGCACCTCCTTGCGGCTGCGCAGCCGGTTTGGGCGGAGGCGCCGGATGTGGGCTCGGCTCTCCGCTCTGTGCCTCAGGCTTCTGCGGCGTCTGAAATTCCACCATGGCATAGGTCCGGTTGCTGGGCACAAACACCTGGTTCGCCACTCGGCGGATGTCGGCTTTGGTTACGGCATCGATCCGGTTGAGTTGGTTGAACAACTCGCGCCAGTCGCCGTAGCGCAACTGGTAGGTGGCCAACTGTTCGGCAATTCCCTGATTGTCGGCCAGCCCGCGCAGCACGTCGGCACGGGCGCGCGTCTTGAACATCTCCAGTTCAGCGTCGGTCACATCCGTCGTCTTCAGCTTTTCAATTTCCTTGTGGATGGCGTCCCGCATCTCCTGCGGTGTGTGTCCCGCATTGGGCACCGCGAAAAACGCGAACAGGCCGGGAAACTTGGTTCCCGGGAACCCGCTGAAGCCCTCGGCTTCCGCCGCGATTCCTTGTTTTTCAACCAGAGAGCGGTACAGCCGCGAGGTGCGCCCGTTGGAAAAAATGTCCTGGATCGCGTCGTAAACAGCATCGTCCGGGCTGCGATAGTCCGGCTTGTGGTAGCCCTCAAGGTACAGCGGCTGCGTTGGGTCTTTGATGATGACGGATTTTTCAGCCGTCTGCGGAGGCTCGACCGTGGTCATCGGTTCCGGCTTCGGCCCGCCGGGAATGGCTCCAAAATACTTCTCCAGCATCGCCAGATCAGTGGGCTTCACGTCGCCCACAACCGCAACGGTGATGTTTGCCGGCACGTAATACTTTTTATGGAAGGCGTCAGCCTCGGTCGCCGTAATCTGGCTCAGCTCGCTCTCCCAACCTACCCCTGGGCGTCCATACGGATGCGCCACATACGCGGTGGCCAGAAACTGCTCGACCATGCGCCCAATCGGATTGGAGTCGATCCTCATGCGCCGCTCTTCCATCACCACGTTGCGCTCTCGATAAAACTGGCGCGGCACCGGGTTGGCGATGCGGTCGCTTTCAAGAAATGCCCATAGCTGGAGCCGGTTCGAGGGCATGCTCCAGAAGTACTCGGTGTCGTCCAGGCCGGTTTCTGCGTTCAGGCCGGTGGCGCCGTTGGCTTCGGCGATCTCGGTGAACTCGTTGGGAATCACATACTGGTTCGCCGCCTTTTCCGCCGTCTCAAATTTCGCGTGCAATTCCTTCAGCTTCTCCGGACTGCGCCCTACGCGCTTGCGGTATTCGGTGTCATAGGCGTCGTAGGCGGCTTCAACTTTGGCCAGTGCGACCTTTTCGGCTGCGTAGTTCGTCGTGCCTATGTCCTTGGTCCCCTTGAAGGCCAGGTGCTCGAACATGTGCGCCAGGCCGGAGTCACCACCGGGATCATTGGCGTCGCCCGCGTCAACAATCGTGACGTAGGAAAACACCGGCGCTTCAGGCCGCTCGCAAATAATGAGCGTAAGCCCATTGGGAAGCACCTTCACGGTGACGCGCTTCTCGAATTTCGCCAGTTCCTTCTGAACGAGGTTTTGTCCGGCGCAGGTAAGCGCCACCATTACAAAGCACGCCAGGGCCGCCACGCGAGCGGCAGGAGAAATCTTCATAGGTCCCCTTTGACGGAAGATAAATCCATTGACTTTCCAGCATTGAAGCTACAGCATTTCCCGGGCCGCCGCAAAGCTCAGCCTAGTCCAAGAAACGATTTGCTTTCGGGGTCGGGAACGGGAATGCCGGTCTGCGCATGGCGAAAAACCATCCGCGTGTGGTGTGTATTGAAATAGATGATCCACCACACGCCGATCAGCGCGAGCAGCGCGAAGAAGATGGCCAGCCCGACCAGCACCTCGCCGAAAGAAAGGCCGGTATTGTTCGGGACGGTCAAGGCGGCGAATCCGGACCTGAAGCGGGCAATGAGCACCCCTGCGGTCATCAGCCCAAAGACCAACAGATCCAGCAGCCCCAGCAGCGTAATGGAATACCGCGCCCACACCCGGAGCCGTGCGAGTCCAATGATGGTGGAGATGGCCAGAATCACCAGCGCGAGCACCAGCGCGTCCAGCCCGGCTACGATAAGGCGAACCGACAGAATATGCGGGATGACGGCATAATCGGTGCCGAACATCAGATAGGCGCACCCCGCCGCAATCAGCAGCCCGACAAGCGCCAGCACTGCAAGAACAACCGAGGCGGCCACCACGCCTGAGGGCACGGTAGGCCGGTCGATATCAACATTCCTCGCCATCTGACTCAGCATACAGCCTTTGGATGCATTCGGGATGCAAGCGCCGCCGCCGTTATTTCTGCGTCTCCCTCAGCAACTCAATCAGATACTTCTCCCACACAGCGGCGTGGGTGTGGGTACCGTGTCCATAGCTGTTGAGGGAAGCAGGGATAAGGACGAACTTCGCGTGGGGCATTCGCTTCGCCAGCGTCTCCGCAATGTCCAACTCCGGCGGATTGATGAAGTCATCCGCGGAGTTGATCCATAGAACGTGCGCCGTAATGCTGCTCAGTTTCGGTTCCGGATTGTAGTTGCGCGAGGCGTTGAAGTAGTAGAGAAAATCGTCCGCATCCGTATGCGCGATGATCGCGTCAATTGTCCGGTTCACATAAGCCTCGGCCTGAACGCGGGTGGGGTAATGTTTCTGCATCTGCTGCGGAGCCGACCCAGCGATAATCAGCAGGTCCGCTGCGCCGCGCAGCCCCTCAACCGGCTCGCTCGTGTAGTTGCCGTTGTCCCACGCCGGGTCTTTGCGGATCATCTGCATGGCCATGTAGCGCCACATGCGGTTCCGTCCCGCAATCTCAATGGGCATGCAGGCGAACGGCGCCAGCGCGTCGGAAAAGTGCGGGTAGGTCTCGCCCCACATAAATGCCTGCATGCAGCCCATTGAGGTCCCCAGGATCAGGCGCAGGTGGTCCACATGCAGCCCGCCGAGAAGCGTGTCATGCTGGAGCGCAACCATGTCGCCGTAGTCGTAATGCGGAAACTTCATGCGCAGCCCGTCCGATGGCTTGCTCGATTCGCCGTGGCCAATGTCGTCCGTCAGAATGATGAAGTATTTGGTAATGTCGAGCGGCTGTCCGGGGCCGAAGAGCACGTCGGAGAAGACGGGATTGAGCAGGTTCCAGGCATTGCCGCCGGTTCCATGCAGCAGCAGCACGGCATTGTCCGTGTGTCCCGCCGCGTCGCGGTGAGGCGTGCCCAGCGTGAGGTAATGCAGCTTCAGGTCAGGAAGGGTCTCGCCCGACCTGAAATGAAAATTATGAATCTCGTAAGTTCCGTTCTTCACCGGCCAGTGCGTCTTCGGTGGAACGAAATGGTTGATCTGGGCAAAAGCCGTTATGGAGAAGACCGCGGCAAGCGCGAGGGAGCTAACGAAACGAAACACAAGACCTCCTGAAAGCAAGAAATCATCTTACGGTGATTCCGTCACTTCCGGCCAGAGGAACTTCGCTTCGCCTTGACCCCCGCCGCCACGCGAACGTATCCTGCCCGCGTGCCGAACGATACGGAATCATCTTCGGGAAAAGATCGGCAACCGCTCCTCCGCCGCGCCGCCGTACTTGGAGCGGGCACTATGGGGTCGCGCATCGCGGCTCATCTGGCCAACGCCGGTCTGCCGGTTCTGCTGCTTGATCTGGCACAGCCAAAAGGCGAACCCTCGCTTGCCTCCAAAGCTATCACCGCCCTCCTCAAAGCCAAGCCCGCCGCGTTCTACGATTCCGCGTCCGCAGCGCTTATCACTTCCGGAGACTTTGACCACGATCTGCCGCAGCTTGCAACCTGCGACTGGATCATCGAAGCCGTGGCCGAAAACCTTGCCGTCAAGCAATCGCTGCTCGAAAAAATCCAGCCGCACCTCGGCCCCGAAGCCATCGTCACAACCAACACCAGCGGCCTCCCCATTGCCGCCATCGCGGAAAAAGCTCCGCCGGATTTTCGCCGCCGCTGGTTCGGCACGCACTTTTTCAATCCGCCGCGCTACATGCGGCTGGTTGAGATCATTCCCACAGCCGAAACCGACCCCGCATGCGCCGCAGCCATCGCGGAATTCGCCGACCGCCGCCTCGGCAAAGCCGTCGTCTACGCGCGAGACACACCCAACTTCATCGCCAACCGCATTGGAGTCTTTTCCATGCTGACGGCAGTGCGCCTGATGCAGGAGCAGGACCTCGGCATTGAGGAAATCGACGCCCTCACCGGCTCAGTCATCGGGTGGCCGCGCACCGGAACCTTTCGCCTCGCCGACATGGTCGGCATCGACGTGCTGGCCCACGTTGCGAACAACTTCTCCGAATCTCGCGGCGATGACGCGAGCGCGACGCAACTCCCCGCGTTTATCGAAACCATGCTCACCAACGGCTGGCTGGGCGACAAAACCGGCCAGGGCTTCTATAAGAAAGACCCCGCGGATCCCAAAAACCGCCTCGCGCTCGACTGGCGCACTCTCGAATACCATCCCGCGCAGAGACCGAAGTTTCCCTCCATTGAAATGGCGAAGAACGCGCCATCGCTGGGCAAGCGCTTGCGGCTCATCTTCGCCGCCGACCCCAAGAAGGACAAGGCCGCCGCATTCCTCATTCCGCTGCTCACCTCCATTTGGGACTATGCCGCGCAGGTCCAGCCGGAGATCGCTGACTCCGCCGCCGACGTGGACCGCGCCATGCAGGCCGGCTTCAATTGGGAGATGGGGCCGTTCGCGATGCGGGCCGCCGCCGGCAAGGGCGGAGCCGTCGCGAGCGCCGCGCCGTCGCTGATTGCCAAAGCGAATGTGGTCCGCAAAAATCCCGGCTGCTCGCTCCTTGATATAGGCGAGGGAATCGGCCTGCTCCAACTCCACGCACTCAAGAACGCCATTGGCGACGACATCGTCTCTCTCATAACCCAAACGCTCGCGCCCGGTGGCGAACCAGTCCGCAACTTCCGCGGCTTCGTCATCGGGTCCGATGCCAGCGACTTTTCCGTAGGCGCGAACCTCATGCAGTTGCTGCTCGCCATGCAGGAAGGCGAGTGGGACGAGGTTGCTCTCGCGGTGCGGGCATTCCAGGGCATGACCTCCGCCATCAAGTTCTGCCCGCGCCCCGTGGTTTCCGCTCCGTTCAATCTGTGCCTTGGCGGCGGAGCGGAGCTATCGCTGCACGCGGCCCGTCGCCAGCCCCACGCGGAACTCTACATGGGTTTGGTCGAGACCGGAGTCGGCCTCATTCCCGCAGGAGGCGGCACCAAGGAGATGCTGCTGCGTGCTGTCGATGCGGCGCGACTGACCTCGAACCTCGACCCCACCACGAACCCTCTGAAGTTCGCACGCGCCACTGATCTTCACCACTCGCTCCGCCAGCGATTTGAAACCATGGCCATGGCGAAGGCTTCAACCTCGGCAGCCGAGGCGCGCGGCCTCGGATTTCTCGCCGCTACCGACCGCATCACCATGAATCGCGACCGCCTGCTCGAGGACGCGCGATCAGCGGCCATCGCTCTTGCCGAAGCAGGCTACGCCGCCCCCCAACCCCGCACCATTTCAGCGTCCGGGGACGCCGCGCTGGCGAACCTCAAGCTCGGAATCCACATGATGCGGCGGGCCGAATACATCAGCGACCACGATGTAAAGGTGACGACGCATTTGGCACATGTGCTTTGCGGCGGGGCCGTCGCACCGGGCACCGTCCTGACGGAACAGGCGCTGCTCGATCTGGAGCGCGAGGCCTTTCTCTCACTCTGCGGCGAGCGCAACACGCAGGAGCGCATCGCCTACACGCTGAAAACCGGAAAGGCGCTGAGGAACTAAATTGATTCGATCCCTCACGATCGCTCTTTGTTGTGCGCTTGCGAGCGTAACGGCGTATGCCCAAACCGCCTTCCCGCCGCGAACCGAGCAGGTGGAAACCGGGTTCGCCACCATCGCGGGACATCCTCACACCCGCTACAGCATTCGTCTCATGCCCGTATCCTCTTTCCCACAACTGCCGTTACCGGTCATGCAGCAGCTTGAACGCCTCGGCTGCATGATTCCGCAAACTTACGAGGCGCGGGCTCCCGAAAATGTCATTAGCGGATCATTTGAAAAGAAGGGAAGCAGCGATTGGGCCGCGCTCTGTTCGGTCCACGGGATCAGCACATTGTATGTTTTCTTCGCATCGGATTTGGCCCATTCCATCGCGCTGCGCAATCAGCCGGACACCTTGTGGCTGGGTAAAGAATGGGGAGAGGACTACGGCTCGGCTTGGGGAATCGCCACTCATCCGGCACGGCTGATGCAGCCCCGCGATCAGGCCGACCACGACGGAATTGACGACGCATTTGTCGAGCAGTCGCGCGTAGTCCACTATTTTCGCGACGACCACTGGACGAAAATTGAAGGGAACCAGTAGCGAATCATGTCTGAAGCTTTCATCGCCGCCGCCGTCCGCACCGCCGTGGGCAAAGCTCCGCGCGGCGCGCTCTCTTCTACGCGCCCCGATGATCTCGCAGCCGTCGCGCTCAAAGCCGCTCTGGCGCGGGTCCCGCAACTCGACCCGGCGGAAGTGGAAGACGTGATTCTGGGCTGCGCCATGCCCGAAGGCGAGCAGGGACTGAACGTGGCCCGCATCGCCGCCATGCGCGCCGGACTGCCCGCGTCGGCTTCCGCCATGACGATTAACCGCTTCTGCTCTTCGGGCCTGCAGGCCATCGCGCTCGCTGCGGACGCGATCCACGCTGGGCGCGCGCAGGTGGTCCTCGCCGGAGGCACCGAATCCATGAGCATGGTCCCAATGGAGGGCAATAAGTTCAGCGCGAACCCCTGGCTGGTGGACCACTACCCGGACGTGTATCTCTCCATGGGGCTCACCGCCGAAAACGTCGCGGCGAAATACAACATCACCCGCGAGCAGGCCGATGAGTTCGCGCTTGCCAGCCATCGCAAAGCTCTCGCCGCGATTCACAACGGAAAGTTTGAAAAAGAGATTGTGCCTGTTGCGGTCGCAAATGGAGAATTCAAAATTGACGAAGGCCCGCGCGCCGACACTTCTGCCGAGG
Organism: Acidobacteriaceae bacterium; assembly: GCA_025934135.1. Taxonomy (GTDB): domain Bacteria; phylum Acidobacteriota; class Terriglobia; order Terriglobales; family Acidobacteriaceae; genus Silvibacterium. The sequence continues at coordinate 11,460 of JAICYR010000014.1, read as the reverse complement.
CCCTCGTCAAACTCAAGCCGGCCTTCCACGCGAGGGGCACCGTGACAGCAGGGAACTCGTCCCAGACCTCCGACGGCGCTGCCGCCGCCGTGCTCATTTCCGAACAGCGGGCGAGGGAACTCGGCATTACGCCTCTGGGTCGGCTTGTCAGCTTCGCCACAGCGGGAGTCGCTCCGGAGATCATGGGCATCGGCCCGGTCGACGCAATCCCCAAAGCGCTCAAACTCGCCCGCCTCACGCTCAACCAAATCGACCTCATTGAGTTGAACGAAGCCTTCGCCGCGCAGTCGCTCGCCGTCATTCAGCAGGCGGGCCTTGATCCCGCCAAGGTCAATGTCAACGGCGGAGCCATCGCCCTCGGCCATCCATTGGGCTGCACCGGGGCCAAGCTCACGGCGACCATCCTGCACGAACTCAAACGCCGCAAACTGCGCTATGGGTTGGTCACCATGTGCGTCGGCGGCGGCATGGGGGCTGCCGGAATTTTAGAAAATTTAAGCTGATGCAAACTTACCCCGCCCATTCCGACCATAAAAAACACGCGGACAGGTTGCTGACAATTCTGTTCGTTGTGTTTGTTGTTGTGCTGGTGCTGTTCGTGATCGCTTTCCGTCATCCGGTCGTGCCCCAGTCTTGGCCCACGGCCACGGCGCGCATCTCGGGTACGCGCATTGTCGCTGTCGCCGCGGAGGAGCACCCATTCCAGGGAGGCACAGTTCTTTACCGGGTTGAAGCGCATGTGACTTACGAGATGAATGGGAAACGTGTTGACCGCTGGGCGCCAGCTTCCGGAATGAAGCGCGACAAACCTTATCTCGAATCCTGGCTGTCCCACAAGAAACAAGACTCATGTCTGGTCCGCTGGAACCCCCAAAATCCGGCTGATGTCGAGGCGATGTTGATTGATGATGTGCCACATTGAAAGTCGACCTAAGTCATCGCTTAATTACGGGAGTGGTGAAAAATTCGGATTGAGGGTTCAAGTTTTGACACGTAAATCTTGGACATTTATGTACGTTCTGCTCATCCTTACTTGCCTGGGCTTTACCCTGTGGTTACTTCGGTGGGTTCTGGCAGCGCTGGGATGGGGAGGTGCCGTTGGTCCAGGCCTCGCAGTGTTAGCGGTCTTAACAATATCGGTACTTGGACTTTTGGTGTCGGCAGTCGGCGCATTTACGCGACGCAAGGTTTTCAACGTGATCGCAGGAGCTTGCGCAATACCTCAACTTTTTTATTTCATTGCGTGGATCCATGGCGTTGTCACAGGTGGCAACTTGCCAACGCTCCACATGCTCCTTGTGCAATTAGTGCTGGGGTTGCTGGTCAGTATAGCCGTCCTGCTTCTGTCCTGGTACAGATGCCGTCAGCTCAATGTGAATGGCTGACATTGGAATCTGGATTCAATGTGACGCGAAATGCGTTACATTGAAGTCCGTGACAGAAGTCATCACCGCTGCTGCGCCGCAGATAGTGCTGGTCCGGTCCCGCCGGAGTACCATCAAAAACACACATGACCGGCGTAAGTTTTCTCCTCAATCCGACCGACCCAGCCACCATTTTCACGCCCGAGGATTTCACTGACGAGCAGCGGCAGATCGCCGCGACCGCATCCGATTTTGCCGCGAACGAAGTTCTTCCTGCCGCTGCCGAAATTGAGGCGAAGAACTTCGCCGTCACCCGTGCGTTGCTCAAAAAAGCCGGAGACCTCGGCCTCCTGGCCGTCGATGTTCCCGAAGCCTACGGCGGCCTCTCCATGGACAAGGTCACCTCCGCGATTGTCGCCGACCGCATGGCCCGGCTGGGCAGCTTCAGCGTGGCATTCAGCGCGCACACCGGCATTGGCACGCTGCCCATCGTCTGGTACGGCACCGAAGCGCAGAAACAGAAATATCTTCCCAAACTCGCCACGGGAGAATGGCTCGCCGCCTACGCGCTGTCGGAGGCGACCAGCGGTTCGGACGCCATGAACATCCGCGCGCGCGCCGTCCGCGACGGCGACTCCTACGTCCTCAACGGCGAAAAGATGTGGATCACGAACGCCGGGTTCGCCAACCTCTTCACCGTCTTCGTCAAGATCATCGACCCTTCCGACCCCGACCTCGCAAAGGCGAAGATGTCCGCCTTCCTCATCGAGCGCGACACTCCCGGCCTCACCATTGGCGCGGAGGAACACAAGCTTGGCATTCGCGGATCATCCACCTGCCCGCTCGTTCTCAACGACTGCCGCATCCCCGCGGAAAACCTCCTCGGCGAACTGGGCAAAGGCCATCACATCGCGTTCAACATTCTGAACATCGGCCGCTTTAAGCTGGGAGCGGCGTGTGTGGGTGGCGCGCGAACCTCGCTGGCCAATGCCATCCAGTACGCGCGCGACCGCAAGGCATTCGGAAAATCCATTGCGGAGTTCGGGCTCGTCCAGGAAAAAATCGCTGACGCGGCGGCCCGCATCTACGTTGCGGAGTCGATGGCCTACCGCACCATTGGCGCAATCGACGCCGCTCTCGCCGGTGCCGAGGACGCGAAGGAAATCCAAAAGCGGATCGAGGAGTACGCCATCGAGTGCTCGCTGCTCAAGGTTTGGGGCAGCGAGATGCTGGACGCTGTCGTCGATCATGTCGCGCAAATTTTCGGCGGCTACGGATATGTCGAGGAGTATCCGGCGGAACGCGCTTACCGCGACTCGCGCATCAACCGCATCTTCGAGGGCACCAACGAAATCAACCGCCTCATCATTTCCGGATTCATCATGAAGCGCGCAACCGAGGGCCGCCTGCCGCTGCTGCCTGCCATCAAGACCCTTATGGATGAGCTGCTCGCGCCGCCGTCGTTTTCCTCCGGCGAGCACTCCGAAGACCCGCTTGCCCGCGAAGAAAAAATGCTGGTCAACGCGAAAAAGCTCTTCCTCTTCGCCGCCGGAGCGGCCAGCCAGAAGTATTTGAACACCCTTGCCGACCAGCAGGAAATTATGGCCGCGCTCGCTGATATGGTCCTTGAGATTTACGCGCTCGATTCCTCCCTGGCGCGTGCGCGCAAGCTCACCGCCGGCAACCATCCAAATGCCGCCCTCGCGCAAAGCATCACTCAGTTCTATGCGCCGCAGGCCGCCGGAATCATCGAATCTTCGGCGCGAAAGGTAATCGCCTCGGTCGCGGAAGGAGACTCACTTCGCACTCAGATCGCTATTCTGCGCAGGCTCTCGAAGCACGAGCCCTCCGACACCATCTCGCTGGGCCGCCGCATCGCGCAGGCGGCAATTGATCGCAAGGCTTATCCACTAAACTAAAGTGCCTCGCGCAACCACGACGCGGCACGCGCATATAGACCGGGAATCAGCAATTTGCATCCTAGCATTACGGCGTTTCTGAATACGGATCGCGGAGTCGATGGCTCGTCCGGACGGAAGAATGAATTTATCTAGGGTAGTTGGGGGTTGCACTCGCAATTCAGGATCGCTCTTGGTTCTGCTGGCCTCCTTAATTCTGTGGGGATGCCTGCCCGCAGTCAGTCAGACGCGGCCCCAGAACCGCATCCGGCAGGTCAATCCCAACGTCACGACGGCCTTGCGCGGGACCATCAATCCGCGCGCGAAGCCAGCATTTGACATCGGGCCGGCCAACCCCTCCGCCCGCCTTTCCGGGATCACGATCCACTTCAGGCCCTCCGCCGCCCAGCAGGCTGCGCTCGATCAGCTTGTTCAGCAGCAGCAGACGCCGGGCTCGCCGCTTTACCACATGTGGATCACGCCCGCGCAGTACGCGCAGCGGTTCGGGCTTTCCGGCAGCGACCTCGACAAAGTTGAGTCCTGGCTCGAGCAGCAGGGCTTCTCCATTGACGGCGTCGCAAACAGCCGCAACTCCATCACCTTCTCCGGAACCATCGGGCAGGTTGAGTCGGCTTTTCAAACATCGATCCATCATTACAACATTCGCGGCGTCACACACACCGCGAACGCCGGCCCGCTTTCCATTCCATCGGCATTTTCTGGAGTGGTTTTGTCTGTCCGCAACATCAGTGATTTCCGCCCGCATCCGCTGCATCGCTTCCGTCCGCGTGAACAAGCCGCCCCGCAGTACACCTTCAACAGCGGCTCGACGCATTCCCACTTCCTCGCGCCCGCCGATTTCGCCACCATCTACAACGTCAATCCCCTCTACGGGGCCGGGTACACCGGCGACGGCCAAACCATCGTTGTCACCGGCCAGAGCGCCATCGTCACCTCCGACATCAGCAACTTCCAGAAGGCCGCCGGACTCCCGCAGAAGGCCCCAAAGCTCGTGCTCGTTCCGAACACCGGCACCAGCACCGTAACCGACACCAGCGGTGACGAAGATGAATCCGACCTCGACATCGAGTGGTCGGGAGCAATCGCCAAAGGCGCTGCTATCTCGTTTGTCTATGTAGGCAACAACAAAAACTACAGCGTCTTCGACTCCATCAAGTACGCGGTCGATAATAACCTTGCTCCCATCATCACCACCAGTTACGGAAGCTGCGAACAAAATTTCCCCTCCGGCGATGTGGGCACGCTTCAGACATTATTTGAGCAGGCGAACGCGCAGGGGCAGACCATCATCGCGGCGGCAGGCGATAGCGGGGCCACCGACTGCGAGTCCTCCTCTTCCGCAAATTCCGACCAGGCCACGCACGGGCTCGCCGTGGACCTGCCCGCTTCGCTTCCTTATGTCACCGGGATCGGCGGTACCGAATTTACAGCGGACCTAAAATCTCCCAGCACCTACTGGAATTCCTCTAACGGTGCGGGAGGCTCTTCCGCCACTCGCTACATTGCGGAAAAGGTCTGGAACGACACCTCTACCTCACTGGGCATTCAGGCTGGTGGAGGCGGCGCCAGCACGATCTTCAGCAAGCCCTCGTGGCAGACCGGCACCGGGGTTCCCAATGACGGCAAGCGCGATGTCCCGGACATTTCCCTGAATGCCTCGCCCAATCATGACGGCTATCTCGTCTGCGCTTCCGGCGCGGACTCCACCAGTTGCTCCAATGGCTTCCTCAACAAGAGTGGCGTCCCCAACGTTGCGGGCGGCACCTCATTCGGCTCGCCCATCTTCGCTGGAATTCTGGCTATTCTTGAGCAAAAGCTTCAGTCCAGCGGACTCGGCAATGTGAACCCCGGCATCTACAGTCTCGCCGCTTCCTCCTATTCCACTGCTTTTCACGACACAACCAGCGGCAACAACAAAATCCCCTGTAAAACCGGATCCACCGATTGCACCACATCGCCCATAGGCTACTCGGCAACCGCCGGATACGACCTGGCCAGCGGCTGGGGATCCATCGACGCCACCAATTTCGTAAACGGGCTGGGCGCGGTCAAACCTCTGCCCAATGCCACAACCACCGTGCTCACCGCATCCACCTCCGCGCCTGTGGTCAACACGGCCGTGACGCTCACCGCTGCCGTTACCAGCAATTCCGGCGGGACCGCCCCGGCGGGAACGGTACAGCTCGTGATTGACGGCTCGAATGCCGGAGGCCCGCTCACTCTCTCCAGCGGATCGGCGACCTACAGCTACACGCCAACGACCGCGGGCTCTCACACCATCGTCGCCAACTACACTCCATCGGATCCTACTGCAAACGCCGCCTCTTCCAGCACCCTCATTCTCACCGTTTCGGCGGCGGCCAGCGGAGGCACCTTGCAGATTTCCGCCACAGACTTGACAGTTGCGCGCGGAAGCAGCGGAGGCTCCACCGTCACCATTACATCCACGCCCCAGGGATTCACAGGCTCAATATCGCTCAGCGTTTCGGCCCCCGCCACGCTTACCGACGCCTGCTTTACCTATGTGAATCCCACCGCGACCAGCAATGGTTCCGTCACCGTCTACACCTCCAAGAGCGCCTGCACAGGAATCGGCAGCGGTCGCGCGCAGGCGGCCGCAGGCCAGTCCGCCGGAGGTTGGGGTGGGTACTTCTCCGGAGCAATGCTGGCGGGGCTGCTTCTGTTCGGTTTGCCGGGAGCGCATCGCCGACGCGCCCTCTTCGGGGCCGTGCTTCTTCTGGCGGTCCTGGGTTTGGGGATTACCGCCTGCGGCACCACCTCCGGAACGTCTTCCACATCTCCAGCAGGGAAGTACACCCTGACGCTCACCGGAACCGACACCCAGCAGAATCTCTCCGCCACCACCACCTTCACCCTCACGGTCAACTGACGCGACTTGGTCTTTTCCGGCAACGCCCTTTACCAGATCGACAACAACGGCCTCCGCAGCCGCATCGTGCCACCCGTCGGCGTCTCCTACAAGTTCCAGCCACTTGGCTATACCCAACCACTGATGTCATCCCGACCGAAGTGACCGCTGGGAACGAAGTGGAGGGACCTGCATTTCATTTGTTCGCGTAACTATGAATTCGGGGTGCCCATTTTGCCGCGCGTGTAAGCGATCGACAAGGTGGGTGTGGATGAACGCGCTGTCAAGCCCCTTCGCCCTCCAAAAACCTTCCAAAATATTCAATCCAAAGCGCAAATTCTCCGCTCGCAAAATGCATGTGAATTCTCCCAAATAGCTATACTTGAAATAGGGCAGAAATTGAATTGGATCGGCGGGCACCACGGGCGTCGGTTTGAGTTTGATCCCCGAGCCCTTGAGATTTGAGCCACCTAAGTTATTGAGAAAGGCTGACTTACGACTAAGTTCTTTATTTTGTCGGAAGTACAGGCGGAATCACCTTCTAAACCCAAGAAAAAAAAGGAAGAAGGGAAAGTTTTTTAATCGCTGATCGCTGCCTTATGACCCGAATCGACCATCTCGGAATCGCAGTCGAATCCATCGCCGCCGCTCGACCCCTTTACGAGGCCCTCGGCCTCCGCATCACCCACGAGGAAACCATCCCTCACGAGCAGGTCCGGGTCGCTATGCTTCCCACCGGAAGCAGCCGCATCGAGCTTCTGGAGCCGACCGCGCCCGACTCCGCCGTCGCCCGCTTCCTCCAGAAACGCGGTCCCGGCCTCCACCACGTTGCGCTCCGAGTGGACGACATCGCCGCCACCCTCGCCTCGCTCAAGCAGCAAGGTGTCCGCATCATCTCGGAAGAAATTCACACCGGGGCCGGAGGTCACCTTTACTTCTTCGTCCACCCCTCCAGCACCGGAGGCGTTTTGCTCGAAATTTGCCAGGATATCCCCGGCGACTACCCGGAATCGGGAGAATAACCGACGTGATCGTCCTCGCCATCGACACCTGCGGCCCCTCCGGCACCGCCGCGCTGGGCCGCGTGGAAGCGGGTTCAATCGTGCTTCTCGCCCAGACCGAGCTTCCCGGCAAGACCTACTCCGCACAGCTTGTGCCCGCCATCCGCGCTATGCTCGCCGCCGAAGGCATGGACGCTGCCACCCTCGACGCCGTTCTCGTCGCCAACGGCCCCGGCAGCTTCACCGGAATCCGCGTCGGCGTCAGCGCCGCCAAAGGGTTCGCTGAGGCGCTTTCCATTCCGCTCGCTGCCGTCTCCCGGCTCGCCGTTCTGGCCTCGAAAGCCGGAACGCAGGCCTCCGCCCTCGACGCTGGCCGAAACGAGCTTTACTTCCGCGACGGAGAGCGTGAAACCCTCGTCGTTTCCAAAGACCTGGCCTCCAACCCTCCCGCCGCGCTCGCCGTCTGCGAGCCTGCCGTCCATTGGAGCTTCCCCGACGCCATCCTGACCACCCCGCCCACCGCCTCCGACGCCCTCCAATTCGCCGCTCCCCGTGTGCTCTCCGGCGACTTCGCCGATACCGCCTCCCTCGACGGCAACTACGTCCGCCGCTCCGACGCCGAAATCTTCGCCAAGACTGTCGGGAAATCCTGAGTGCCCGACCGCCCGCAAATCCGCGTCATCACCGCCGCCGATCTCGACGCCGTCATCCGGCTCGCCGCTTCCGTCCCGGAAGCCCCGCGCTGGCCCCGCTCCTCCTGGGAGGTATATCTCTCCGAATCCGACCCGCCCCGGCAAATCTTCCTCGCCGAATCCGACAGGGAACTCACCGGCCTCGTCGCCGGTCAAATGATTGGCGACATCTGCGAACTCGAATCCATCGCCGTTACTCCCACCCACCGCCGCTCCGGGGCCGCAACCGCCCTTCTCGCGGCGCTCGTCGCCTGGGCCGGCCAACACGGAGCATCCAAAGTGCAACTTGAAGTCCGCTCCGCAAACAACTCAGCAATAGGGTTTTATGAGAATGCAGGATTCAGCCGCGACGGCCTCCGCCTTCGCTACTATCACGACCCCGAAGACGATGCTGTGCTCATGACCTTGTCTCTTGAACCACCGCCTCAACCCTGATTCCAACTTTTCCACCACCAGCGTTGAACGTCAGGCTTCCGTAGTGCTAATTTGGTACGTCTCAATGACGAGGAGGATTCGCCCATGGAGTTGGAAGCGAAGAACCTGCCGGATAGCGAAGCAATACACCAACTGGAAGCCGAGCATCGCCGCTATTCGGAGCAGTTGGAGGCACTCTCTCAGAAGCCCTACCTTTCCGAGGATGAACAACTGGAAGAGGTCCGGCTCAAGAAACTCAAACTTCGCATTAAGGACATGATGGCCGCGCACCGCGGCCATCCACAAAGCATCGCGGTCTAGTCGCCGCGCCGCCTTGCCCCAAATCTGGAAGTTCGTCCGCGCAACTGCCTCGCCTGGCTGCACCGATACGGCAGTGTGCGCTCGGAACCTTATAATGAAACCTGAGGTTTGTTTCTTTCTGAATGGTTCGTGACGGCTATTTCTACGGCATTGGATTTTTCGCGGCAGCTGGGCTGCTATGGTACTTCACCGGCCTTTGGGGCTGGGCCATTGTCCCCATCCTGCTAGCGCTGTTCTTCCTCTGGTTCTTTCGGGACCCCGAGCGTGAAATCCCGGAAGGCGAGGGCCTGGTCGTTTCTCCCGCCGACGGTAAGGTAACGGAAGCCGTCCGCGTCATCACGCCCGAAGGTGAATCGCTGCGCCTCAGCATTTTCCTCAACGTCTTCAACGTCCACGTGAACCGCTCGCCCATTACCGGGACCCTCCGCCAGGTCGCCTACCGCAAAGGCAAGTACCTCAACGCCATGAACCCGGCTTCCGCCGAGCAGAACGAGCAGAACCGCGCCCTCATTGAGGCCGACGGCGGATACTTCGTCTCCTTCACGCAGATCGCCGGACTGCTTGCCCGCCGCATCGTCTTCCACGCCAGAGAAGGCGCACACCTCGAGCGCGGCCAGCGCGTTGGACTCATCAAGTTCGGCTCGCGTGTCGATGTCATGCTTCCCGGCCACGCTGAACTACATGTGAAGAAGGGCGACCACGTCAAAGGAGGCTCCTCCATTCTCGCGACCGTGCCAGAAACGCCCATCGCGCCTGAGTTCGAGGAAGTCCTCGCGGAGCCAGTGGCTTGAGCGGTCCTCAACTTATTCATCATCGCCGCCGTCGCCGCCGCGGCATGTATCTGCTGCCGTCTCTCTTCACCGTCGGCAACATCGCGGCGGGCTACTTCGCCATTACGCAGAGCCTGCAAGGATCGCTGCTACAGCCGCAGCACTTCGACTACGCCGCACTGGCCATCGGTTTTGCCATCCCTTTCGACGCGCTCGACGGCCGCATCGCACGCATGACCAACACCACCAGCGATTTCGGCAAGGAGCTCGATTCGCTCGCCGACGTCATCACCTTCGGCGTCGCGCCCAGCATTCTCGCCTTCAGTTGGGGATTCCGCATGTTGCCCATGGGCATGGATCCCGCTCTGCGCGAGAAGCTTATCCAACTCGGCGCCTTCGTCTGCTTCCTCTTCCTCATTTGCGGAGCCAGCCGCCTCGCCCGCTTCAACATCAGCCACGACCCGCTGCCTAAGAATCCTGGACGCCCCGACCGGAAGTACTTCGTCGGAATGCCGATCCCCGCCGCCGCCGGAGTCATCGCCGCCGTTGTCCACGCCTTCGGACACCCGCCATTCAACGCATGGACCGCGGGCGTCTGGCTCGTGCTTGTCGGCCTCACCGGGTTCCTCATGGTCAGCACCTGGCGCTTCTGGAGCGGCAAGGAGATCAACCTCGCCAACCGTCATCCATTCCAATGGATCGTCGTCCTCGGCCTCCTGATCTATTTGCTGGTATTCTTCTCGCGACCGGTGCTGCTGGTTCTGGCGCTCGCCTATATGTTTTCCGGGGTCCTTGCCCGCGCCGCCTACTCGCGCCGGCGGCATCGAAAGAGTGAGCAGCAGGCCATCGCGCCCCCTGTCCAGAACCACACATCCGAATGACAGACACCTCCAAAATCGCAATCGTCGGCGCGGCCACCATCCGCGGCAAGGAACTCAACGAAGCCCTCGCCGAGTCCGCCTTCGCCGGGGCCAACTTCTCGCTCATGGACGACGAGTCGCAGCTCGGGCAGCTTGAGGCTGTCGGCGATGAAGTCACGTTCATCCAGCGCATCGAGCCTTCCGCCTTCGACGGAGTTGATCTCGTTTTCTTCGCCGGATCCGAGGAAGTCACGCGCAAGCACTGGAATGCCGCCCACAAGGCCGGAGCCAGCGTCGTTGATCTTTCCGGTGCGCTCGAAGGCCAGCCCGGGGTTCTGGTCCGCGCTCCCTGGCTCGAAAATACCCGCCCCAGCCTCAGCACTCCGGCTGTGGTTCCCGCACATCCTGTCGCTGTCGCGCTTGGACTGATTACCACACGTCTCCGGGAAGCTGGAACTATTGCCAGCGCTTCCGCCACCGTTCTGGAGCCCGCCTCCGAGTACGGCCATGCCGCTCTCGACGAACTGCATCAGCAGACGGTGGGACTTCTTAATTTTCAGGCCCCGCCCAAGGTCATCTACGACACTCAGGTTGCCTTTAACGTCGCGCCTGTGCTTGGCAGTGAAGCCAGAGCTGACCTGCGCGGAAGCGAGGCCCGCATCCGCCGACACTACAGCCTTCTTGCGGCGGACACCCTGCCGCCCATCGCCGTGCAACTACTCCACGCGCCCGTCTTTCACGGGCACGGCATTTCGCTCGCGCTTGAATTCGACCAGCCACTGCAACTCAGCCAAATCGAATCCGCGCTCAGCAGCGAACACATTGATGTAATCATGGGCGACGGAGACGCCGACGTTCCCAACAACCTCAACACCATCGGTCAAACCAACGTGATGACGCGGGTCCGCACCGGCGACGGCTCCGACGCACCCACCACTCGCTTCTGGATATGGGCCTCAATTGACAACCTGAAGTTCGGCGCGCTCAACGCCATCGCCTGCGCCCAGGAACTCAGCAAACTCCGGCCCCAGGGCAAGGTCCAGTAGCTCAGCGCTCCGTCACCTGCTCTAGCAGATCAAAGAACTCCGGGAAGGAAATCGCCGCCGACTCGGCCCCGCGAATCAGCGTCTGGCCCGTGGCCCTGAGGCCCGCGACCGTAAAGGCCATGGCGATGCGGTGATCTCCGCCGGAGTTGATTTCGGCCCCATGGAGTTGCTGCCCTCCGGGCACATCGAGGCCATCTTCAAACT
>JAICYR010000229.1 GCA_025934135.1 Acidobacteriaceae bacterium | reverse complement strand
TACGCGTTACCGCCCTTAAGTGTGCAGGACATCAAGGATGTGAAGGCGGCACAGGCCGCCGCTCCACAGGATACTGATGCGCGAATTGACCAGGCCTTGATTCGACTCGCCAAATCACGCCATCCTGAGACCGGCAAACCGGCAACGGAACACATCACACCCGCTGCGCCTGCCCGGGAATCGACGGTTACGTCGAGTGCGCCTGCCGCGGCAGACCAGAACACCAGTACGACGAAAGCTCCGGATGCTGCCGCGGCGCCGACACCCGGCCCCAATGCTTCCTCAGGCGATGCACAGCCGGAGGAGCCGCGAAAGCCGCCGACGCTGTATGGCCCGGACGAAAAGCCGGAGCACAAATGAAAACCGGCCCATCGTGGGCCGGTTCACTCTTAACTCAAAACGAATTCGCGAATCAGGCTGCGGTCTTGCCGGTCACCAGCGCCTTAACGCGGGCGTTCAGGCGTGCCTTGTAGCGGCTGGCAGTGTTCTTGTGCAGAACACCCTTCTGGACGCTCTTATCGAGCACGGACACGGTCGCGCTGTATGCAGTTGCGATGTTCTTCTTGTCGCCAGCGGTCAGGGCCTCGCGCAGCGCGCGGAGGCTGGAGCGGAATTTGGTGCGGTTGGCGCGGTTCGCGGCAGTCTTGGTTTCGGTCTGGCGAGCGCGCTTCAGCGAGGAGACATGGTTTGCCATGAAATCGGAACTCTTTTCTGGACCCGCCGCGGCGGGAGATATAAGTGCAGGCGGAAGACGGAGTTTCGCCGCATCGCCGCAAGTATCAAGTCTACGGGGAAGCAGGCCAGGGGTCAACCCAAATCGATTTCGCGGAAGCTCGTGTCCTCCATGCCGCGCAGTCGGGTTGCCTGCATTCATTGGCCTTAGCGCCAGAAAAAGAGGTCAGAAGTCCCGGCTGCAGAGCGCCCTCACCTCCGCGGCAGCCTGCATCTAACCCTCTGTGAGGTAAAGAACCATGACCATGACTACGAAGATGAAACACTTTGTTGCAGTGACGGCACTGAGTTCTTTTATGGCGCTTCCGGTCTTTGGCCAGACAGTTTCCGAGCGCGAGCACGAACGCGCCAAAGCCGAACAAAAGGCCAGCGATCACAGGCACCATACAGGCGCAAAGATCGTTGGCGGCTCGGCTGTCGGTGGCGCCGTCCTCGGCGGAGTAATGGGCGGCGGCAAGGGTGCGCTGATCGGCGGCGCTGTTGGCGCAGGCGGGGGCGCCATAGCCAACAAGACTCGCGAAAACCATGATGTGAAGAAGCGCGAGCGGGCGCACCAAGCACGTGAAGGCTATTACGATCGCGATCACCGGTAGCGCGTCTGATCTGAGGGCATAGCGGCGGGAGCAGAGGCTTCCGCCGCTTCTGTTTGCGCGATACGGGCTAATTTTCTGTCGGCGTGCGGTCTGCATCATCGATCACCAGATATCGCACTTGCACTTTCGCCGGCACGAGCTTGAGCCCAAGCTGCTCCTGAACGGCTGTGAAGACATCGGGCAGGGCGGAGGCCGCATCCGCGCTGCTCCGGAACCTCAGGTCAATATCGTATTTGCCGCTTAGGCCTGTTTTATCTTCTACTGGCCTGCCGGTTGGCGTGGCCAATACAAGGGCGAAGGAATCTAAAGTCCACGCACGGCCCTGAACGCGGTCTGACAGGATCTGTCCCCACATCTGGGTTTCGCCTCGATTGGGCGTCAATTTCGGGCCATTCTTCCCGACAGTCAGTTCGTACCCCGGCTTCGGTCCGGGTCTCTTCGTGTGCTTTCAGGTGAAAGCGATCCTCAAGCAGTCCTCGCAGGAGCGGCTTCATCTCTTGCTGGGATAACTGGGCGTCACCCTCCACCCTCGCGTCGACTGAGTACAGCTGCGTGTTTAGCCATTCGGCTCCGAGAATGTGCAAACTGTCGAAGCCATAGGCCATGCCCGCAAGAATTTGCAGGGAAACGAAGTGAGCAAAGTAGTGGCTGGTCGGGTACTTGCACATGGAGAACACGCCGATGCCACGCGTTAATTCTTCCAGAGAGTGCGGGCTCTCAAGACGGATCGCTGCCGCCTCAAACGAAGGCTGGCCCGGCGTCGTGGATGTTGGAGAACCGGCGGCCCCGACCAGAGTAAAAGCAGGCCGAGCAAGCACGCGATGCGGACAATAAGAGCGCGGGCACGCCTCATTCGTGGCTTACCGAAAGAGTCCAGTCTCAATGGTTGTCTCCTCGGTTGGCGTAAACCCGCTAGGCTTTTCCAGGCAAAGCAGGCACTCGCACCTGCACCTTTCGCGGTCCGTCAACATCCAAAGAATAGCCTTGACTGGATGCGAGCGCCCGGCTAATCTGTGCGCAACTTCGGCAGAATATTGGCAAGCTTCGCCAATCCGAATTGTGGGCCACGGCAGTTGCTTTGTGCTGTGTCCGACATCGGTTCTCCCGAACCCACTTCGCATACCTTCCACTCTTCCAAGCATCTAATTCAACGTGTTGCGGGCTCGCCCGCCCTGACGGAGGTCAGACGAACGCTTGATTAAAAAAATCCTTGAGATCACGCCTGGTATTGAGCCCCTGTACGGGACCCGCGACGAAAACCTTCGCCTTATGGAAGACGGCCTCCAGGTGACGATTGACCTCCGGTCCGACGCCATCCACATCACAGGTCCTCAGCAGGGCGTGGATCAGGTTCAGCAGATCTTCGCGGACTATGAGAGCCTCCGAAAGTCAGGCGTGACGCTCCAAAACGGTGAATTGAAAGGCATGCTGCGGCTGGTGATTGCCGACCCGGAGGTGACGCTCAAGTCACTGGTGGACTCCGGCAGGCAGCGCTCCGCGGGCGTGAAGCGCATGGTTCAGCCTCGCTCACCGAATCAGCGCAAATACGTAGAGGCGATCGAGCGTGGGGATATGATATTCGGCCTCGGGCCGGCCGGCACGGGAAAGACCTATCTGGCGGTCGCGATGGCGGTCTCGGCCCTGCTGGCCAAACGCGTGAGCCGGATCATCCTGGTTCGGCCGGCGGTGGAAGCCGGCGAGCGGCTGGGCTTCCTGCCCGGCAGCTTGCAGGAGAAGGTGGATCCCTATTTGCGCCCGTTATATGACGCCCTTTACGACCTGCTCGATCCGCAAAAGGTGGACAAGCTGCTGGAGTCCAATGTCATCGAGGTCGCTCCGCTGGCCTTCATGCGCGGCCGCACGCTTTCCGACGCCTTCATCATCATGGATGAAGCGCAGAATACGACCAACGAACAGATGAAGATGTTTCTCACGCGTCTCGGCAACGGGTCCAAGGCGGTTATCACCGGTGACCTGACTCAGATCGACCTGCCGAATCCGAAGAAGTCGGGGCTGTTCGAAGCGCTGAATGTCCTCGACGGGGTGGAAGGGATCAGCTTCTGCCACTTTGAGGATGTCGATGTGGTGCGGCACGCGCTGGTGCAGCGCATTGTGCGGGCCTATGACAGCTTTGGCAGGGCTCAGCAGCAGCTTCCGCTCGAGCTTGGCGAAGGCGCGCTTTCGTCGGGCAGCCTCGAAAATAGCGTCGTCCCCCAAAATGGAGTGAAGCTGGCAGCCAAGCCCCAGTAGACCCAGTTGCGATACCATTGCCAACGGAGGGCTCAAACAGCCCTCCGTTGCCATTTAGTGCGGAACGCTATTGCCATGATTACGATCGAGCTTCCACTCTCATTCTCCGGCTCTGGCCTTCCAGGGATCACTCGGCCTGCCGTATCCCGGTTTTTAATCCGGGCGCAGAAGGCTATAGGACTGAACGGTGAGGTGCATGTCCTGCTCGCTGACGATGCCACCCTGAAGCGGCTGAATAAGACCTTCCGCGGCAAAAGCAAATCAACGGACGTGCTGTCATTTCCTGCCGGGCCTTCGACCGTCTTCTTCGGCGAGCCGGAGGCTCCGGAGCTCGCTGGCGATCTGGCTATATCGCTGGAGACCGCATCCCGCCAAGCGAGCCGGTTCGGTCACACTATGGCTGAAGAGGTTCGCATTCTTCTGCTCCATGGCCTGCTGCATCTCGCCGGATTTGACCATGAAACCGATTCGGGCGAGATGGCCGCGCGTGAAGCGGAGCTGCGGCAGCAACTCGGCCTGCCTGCGGGCCTGATCGCGCGGGTTGCGAAGCCCGCTCCGCAGAAGGCGACGGTGAAGCCGAGCGCGCTCCGGCGGGCGCGGGCATGAGCAGTCTGTACTACAACGTAATTCTGGCGCTACTCCTCTCCGTGCTGGCGCTGGCTGCGTATGTCGACCGGATTTACACCGAGATGGGCAAGTTT
>JAICYR010000035.1 GCA_025934135.1 Acidobacteriaceae bacterium | reverse complement strand
TACCACTACAACCACAAAAGACCACACGGAAGCCTCAACTACAAACCGCCCATCAGCCGCTCCGAGATCGGAACAACCTCTTGACCTTCTACAGCCACCCTGTTTGTTTTCTAGATCTTGCGAGTTTTTGAAGGAGGAATGAGAATGTCGAATGCCGCCGTCGTTGTGCCGCAATGCACCCACGTCAAGACCAACGGAGAAGTTTGTGGATCCCCCGCCGTCTCCGGGACCGAATTCTGCTACCACCACTCGGCGGTGAAAACGGCGCTCTCCAGGCCTGAGGGCAAGGCTTCGTTTGAGGGCTTCGCGCCAATTCCCTTTGTCTTTCCCGAAGACCGCGCGTCGATGCAGATCAACTTCTTCCTGCTGTTGCAGGCGTTCAACGAACAGCGCATCGACCAGAAGACCTACCGGCTCATGCTGAGTCTGTTGAAAGCCATGGCGAAGAATCTGGGCAAGACGGGCTCGCTCGTGGAAGCAAGCAATGAAGCCGCCAACAAAGAAACGGCCAGCAAAAAGGCGGCCAGCAAGAACGAAGAGGAAGAAGGCCCCTTCGCCGATCTGCACGGTCTGCCTCAGGAGCAATTCAACGCGGCGGCAAGGGAGCGCGTGGACAAACTGCTGGATGACTGCGCCGCTGAGGGACAGAAAAAAGCTGCCGCCGCGAATGGGAACGGCACTCACTGAGGGGATTCTGAGCCCAGCTCTATGCCCTTGCCGCTCTCTGTCTCCAGGGCAATGAAGCGGAGATGTCGCGGCAGCAGCGCAGCAGGTGTTCGGCGATTTCCGGCACGTTTTGCGCGGTGATGCGCGAGGTAGGCCCGGAGACGCTCGCTGCCGCGATGGGGCGGTGGGCTTCGTCAAAGATGGGCGCGCCGATGCAGCGGACGCCCAGCTCGATTTCTTCATCGTCGATAGCGTAGCCGCGCGCCCGCACTTTTTCGAGCGACTTCAGCAGCATCTCCGGCGAGCGCAGCGTTTTGTGCGTATAGCGTTCAAAGCGCATGGCCCCCACCAATTGCCGCACGGTCTCCGCCGGCTGAAACGCGAGCATGGCCTTGCCCATGGAGGTGCAATAAACGGGGTTCGAGATTCCGATGCGTGTGGCCATGCGGACGCGGTGGTCCGGCTCAATCTTGTCCAGATACAGCACCGAGGTTTTTTGCAGGATGCTGAGGTGGACCGTTTCTCCCACGCGGGTGGAGAGGCGCCGGAAGAAGGGGCGGGCGCGCAGGCGCAGGTCCGACTGCTCCACGGCGCGATAGCCGAGCTCGTAGAGCTTGAGGCCCAGGCGGTAGCGGTTGTCGCTGGTCCGCTCGATGAGCGAGCTGCGCTCCAGCACCATAAGCGAGCGGTGCGCCGTGCTTTTGTGCAGGCCCATGCGCTGGCAGATTTCGGCAAGACTCAGCGGATCGTCGCTGTCGCGCAACACTTCAAGCACGGAGACGGCGCGGTCCAGACTGTGCAGTTGGTAGGGGCCGCCGGACTTGTCGTCCGCTTCGACGAGAGGTTCCGTGAATGCCGTGTTCAGTGATGTGGCCATAAAACACCTCCGATGGAAGGCCGCGCCGCTAGAGCGGTTTAGGAAAAATGTGAGCGTCTCCGTCACTGTTCAAGGTCGTCGCTCCCTGCTGGTCGCGCCGACTTGGCGGTTGTGGCTTTGGCTCAGGTCATTTCCTAAACCGCTGACCGGCGGCAGCCCGCCAAGGTACATGTAGCTCAGCGATTTCGCCTGCGCGAGCAGCTTCTGAATCACCGGGCTGGGAAACCGAGCAACGTAGATCTTTGCCCAACTGATCTGTTCGGCGGCGGGAGCGCCGTCGGGCAGGTCCTGCGGAATGCCTGTGGCTTTTGTGAAGAAGCTGTTGTCCACCAGGCCATCGGTGGAAAGCTTCGCCAGCTTTCTGATCGCGTAGTCGCGCTCGGCATAGAGATGCAGGCCGTTGTCCTCGCCGAACTCCGCCAGATACACCAGCGGCGCCAGCGCGAACAGATGATAATGCAGCGCGCGCCGACCGCGACGCATCTCCAGCGGCATGGTGCCGTCGGGCTGGATCTGCGCCACTCCGTCGTGGTAGCTCGCCATGCCCCAGTCGAAGAGCGTGCGGTCATTAGCAGCGATGCCCGCTGCCGAAATCTCCACTCCCGCCCAGTAGAGGTGGTTGTTGGAGCCGTCGCCCTTACGCCTGACGCGATGCGCGGCGTAATAGTCCATCGTCTGGTGGACCACCTTCACCATCCAGGGCAGGATCAGATGCGCCTGATCGGGGCGAATGAGGCCGCTGTCGCGCACCTTGAGATACGCGATGGCCACCGCGCCGATCACCCATCCCTGCACGTAGTAGGCCTGGCCTGAGGACATTTTTCCAGTGATGACGGCGTCCTTCGCCGCCGCTTCCATGTGCGCGATGGCGCACTCGGCTGCCGCGCGGCTTCCCGTCGTGCGATAGGCGTCTGCCGCGTCCACCACCTGCTGGCCAAGCCGCTTGATTGGCCCCGCGCTCGCGACGTATGCCTTCCACTTGACCGGATCAATGATCGACGACTTGCCGTCGGAATAGAAGCCGCTGGTGGTGAGATCAGCCGACAGATGCTCAATGGCGGGGCAGGCGTACGGCGCGTTCGTCAGCGTCACGGGCTTGCCGTCCCACGGTGACTGCAACGGCTTGGCGGCGTAGGCCGCCAGCGGAACCAGCAGCAAAGTCGATAGCAGGAGACCTTTCATCAGCACCTCACTTTTTGTCCGCGTACTCTTCGCGGAATGGCGTGAATACATCCAGAACTTCCGAATCCTCCAGCGCGCTCGCCTGGTGTTCGACGTCGCCGGGGACCACGAAACTGTCGCCGGTGCGCGCGTCGAAGGTTTTGCCTCCGCCGGTGAAGCGAATGTGGCCGCTGATGACGTACACAAGCTGCTCATGCGGATGGCTGTGCTTTGCGCCCACCCAGCCTTTTTGCATCTCGTGGCGAACGAGCATCAGGTCGCCCGAGTAGGCCAGCACCTGGCGCAGAAGCCCGGCTTCCGGCGACGACGCCGCCCGGTCCTTGCGCTCAACTAACGTGATTCCTTCAACAGCCATTAAGTCCTTTCTTCTAACGCGCCATCCAGCCGCCGTCCACAACCAGCACTTCGCCCGTCACGTAGTTGCTGGCGGGCGAGGCCAGAAACACCGCGGCCCCGGCCAGGTCTTCCGGATGGCCCCAGCGGGCGGCGGGAATCCGCTCCAGAATTTGCCGGTTGCGAACTTCGTCTTTCTGCAGCGCCGAAGTGTTCTCCGTGCAAAAGTATCCCGGAGCAATGGCGTTCACCTGCACGTTGCGCGCGGCCCATTCGTTGGCCAGCGCCTTGGTCATCTGCGCCACGCCGCCCTTCGAAGCCGCATAGGCCGGCACGCGAATGCCTCCCTGAAACGACAGCAGCGACGCAATGTTGATGATCTTGCCCTGCTGCTGCTCCAGCATCGAGCGGCCCGCAAGCTGGCACAGCCGAAAGACGCTGTTCAGGTTGACCTGCAAGACCGTCATCCACGCCTGCGTGTCGTAGTCTTCTGCGGCCTCGCGATAGATCATTCCAGCGTTGTTCACCAGGATGTCCGGCGCGCCCATCGCGCCGCGCACGGCTTCGTAGAGTTGCTCGGCCCCATCGGCCTTGCTGAGATCGGCGGCAAAGCTCTGCGACTCGCGGCCAAGCGCGCGAATCGCCGCGCTCGTCTTGTCCGCCGGACGCCGGTTGCCATGACACGCGACCGAGGCGCCGGCTTCGGCCAGCGCAATCGCAATCGCCGCGCCCAGTCCGGATGCCGCTCCCGTGACCAGCGCGGTCCTTCCATCCAGCCGGAATTGGTCCAGTATCCCCATGCCCTAAACCCTCACCGCGCGGATCACTTCCAGATACGCCCGCGCCGCGTTCGTCACAATTTCCGGTTTGCCTTCCGCAATGGCCGCCGCGTTCACCAGGTCCGTGCCCACGCCCAGCGCCCGAGCTCCGGCCTTCAGGAAGTCCGCCGCCGTTTGCAGCGTCACGCCGCCCGTCGGGATCAACTTGAGTTCTGGAAAGGGCGCGCGCAGCGACTTGAGATAGCTTGCCCCGCCCATGGCCGAGCAGGGAAAGACCTTCACGTAGTCCGCGCCCGCGCGCCATGCGGTGATCACTTCCGTCGGCGTAAGCGCGCCGGGAATCGAAACCTTGCCCAGCTTCTTCGTTGCGGCAATCACGTCGGGATGCAGGCTCGGGCTCACAACAAACTCCGCGCCCGCCTCAATGGTCGCCTCCGCCTGCGCCGCGTCGGTCACGGTTCCGGAGCCGAGCAGCAGCCGGTCGCCGTGCTTCTGCTTCAGGTCGCGAAGCAGCGTCAACGCATTCGGGACTGTCATGGTGACTTCCACCACCGTGACGCCGCCGGCCATCATGGCTTCGACCAGCGCGTGGCCCAGTTCAATCGAACTCGCCCGCAGCACTGGGATCAGCCCCACCTGCTCCAGCGTTTGCTTCGTCTCGTCCGTCATCATTCTCCTATCGGTCAATTCGCGCCGAGCCGCTCTTCATGCAGCGCTCCACTTCGGCAAGGGTCGCCATGCCGGTATCTCCGGGAGTCGTCATGGCCAGCGCGCCGTGCGCCACTCCGCACTGCACCGCCCACTCGATCGGCTTGCCCGCGAGCAATCCATAAATCAGGCCGGAAGCGAAGGAGTCGCCGCCGCCTACGCGGTCCAGAATCTCAATGTCGCGTTGCGGCACGTGGACAATTTCATGCTCGTAGAGCGCCATCGCTCCCCAGGCATTGCGGCTCGCCGTGTGCGCGGTGCGCAGCGTGGTCGCAACCAGCTTCAGGTTGGGATAGGCCGACGCCACCTCGCGCAGCATCTTCTCGTAGCCGGCGATGGGAAGCTCGCTGAAGTCCTCCGTGACGCCTTCGAGCGAAACGCCGAGCATGGCGGAAAAGTCCTCCTCGTTGCCAAGCAGCAGATCGACTTTCTGCACAAGCTCGCGATTGACTTCCTGCGCGCGCGCCTTGCCCCCAATGCTCTTCCAAAGCGAGGCGCGATAGTTCAGGTCATAGGAAACGGGCGTGCCGTGTTTGCGCGCCGCGTCCATCGCGTCCGCCGCCACCTCGACGGTGGATTCGGACAACGCCGCGAAGATGCCGCCGGTGTGGAACCAGCGCGAGCCGTTCTTCGGGCCGAAGATTTCCTCCCAATCGAAGTCGCCGCGCCTTACCTGCGAAATGGCCGTGTGTCCGCGATCGGAGCAGCCCGCTGCCGCGCGCGTGCCAAAACCGCGCTCGGTGAAATTCAAGCCGTTGCGGACTTCGCGGCCAACGCCGTCGTATGCGATCCAACGGATCAGCGAAGTATCGACGCCGCCCTGAAGAATGAAGTCCTCGACCAGCCGCCCAACAGCGTTATCGGCGAAGGCCGTCGCCACCGCGGTGCGCAATCCAAAGCAGCGCCGCAGCCCGCGCGCCACGTTGTATTCACCGCCGCCCTCCCACGCGGTAAAGCGTCGCGCCGTATGCACGCGCCCTTCGCCGGGATCGAGCCGAAGCATCACCTCGCCCAGGCTCAGGCTGTCCCATCGGCAGCCCGCGGGTTTCACTTGAATTGAATTCATCAGGCCTTTCTGTCGCGGCGGGTTTTCGCCGCGTACCGCATAGTGGTATGCTGGTTCCTCATTATGGGATACAGTGGGATATTCTGAGTTCCCGGTTCGAGGATGTCAAGTCCGCATGGTAAGCTTCGCATGATGAAAAGCGCAGTCAAAAAGCCGAAGAAGCCCGCATACAAGGTGCAGGTGCTAGACCGCGCCATCAACATTCTGGAATTTATCTCGCGGCAAAGCGGCGGCGAAGCGGGACTTCCCGAGCTGGCCGCCGCCATGAAGCTGCACAAGACCACCACCCACCGGATCGCACACGTGCTGGAGAGCCGTGGCCTTTTACGCCGCGGGCCGGACTCAACCCGCTACCGTCTTGGGCTTCATCTGTACGATCTCGGCTGCCAGGCGATGGACAACGTGAACATCCGCGATGAGGCTCGCCCCATTATGACGCGTGTCGCTTACGAGGTGGGCGAGACCGCGCATCTGGCGGTGCTGGACCGCGCCGAGGTCCTCTACATTGAGCGCGTGGAGGCGCAGCGCTCGCTTACCATGGGATCGAAGCTCGGAGCGCGCAACCCGGTCTACTGCACCGCGCTGGGCAAGGCGATCCTGGCCTGGTCTCCTGAAGCCGAAGTCGACCGCATTCTCGCCGGGTGCCGCATGGAGGCGAGGACGCGAAACACCTTCACCAACCCGCTCTCGCTCAAGCGGGAACTGGAGCGCATCCGCGACCGGGGCTATTCGATCGACGACGAGGAGATTGAAGACGGGATCCGCTGTATTTCCGCCCCGGTCCTTGATCCATCAGAGCGCGCGGTGGCGGCCATCAGCGTTTCCGGCCCCGCGGCACGAATTACTTCGAACCGTTTTCAGATCATTGGCAAAACGGTGATGAAGGCAGCTGAGGAGCTTTCCACTCACGTGGGGCACACGGCTTCTGCCGCGCGGCCGTCCGACCGCAAACGCTGACACGGCTTCCGCCTAATTCCCTCCAAATTACCGTCCCGCATAGAGGGACAGCGTGCCACAAACAGTATTGACACGGCCCCGTGCGGTTGAAAGAATCTCGCTCGAGTCAGGGAAAACTCAGAAGCTCCCGGCCAGCTTAAGCGGACAGCGAAAAGCCGTCATAATCTTCCGCACTCCGCTCGCAACGTAAGACCACTTTTTATTTCGGACAGGCAAGATTCGGAGGCTCCAAAATGTCAAAGTTTCTTCGGGCGGCGTGCTGCGTCGCAGCGCTTCTCGCATTTTCTCTTCTCGCTTCAGGCCAGGTTTCCACGGCCACTGCGTTCGGCGATGTCACGGATTCCACCGGCGCTGAAATTCCTGGCGCGACCCTCGTGTTCACCCAGACCCTGACCAATTTCACCCGCACCACCACCACCAATGCGGAGGGCCAATATCACGCGCCTTTCCTGCCCGTCGGCCCCTACACCATCCGGGTGAGCGCCAAGGGATTTCAGGAACTGGTGCGCAGCGGCATCGTGTTGACGGTCACGCAGCAGGCCGCACTCAGCTTCACGCTGCAGGCCGGCGGGCAGGAGACCGTGGTGCAGGTGACGTCGCAGGTGCCGCTGGTGAACCTGGGCAACTCGGTACTCAGCAAGACAGTCGATAACCGCGAAATTGAAAACCTTCCGCTGGTGGGCCGCAACGTTTACGACCTGCTGAACCTCACGCCCGGCGTGCAGAATGTGCAGAACGAGAACGCCATCGGCTTTCCCATGCAGCACGTCATCATCAACGGCTCCTCGGACAACATGGTTGGCCAGGTCACGTATTACCTCGACGGCGGCATCAACATGACCGGCGTTCGCAATACCGGCAATGTGCTGCCCAACCCGGACGCCATCGACCAGTTCAACGTGCAGACCAACAACTTCAGCGCGGAGTATGGCCGCACCGGCGCGGGCGTGGTTTCGGTCCTCACCAAGTCCGGCACCAACCGGGTACATGGTTCGGTCTTCGAGTTTCATCAGGAAACCAACTTCAATGCCAACGGCTATAACCAGACGACCCGGACGCCGCAGCACGTCAACCGTTTTGGCGCGACGCTCGGCGGGCCGGTGCTGAAGGATAAAATCTTCTTCTTCGGGACATACGGTGGCCTGCGTGAGGTAAGCCCCCACAATTTCAATACGGTGGTGCCGGATGCTCTGCAACGGGTGGGCAATTTCTCCGAGAACCTCCCCACCACCACGCCCGTTTCCGGCCTGGGCGCGTGCGCCACGTCGCTTTCGTCGGCGGACAAGGCGAACAAGGACTACGGCGGGAAGTTCTTCGTCTGCGATCCGGTCACGCATCAGCCCGTTCCGGGAAACAGGCTTGATCTGGATCCGAACTTTGCTCCCGATCCGGTGGCATTGGCTGTGCTCACCAAAAATGTTCCTCTGCCCACCGATGCCACCACGAACAGGTTCGTCGGAAACGAGGGCCTGTCCAACACCTCGAACGAATACCTCATCAAGGGCGACTTCCAGCTGTTTCCCAACCATCGCGAGACGCTCGATTACTTCCAGGTGCTGGGCTCGCAGATCGTTCTGCCCTCCGGCAGCAGCCTTCCGGGATGGGCGCTCTCCAATTACGCCTATCGGCAGCAGAGCGCGAACGTGAGCGACGTGTGGACGGTCTCGTCCAATTCCATCAACCAGGCGTGGCTCAGTTTTTCGCGGATGGCCGCGGGCCGCATCAGCGATCCGGCAATGTCGCTCGCCGATTACGGTTCCGACCTGAACGTGCAGGGCACGCCGTCGCTGCCCAACATCAGCGTGTCCAGCTTCTTTACGCTGGGCAACTCCATTACCGGGCCGCAGGCGGGCGACAACGTTTATGGCCTGCGCGATGTGTTCACCACGACACGCGGACGCCACACGCTCAGCTTCGGCGGCGAGGCCTATCTGGAGCACGACCGCCTGGAGACGCTGCTCAACAATTACGGTGTCTTCAGCTTTACCAGTGCGGCGGTGCCAAAGACGGTTTCGGGGCAGGCGACCTACTCCCGCACCGGCGTGGCCATGGCCGATTTTCTGATCGGCCACCCCAACACGATGAGCCAGGACTCGCCCGACGACGCCAATGAGAACTACTGGAATTACGGCTTCTTCGCGCAGGACGACTGGCGCATGACTCCAAACCTTACGCTGAACCTCGGCGTGCGGTACGACGTGCAGACAGCGCCAATCGATACGCAGCGGCGCATCGCCGTTTTCAATCCGGGCGTGCAGTCGCAGGTTTCGCCCAACGCCATGCTCGGGCAGCTCTTTCCCGGCGACCCCGGAGTTCCGGATGGCGGCGTCGATACCAACTACAATCACGTTTCGCCGCGCGTGGGCTTCGCCTACGATCCCTATGGCCGCGGGCGCACCGTCTTCCACGGCGGGGCCGGGCTCTTTTTCGACAGCATCGGTGGAAACGAGTGGATGCTCTCGCAGAACTTCCAGCCTTTCGCTGTGCGCGAAACCAATGCGTTCACCCACGTCGTGAGTCTGCAGCACGTCTACTCGACAGACTGCCAGGACTTTGCCGGCTGCGTTTCGCCCTTTCCTTATCTGTATGACAAGGCCAATCCGCGCTACGTTTCACCGGCGTCGCTGGTGTTTGTGCAGCAGGGGATGCGGTGGCCGTACAACATTCAGGCCAACTTCGGCGTGCAGCAGCAGATTACGAACAACCTGGCCTTCAGCATTAACTATGTTGGCGTCTTCGCCCGTAAGCTGCCGCTTTACATTGACGAGAACGCCCCCATCTACGACACGGCCAATCCTGACTCCAATAACACCAAGAACGTGAACTGCCGGCGTCCGTATGACGCGCTGCCTTCCGCGACCGCAACCACTTGCGCCAACCCCGAACCCGGCTCCCGGTACATGAGCAACGGGTACGTGATTGAAGACGGGCAGACGGCAAACTACCACGGGCTTCAGCTTTCGGTCACTAAGCGGCTAAGCCACGGCCTGAGCCTGCACGGGTTCTACATTTGGAGCAAGTCGCTGGCCAGCGCGAACCTGCAGACCACGGGCAACATCGGCAACAGCGGCTCCACGGAGCCGGAAGATTACCACGCCCTGTACCTCGAACGGCAGCGCGAGCCGAACGATATGCGCAACCAGGCGGTGATCTCCGGCGTGTGGAAGCCGAATTACTTTGAAGCTTCCAACGCCCTCGCGCGCCACGTTCTGGATGGATGGTCCGTTGCAGCCACGCTCTCAATGAGCAGCGGCAATCCCATCACCATTACCAGCGGCAACGACGACAACGTGGACGGCGTGAACAACGACCGGCCTAACCTGCTGCCCGGCGCATCCGAGCGACTGCTGGGAGCGCACCGCTCGCGCCAGGAAGAGATGGCCGAGTGGTTCGACACCAGCGCGTATTGCAGGGTGGGGACCTCCGGCTGCACGCCGGGCGGCGGCCCCTCCGGACTCGATGGGCTGGTGCGTGCCGGCTCGCTTGACGGCCCCGGATACAAGAATGTGGACGCCTCACTCTTCCGCGACTTCACCATTCACGAAGGCATCAGCTTCCAGTTCCGCGGAGAAGCGACGAACGTCTTCAATTTCGTCAACCTCAGCAATCCCGGAACCAACTTCGGCAGCACCAGCTCGTTTGGCCAGATCTCCGGCGCGGGCGGAATGCGCCGCCTCCAGGTCGGCGGGCGGCTGATCTTCTAAAGCAAACCATCCCCCTGTTCTTCCTTATGAGAGATGCTCCCCCGCGGGGCATCTCTTTTTTGTCGCAGTGGTGCGGTATGGTAGAACGTATCCGCAATCCGGCAGGGGTGAAGTTGATGAATTGGAAAAGAGGAATTACGGGGCCGCTGTGCGCGCTCATCATCAATGGTCTTGCGCTGCACGCGGTCTGCGCGGCCCAGACCAGCAGCCAGGCACATAAGCTGGCGCAAGCGCGGGAGGCGATCCGGCATGTGGTGGTCCTGTATCAGGAGAATGTCTCATTCGACCACTATTTTGGGACGTATCCTCATGCGCTGAATCCCAAGGGCGAGCCGGCCTTTGCGCCTCTGCCGGGGACGCCGAAGGTCGCGGGCTACACGGAAACGCTTCTGAAGCAGAACCCGAATTTTCTGAATCCGAAGAACGGCAAGGGAAGGTCGAATCCTTTCCGGCTGGACCGCAGCCAGGCGGCAACCGCCGACCAGAGCCACGCTTACGGCCCCGAGCAGCAGGCCTTCAATCACGGCAAAATGGACCTGTTTCCCGCGTCGGTGGGTCATCCCGATGGGCCGAGGGTCGCGGGCGAGCATCCCGGCGTGCTGGCAACCAGCGGGATCACGATGGGCTATTTCGACGGCAACACCGTGACTGCGTACTGGAATTATGCGCAACACTACGCCATGAGTGACCACCAGTTCGACGCGGTGTTCGGGCCGTCCACGCCGGGGGCCATCAATCTTATTTCCGGCCAGACGAACGGCGTGGTGAATGACCAGAACGCGGAGGGCGGCATGGTGTCCGACGGCAACGGCGGCTTCTCGCTCATTGCCGACCCGCAGCCCGAGGGCGACATATGCGCCAGCACCTCGGACGCGCTAGTCCACATGACCGGGCGCAACATCGGCGATTTGCTTACGAAGAGCAATGTGTCCTGGGGATGGTTCCAGGGTGGCTTCGATCTTACGGTTGTGAATCCCAACGGAAGCACGGGCTGCCGCCGCAACACCGTTTCGGAAGTGACCAAGGTCCGTTCGCGCGATTATGTTCCGCACCACGAGCCGTTCCAGTACTACAAATCGACGGCGAACCCGAAACACATTCGTCCATCGTCGGAGAAGGTAGTGGGAACGAACAACGACGGAGGGGCGAACCACCAGTACGACACGCATGACTTTTTCGACGCGGTGCGGGCGGGCGATTTTCCTACCGTGAGCTATCTGAAGGCCCCGGGTTATGAGAACGGCCATGCGGGAAATTCTGATCCGCTGGACGAGCAGCGCTGGGTCGTTACGGTCATCAACTTTTTGCAGCGGCAGCCGGAGTGGGACCACACAGCGGTCATCATCGCGTATGACGACTCGGACGGCTGGTACGACCACCAGATGGCGCGAACAACCAACGGTTCGTTCACCAAGAGGGATTGGCTGGATGGCGAGGGCAAATGCGGCAACGGTGCGACCGCGCTGCCGGGGGTGAATCCCGCGACGAAGCACGGGCAGGGTCGCTGCGGACCGGGATCGCGCCAGCCGCTGCTGGTGATTTCGCCGTGGGCGAAAAAGAATTACGTCGATCACACGATAACGACGCAGCCTTCCATCATGCGGCTGATCGAAGACCTGTACCTCAAAAGCGAGCGCATTGGGCAGGGATCGTTTGACGCGCAGGCAGGCTCGCTGCTGGGGATGTTCGACTTCAGCGCGGGTAAGCCGCAAAACACCGGCAGGCTGATTCTGAATCCCGATACCGGGTTGGTTGAAACCGAAAAATAGAGACGCAGTATTGAAGCAGTGGACACGCAGGCGATTGTTGCAGCAGGGCGGCCTGGCTGGGGCCGGCCTGGTGGCCGCGCGCGCGTCCGCGCAAATGCCGGGAATGAAAATGGCGGCGGGCCGGCCCGTGGCGAAGTCGCTCGACGCGATGAAGCTTGCGTCGTTTGTTGATCCGCTGCCGCTTCCAGTTCTGCAACAGCCGCAAGGGCGTCGGTCATCGGTCACGCTGGGCGCGCGAGATGCGCCGTACTACGCGGTGCGCATTCGGGAAATTCAAGACAAGCTGCACCGCGATCTACCGCCGTCGCGGTTGTTTGGATATGGAGCGACCTCCGCTCCGGTGGTGTTTGAGGCGCGCAGCAACGAAGGCGTGCTGATCGACTGGATCAACGACCTGCCTGCGAAGCATTTCCTTCCGCTCGATGCGCCGCATCCCGGCATGGAGGACGCGCCGCCGACGCGGATTTCCACGCACATGCACGGCGCGCGGGTGCCCGCGGTGAGCGACGGCTATCCAGACAACTGGTACGGCCCCGGCAAGCGCCGTCTTGAATATTACCCAAACCATCAGGAGGCGACCGCGCTCTGGTGCCACGACCACGCGATGGGCGTGGGCCGCTTCAATATATTTGCCGGGCTGATGGGGTGGTATCTGCTGCGGGATGATGTGGAGCAGGCGCTCGGGCTGCCTTCCGGTAAGTACGAGCTACCGCTGCTGATTTACGACCGCAGCTTCACTCCGCAGGGGCAGTTGTACTATCCGAATCCGCCGGACATGGGCGCGTGGTCGCAGGAGTTTCTGGGCGATGCGATGGTGGTGAATGGCAAAGTTCGGCCTTATTGCGAAGTGGAACCGCGCCGCTATCGGCTGCGCATTGCGAATACGGCAAACTCGCGGTTCTTCGCGCTTTCGCTGTCGAATGGACAGAGCTTTCACGTCATCGGGTCTGACCAGGGACTGCTGGCCGCGCCTGTTGAAGCCACGCGGTTGGTGCTTGCTCCCTCGGAGCGCACCGACCTCATCGTAGACTTCAGCCTCGCGCGCGGCGAAAACGTGCTTCAAAGCGGCGAATTTGACCTGATGCAATTTCGGGTGGGCAAAGCGGGTGTCGCCGACGAAAGTTACATTCCGAAAGTCCTGCGCCCCATCGCGCGCATTCCCGAACAGAGCGCCGTCCGCACCCGCGTGCTGACGCTGAACGAATACGACAACGACAGCGGCATGGCCATGGTGATGCTGCTGAACCGCAAGCACTGGGTCGATCCTGTGACGGAGGTGATGAAGCTCGGTACGACGGAAATCTGGAGCCTCGCCAACCTCACGCAGGACACTCACCCCATCCACCTGCACATGGTGCGGTTTCAGGTGCTGGATCGGCGGCCTTTCGCCGTGGGCGATTATCTTGCCACCAACGCGCTGCCGCTGCGCTACACCGGCCCGGCGCTGCCGCCCCCGCCGCATGAAATGGGCTGGAAGGACGTGGTGCAGTGTCCGCCCGGGACCGTGACCCGCATTATTGTTCCGTTCGAGCCGTATGTGGGGCGGTATGTCTGGCACTGCCATATTCTGGAGCACGAGGCGAATGACATGATGCGGCCGTATGACATTATCGCTTGAGGTACTTCGCCGCCCGTTCGCCTTTGGCGCTCTATAAAATCGATTTGGGACCGCAAAACGACATGACATTTGGCTGTCGCAAGCGTCTGAAAAGCAGCCGGACGTAAAGATGCGCCGGATTACAGGAACCAAAACCCATGAAGCATATTTTGAGGTTGGTACTCGCATCCACCGCCGGTTGTTTATGGATTGCGCTGGCGGCCCACGCGCTGCCCGCGCAGCGCGATCCGGGTTCCGCAACCGCGCAGGCATCGGAAGGTTATCTGGGCATTGTCTGCGGTGATGTCACCAGCGATCGCGTCTCCGCGCTCAAGCTTACGCAGGCCGCCGGCGCTGAGGTCATCAATGTGGACCGCGACGCCCCGGCGGGCAAGGTGGGCCTGCGGCCCCACGACGTGATTCTTAAAATGAATGGCCAGCCGGTGGCGGGCGAGGAAATGCTTCGCCGTATGCTGCGCGAGATCCCGGCCGGACACAACGTCACGCTGCTCATCAGCCGCGACGGCCAACAGCAAATCGTCACGGTGCAACTTGCCGACCGCGCCATTCTGGAGCAGGAAGCGTGGTCGCAGCCCATGGTCATTCCGGCGCCTGACGAGGATGACACCTACGTGCTTGAAGGCCCGTCAGGTCACAGCATCGGGTCTGGATTTTTTGGGGCGCTGTCGCTGGGGTCTCCGTCAGTCGGCTTGCAGCTTGACGCGCTCGGGTCGCAACTCGCTGACTACTTCGGCGTGAAAGACGGCCAGGGATTGCTGGTAAAGCGCGTGGCTGAAAACAGCGCGGCCGCCCGTGCAGGCCTGAAGGCCGGCGACGTGATTATCGAAGCCAACGGGCAAAAAATGGCCACCCTCAGCGCATGGATGAAGATGCTGCACGCCAACCGCGGCAAGCAGATTCCGCTCACCGTGATTCGCAGCCGAAAGGCGCAGACCATGACGCTGGAGACTGCGGCGCGCAAAAACCACAGTTGGCTCCAGCCCAGCAGCTTCTCGATTTTCAACAGCCTTCCCGGCCCCCTTACCGGTCCAAAGATCGGCTGGATCGACTATCAGACCAGGTAGAAGGCGGGCCGCCGGACGATCCGGCGGCGCTTTCAGCCAATATTGCCGCAGTGTTACTGCGGTTGCTCCGGAGTGCTCTCCGGCTGCGATTGCTGCTCGTGATGCATCCCGTTTTCCTTCATGCTCTTGTGCATGGACTCGTACTTCTGTTTCTGAGTGTCGTTCAGGACTCCTTCGATTTTCTCGGACGTGTCTTGCCGGATGCTCATCATCTTCTGGTTGCGGTCCTGCCGCGACATAGTCTTGTCAGTCCGTAGCTGCTCCATCTGCTCGTCCTGCGATTCAAGCATGGGCTTGATCTGCGCCTGCTGGTCGGCGGAAAGGTCGAGCTTCTTTGTCATCCGCTTAAGCTGCCGGTCGGCGCTCATTCCGCGGTGGTGCATACTCTGGTGGTGCATGCCTTGCATATTGTCGTTGGTTTGGGCAGGAGGTGTTGTGGTGCTCTCCTGGGCAAACGCTGCGCCTCCCGCCAATCCCAAGGTGAGAAGGCCGGTGAGCGCGACGGTACAGATTTTGCTATGCATAAGATATTTCCTCCAACTTGGTGAAAGAATCCGGCGCGCCTACTCGCGAGCGCACGAGTCCCCACAAGCTATGACGAGGAATGTTGGCGGAAAGGCTATATGGAGGCGGGAAAATTCGGAGGCAGCTACTTCGGCTCCGGCTTGGGAGGCATATCCACCAGATTGCTCCTGAGGCCGCACCGCAGCAGGTGGGGCACGCGCTGGCCCTGTGGCGGCAGCCACGCATAGGCAAACACAGCCTTGTAGTCGTGCTCGCCCGGATAGTTGCAGTGGGCGCACCGAGGCTTGTAATCCAGCACGGGATTGTCACGCTCGCCGGCGGCCCACTCGTATTTTCCACGGGCCGGAACCGTAAGGTATTGGGGATCAGCCGCATTTTCGCCAGACCGGTATGCAAAGACCGGGCCGCGCTCCTGGATGGCATTGACGAGGCTGCCGCCCGATCCGCTGGAGGCGCGCCACAGCCACTTGCGTCCTACCCGCGCATACCAGTGGGCGCTGGAGGGGACCGGTTCAGCGAGGCGAATGGGCGCAGCCGTGTGGTTCTCAATGCGGAAAAGAAAGCCGGGGCCGCCGCCGGGTTGCGTCTGGGCCAGATAGCTGGCGGTGAAAACGATGCTGCGGGAACAGAGCGGAACCACAGGGCCGGGATGATGGTCAGCCGCGCCTACGGCGGAGAAGCAAAGCGGCAAGATGGCGGCGAGCAGGGCGAAGGTTCGCAGGGAGGAGGACATAACCTGCTACTAGCTTAACGGCGCCGTCGCGCGCCCGGGCGCTTAATGGCGCTGAGAATTTTGCTGAAGGACCTGGGACTGCTCCATGTCATTGGAGACCTTGATGTGCTCCTCGGTCATGAAGAGGCGGAACTGCGGGGTTTTGCGGAGAGCGGCAAAGCCCTTGTCCTTCATGAGCTTGTCGTTGTCCTCGAAGCCTTGTATGTAAGCGAGGCGCAGGTAATAAATGGCGTGCTTGAACATGCCCGACTGCGCGTAAAGCCGGGCCAGAGCATAATTCAAAGCAATTTGCTCGTCACGAGGGCCCAACTCGGCCACCTTCTCCAGAGGATTGCCGATGAAGACCTGTGGATCAATGGAGAAGGCCTTGCGATAGGCCTTGATGCCGCGCTTGTAATCATGATCGGAGAAGTAGGCGGTCCCCAGATTGCTGTAGAAGGTAGCGACGTTGGGCTTGAGCTTGAGGGCTTTTTTGTAATACTTCTCGGCCTTGTGGTAGTTGCGCTGGCCGTAATACACGGTGGCGAGATTGTTGAGCGCTTCGGGGTAGTTAGGTTTCAGTTGCAGCGCTTTTTCGTACTGGAGCCTGGCAATGTCGAGCGCGTACATGTGCTGGTATGCCATACCGAGCTTGTTCCAGACCACGGCGGAGTCGCGGGGGGCGTGCTGGTAGGCCTCAATGGCCGCCAGGTAACGCTGGTGGAGCATCATTAGGTCGCCCAAGGTTTCCGGAGGGAGCGATTCAGGATCAACCAGCGCGGGTGGATTGACCGAAACAGTCTGCGGAGGCGTATAGCTCTGCTGGCCCAGGCCAAAGGGACCGGCGAATGGAACCGGAGGGGCCTCGGCGTGAATGATGGGGCCTTCCGACAGCGCGCGGGGCACACAAATCAGCAGACACAGCGAGCAGAGCGGAAGCATGAACAGGCTGCGCGGAACGACTAACGGATATCCGTGAAACGTTCGCATATCGACCACCCTCGGGAATGGCTCCGAAACCGGGCGGGGCGTCCTGGCTAGTATCATGCTCCTGTTTTGCGAAAAAGGCGAGTGGCGGATTGGGCTGGCTGCCGCCGGTTGGAATCAACCTCCAAATCCGGCGGCGAGCGGGCGGCCCGAACCGGGGCTAGAACGTAAATCTGGCGCCGAACTGGAACTGCCGCGGAGTATTCACGGTGCTGGTGACCTGCCCGAAGGTTGCAGCGACGTCAGGCTGGGTGACTACGTCCGTCATGTCCGGAACGTTGGGCATACCGAGTTGCGCGGTGTTGGTGAGGTTATAGGAGGAAACGTCGAGCCGCAGTCGGCGCGCTTCGCCCATCGGGAACGACTTATAAATGGAGACATCCAGGTCGCGAGCGCCCATGGTGCGCATGTGATCGAGATATGCCGGTGCGGTGCCCGCGACAAACGGGCTGGAAGGAACCGCGAAGCAGTCGGGAGTGAACCATGTGTCCGCTGTACGAGGGGCTCTTTTACTGGGATTGCAGGTAAGGTTGGCACGCTGATTCAAGTATGCGATCGGAGTCCCGGAAGACGGCGAAGCGATGGGAATACCGGAACTGAGATAGACAATTCCGTTCACGGTCCAACCGCCCAGGAAGGCGTTCCCGACGCGGTGGAAATCGACGGCCCGGCCCGCGCCCACGGGCAGGTCATAGGAGATGGCTCCTGTGATCTGATACTTCACGTCCTGCGGGCTGACCGAGTGCTCGTACTCAAGGTTTTTGATGTCTTGAGGAGCCCCATTGTGGGAGGCGACAAAGCCGAGCGGCGGATTGCCGTCGTCGGTCATCAGCTTGGCCCAGGTGAAGCCGACCAGAGTGGTGAAGTGATGCGTGAGCCGCTTTTGCAGCTTTGCCTGCATCGAGCTGTAGTCAGAGTCGCCGCCGGGGAAGCCGTTGAGCAGCACGCCATTGCCGGAGCCGTAAGAGCCGCTGCCGAACTGCGGGTACTCCTGCAAGGACACCCAGAGCGGGACGGTAGCAGAACCAAAGTTGGCGTTGGTGGCCGGTTGAGTCGGAGCCCAGGTGTTAGGCACCATTTGGCAGGCCGGATTGGATGTATCGACGCAGAGCGAGGCACCGTACTTCTGAATGGTGGCAAGGTCCAGAGTATTTGCGTCAATCACTCCAAAGGGAATAAACAATCCGCGGCTGCCGACATAGGCGAGGCTGAGCACGACCTCGTGCGGGAACTGATATTCGAGTCCGAAGTTGAAGTTGTAGGTTGTGGGCGTGTTCTGATTGCGCAGCACCGTGTTTAGCGTTGTGCCCAGGTTACTGGCCAGACCGGCGGGTGCGGTAGTGAAGGTTGGAACGACTCCGTTTGGGAACGGATTACTGAGGGAATAAATGCCAGTGGCGCTGGGAGCGGGGCTGCCGGGCGCCGCACCCACACAACCCGAGGTGCCGTTGTATACCGTGTTCCCGTCGCTGTTGAAGCAGGTCGAAGCCCAGTTGGTGACGGAGAAGAAACCATCGCTGTTGAGTGATCCGTTCGCCGGCTGCTCTGAACTGGGGCCGTAATAGAAACCCGCGCCGCCGCGAACAACCAGATGGGTGGCCGGCTGCCAGGTGAAGCCCAGGCGCGGGCCGAAGTTGCCCAGATTTGTGGCGAAGGATGAGCGATGGTTTCCGTTCACATAAACTTCCGCGCCGGTATACGAAGTGCCGTTCAGTGTGCCCGAAGCACTCGGGTCAAAGTACTCCAGGCGATTGTGGCGCTCGGTGCGTCCGCCGAAAATATCCCAACGCAGACCAGCGGTGATGGTGAGCGAAGCCGTCGGATGGTAAGTATCCTCGACAAAGGCGGCGTAGTAAGGGCTGGATTCCGCCACGAACAGGTCCTTGCTGAAGTTATAGCCTTCGCTGCCCGGCTCTTCGCCCATGCCGATGAGGAAGGAGGCGAAGTCGCTGCCGCCGCCACCATTGGCCACGGACTGATCGGTGGCACTGAGGTTGAAGTAGTAGGCTCCGGAAGGCGCACCCGGTTGGCCGACATTCAGGAAGCGCTTCATGTATTCAAAGCCGGCACTGATCTGGTGCTTGCCCTGTACCCTGGTCACGCTGGCGTCAATGTCGCTATTCTCGCTGGCGTAAACGAACGTGTTAAAGTTTGCGGTACCGCCGACGCCGGTGCCGTTGTTGCTGCCGCCTCCCACATCATCGAAAATCATGTAGGGAAGAGTGAAGTAGTTCTGCGACGCGGCGAGCGACGGCGGAAACCCGAGGCTGGTCAGGCTGTCAGTCCCGTTTTGCCGTGGGTCGCCAGTCTGGTCCTCATAATGACGGACGAAGGAGTAGCGCAATTGGAGGACGGTGTTGGAGTTGAAGGTGTAGTCGTCGGCCAGCAGAATGTTGCGCGCGTTGGTGATGTTCTGGGCGTAGAACGGGTCCCATTCATTGC
Organism: Acidobacteriaceae bacterium; assembly: GCA_025934135.1. GTDB lineage: Bacteria > Acidobacteriota > Terriglobia > Terriglobales > Acidobacteriaceae > Silvibacterium. The sequence goes on along the minus strand of JAICYR010000035.1, from coordinate 7,366 downwards.
CAAACGCGTTCACCAGCGAACTTGTCAAGCGGGCGAACGAGAACCGTCCGAAGATGTGCTGCTTGTCGCTTAGGTCGTAATCGAGACGCACATCAAACTTCTGCGCCGATGAGGGATCGACGCCGGGCGCAAAGAAGTTGCTGATCGCACCATTTGTCGCCGCATCACAGGTGGACGGGTTCGGCACGTTGCACTTGGGCATCTCGGAGAGAAACTTCACCGCAATAGGATTGGGATTGGTAATGATGTTGCCCGCAAACGGCTGGCGGGTCCCGTCGGGGTTGTCGGGGAGCATGGGGTTGTAGATGGTGAAGTCGTCGGCGGAGAAATCGCCGGTGCGCTCGGCCAAAGTTGGGACGGTAAAGATGTTGGACCCGTCAAAAAGAGCCTGCTGCGTGGCCTCGTAATCGGCGAAGAAGAAGAGCTTGTCGTGGATGATCGGGCCGCCGATGGCGCCTCCCTCTTGATAGCGATGGAAGTCGGGCGGCGTGTTGGGCGAGCCGCTGGCGAGCTGGCTGTTCTTGTTGAAGTATTCATTCGCGCCGAGGGCATTGGGACGGAAGACTCCAAAGATATCTCCGTGGAAGGAATTGGTTCCGGATTTGCTGGCCAGGCTGATGACGCCCGCTCCGCCGCTCTGGTAGGACGCGGGAGTGTTCTGGGTCTCAACGCGCGTTTCCTGGACGGCGTCCTCGGGAATGGACATGGCAGGAAGAATGGCCGCGGAATTGTTCTCGGCGACTCCGAGGGGGCTGCCGTCAAGCATGTAATAGACGGAACCGATGATCGTGCCGTTGATGGTATAGGAGGAAACGTCGATTCCGGGGCGTCCGCTGGTGATGCTGGCGATGGATTGGGAATTGGAGGAGTTGGGCGCGCCGTTGGCCGGGGTGACACCAGGGCTTAGCTGCACCAGATCGTAAACGTCGCGGTTGAGCAGCGGGACGCGGTCGATGGTTTCCGCGGATATCAACTGGCCGACCGTGGAGTTGGTGGCCGCCGTCAGCTCGCCCGTCCCCTTCACCGTGACCACCTGGCTAACGTTGCCGACCTTCAGGGCAAGATCCACCGTGGTCGTTTGATCGACGGTAACGGAAACGTCGCTATGGACAATAGTGGTAAAGCCCTGCTGGCTCGCGGTCACCTGGTAGACGCCGGGGTTAAGCGAGATGAAGGCATAGTGTCCGGCGTCATTGGCGGCGGTATGCCGGGCGACTCCCGTTGCGGGATCAAGCAGCGTCACGCTGGCCCCCGGCACCACAGCTCCGGTCTGGTTGGTGACCGAGCCGCTGATGCTGCCTCGGCCGGCTTGGCCAAATGCGGCGATGGTGGTGGAGAGGAGAACGAGGAACATGCAGGATAGGAGCAGGATGCCCAAAGCAGGCTTTATGCCCGATTTCATAATTCGCCTCCAACGTTTGACTTCAAACGTTTGAATAGTCTACGACTGTAGGAGAGAATTCCAACGGGTGTCAAGTGGCCAAGGCAATTTTTACAGCGCTCAGACCTGGGTATCCGTTGACAAGGTTGTATGCTGAACGGCGTAAGTGAAGGGAGCGGAAAGTGGGCAGGGGCGCATCAGGTCACGTAACGTTGTCGGACATAGCGCAAGCGTGCCAGCTTTCGGTTTCCACCGTGTCCATCGTGCTGAGCGAGGCCGCTCTTTCGCGGCATGTCGCCGACTCCACAAAAAAGCGAGTGCAGGCGACAGCCAAGCGGCTCGGATACCACCCTGATGCTTATGCGCGCTCTCTGCGCCGCCGACGCACGCAAACTATCGGTGTGCTGGCATACGATATGTCCGACCCGTTCTGCATTCCGGTGGTGAGCGGAATTGACGAGGGACTGCAACCGGCCCAATACTTCTCACTGCTGGTGAATGCCCAGACCCAGCGGAAACTCTTTGATCGTTATTTCCGAATGCTGCTGGAGCGGCGTACCGAAGGCGTGATTGTGATTGCGAGCTGGGTCTTTGAAGAAGCCGACCTGCTCGCCGACATTGAAAAAAATCATGTCCCCGTCGTGATTGTGGGTCGCGATTTAACCAGGCGCCGAATCGCTTCCGTGTTGGTGAACAATCGCGTGGGCGGCGCGCTGGTCATGCGGCATCTCGCTTCGCTCGGGCATCGCCACATCGCCGTAATCCGCGGCCCGGACGAGATGTTCGACAGCGCGCCGCGCTGGGAAGGAATTCAAGGGGCTGCTGCGAAGGCGGGAATCCAGCTCGATCCCCGTCTCGTTTTTCAGTTGCCGAATTTGTCGGACCCGAAATCTGGCTTTGAGGGCGGCGTGCAGTTTGCCAAAGCCATGCTGGCTTCCGGCAGGAAATTTACCGCGGTGCTTGCATTCGACGACCTCACCGCGCTGGGCATCGTCCGAGGCCTGACCGAGGCCGGGCTGCGCGTTCCCCAGGATTGCGCGGTGACGGGGTTTGACGATGTTTTGCCCGCCGATGTGGCCACTCCGGGAATCACGACTGTCCAGCAACCCTTGCGGGAGATGGGTTTGCTGGCCGCTGAATCAATTCTGAAGGCGCTCGACCGAAGCAAGCAGGATGCAGGGCCGCACATCGTACAGCCGAACCTGGTGGTGCGAGCATCCTCGGCCCCGCCGGGCGCAGGGAGAAAACAATGCTAAAGCCGAAACCGCGATGCTATTTGACAAACCATCTGGCGCCGAAGTTCAATTCAATCGATTGAATTACCGCTTCTGGAGATTGTCCCGAATCCGAAGCCTGGCCGCGTTGATGAAGATTGCGGCTCGAAAAATGGAGGGTTCCGCGCTCATGAATCGATACCTTGTCCCATGTCTTCTCGCTTCCGCCATGTTCGCGCCTCTGCTGGGCGCCGCAACCGTGACGCCTCTGCATGATGGCTGGCGGTTGCAGTCGGCGTGCAAGGTGAACGCCGCCGGAGCCGCGATTTCAGCCACCGGATTTTCGACCGAGGGATGGATCAAAGCGACGGTGCCGAGCACGGTGCTGGCGGCGCAGGTGGCCGACGGAATCTTTCCCGATCCATATTTCGGCGACAACCTGCGGAAGATTCCGGGGACCTCCTATCCAGTGGGCACGAATTTCGCGAACCTGCCCATGCCCGCTGACAGTCCCTACCATTGCGGCTGGTGGTATCGCGATGAGTTCACGCCCACGGTGGCGAAGGGCGGGCACTACCGGCTGCATTTTGGCGGCATCAATTACCGCGCGGAGATCTGGCTGAACGGGCACAAGATCGCGGACTCGTCGCAGATCGCGGGCGCGTATCGGAAGTACGATCTGGACGTGACGGGCGTGCTGCGGCCCGGAAGGCCGAACGTGCTGGCAGTCGAGACGTTCGCGCCCACGGAGAAAGATCTTGGCATAAATTGGGTGGACTGGAACCCCGCTCCGCCGGACAAGGACATGGGCCTTTGGGGAGAAGTGAACGTGGTGGCCACCGGCCCGGTGGCGCTGCGCTTTCCAACGGCGACGACGCATTTCGCGGACGAAAACCTGAGCGTCGCGGAGTTGACCGTCTATGCCGAGGTGCAGAACGCGACGGACCACGAGGTGCAGGGGACTGTATCCGGCTCGGCGGCAGGAGCGAACTTTGAGCAGGCGGTGCAATTGGCTCCGCATGAAGAGCGAACCGTGGTGTTCTCTCCGGACAAGTTTCCGCAACTCGCGATTCATAATCCGAAGTTGTGGTGGCCGCGCCAGATGGGCGATCCGCATCTGGAGCAGTTGACGATGAGCTTTCGCGTCAACGGACAGGTGTCCGATGAGCAGAGCGTCAACTTCGGCATTCGCGAAATCACCTCGGAGTTGACGGCGCGCGGCGCGCGCCTGTTTCGCGTGAACGGCAAGCCTATTCTGATTCGCGGCGGAGGCTGGTCGCAGGACATGCTGCTGCGCAGCAATCCAAAGCGGCTGCGGGAGCAGTTCACGCTGGTACGCGGACTCAACCTGAACGCGCTGCGGCTGGAAGGTAAGCTGGAAACCAAAGACTTTTTTGATCTGGCCGACAAGAACGGAATTCTGGTGATGGCCGGCTGGTGCTGCTGCGACCATTGGGAGCACTGGCACGACTGGACGCCGGAAGACCTCACGATTGCCACGGCGTCGCTGCGCTCGCAGATGCTGCGCCTGCGGCATCATCCGAGCCTGCTGGTGTGGCTGAACGGCAGCGACAATCCTCCTCCGGCAAATGTGGAGAGTGCGTACCTCAAAGTCGAAGCGCAGACGAATTGGCCCAATCCGGTGATCTCATCGGCTTCCGGAACGCCGACCACCGTCACCGGCGAAAGCGGCGTCAAAATGACCGGACCCTACGACTATGTTGAGCCGAGTTATTGGTATTTGAATCAGCACAATGGCGGCGACTTCAGCTTTAATACCGAGACCAGTCCCGGGCCGGCAATTCCCTCGCTGGCGAGCCGGAAGAAATTTCTGCCTGATCCCGAGGCATGGCCTGCGTCGGCCACATGGCAGTTGCATTATGGAGGCGGCGGCTTCAAGAACCTGACCGTCCTTGACGGCGCGATGACCGCCATCTATGCCAAGCCCGCGACGCTGTCCGATTACCAGCGCATGGCGTCCACCATGGAGTACGACTCGGAACGCGCCATGTTCGAGTCCTATAGCTCGAACAAATTCGTCTCCACGGGCGTGATTCAGTGGATGCTGAACAACGCATGGCCTTCGATGATCTGGCACCTGTACGACTACTATCTGGACACGGGCGCGGGCTACTACGCGGTAAAGAAAGCGTGCGAGCCGATTCACATCCAGTATGCGTATGACAGCAGTTCGGTGGAGGTGGTGAACAGCACGTACCACCCAATTGCGGGGCTGCGCGCCAGCATCGAGGTGCATGGCATCAAGTGGAACCAACTCTACTCCGCGACGGCGGATGTGAACCTCGCGGCGAACAGCTCGCAGCGCCTGTTCAAGCTGCCCGCGAGCCTGTACTCAGGCATGGAGCGGATTTTCCTGATTGACCTGAAGCTTACGGATTCGGCTGGTCACGTCGTGAGCCGAAATTTCTATTGGACGCCTTACACGCTGACCACATTCGACTGGAACGCGACCACCTACACCCACACTCCGGCGGAACGCTACTCGGACCTGAGAGAAATGACGCAATTACCCGCAGCGACAGTGTCGGCCCAGGCCGAAACAGTCAGTACACCGCAAGGGCGCGAGATACGGCTTCACTTGAAGAACACATCGGGTGCGCTGGCATTTCAGGTGCGGGCCCTGGTGCGCACGCCGTCAGGAGATTTGATTGCGCCTGTAATTTGGTCGGATGACTGGATTGAACTTACGCCCGGCGAATCGAGAACGCTGACCGCCGTGCTGCCGGAAGATGCGCCAGCTAACGCGGTTGTGAATCTGGCCGGATGGAACATTGAGGCAGCGACGGTGACACCGGCGGGTGGTCACTAAGGCATTTGAACACTGCACCCACATCTCAAAATCGAGATGTGGGGCACCCGGTCACTTAGGGGGAACTCGCCCGTTACTTGATGATCTGGCCAAATTTGAAGACGACGCCGAGCGAACCCGCGAACTCGTTTTGCCCGGTGTATCCGTAATGGGTGGGCTGGTAGTCGGCGATGCCGCGGATGGCCAGCCGTGACGAGATGTTGTAGTCCGTGAACCAGCCGACAGCCGCGCCAAAGGCCAGCTTATTGTTGTAGATGTTGACCTGGTTGGGCTGCACTCCCTGCGGGAAGTCCTTATTAAAAGTGCCATCGGCCGCCCCAAACAGTGTGTGGAACCCGGCGGCCCAGGTCTGGCCCCGAATGATGCGGAAGGTCGGACCGAACAGGAACAGGTATTCCGTCATTTTGGGGTTCGGCGGAACATCATACGGATTGGGCGGCACGCTCATGCTTCCATAGAGGCCGCGGCCGCTGATCTGCCAGCCCCAGGACGGACGCATGAAAATGGTGGCGGTGCCGTTCCAGCCTTCCAGATTCGTGGCGGCGATTCCGCGCGCCGGGCTCGGATTGAAGTGCGAGTACTGGCCGCCGCCATAAAGCTCCCAGCGATGGTTGTACTGGGGCAGCACCGTAACCGGAGCCACGGCCGTCACCTGGGCGCTCGCGGAAGAATTCCAGAAGAAAAAAGGAGCGGCTAAAAAAAGAGCGCACGCGGCGCGGACAACAACTTTCACGCGAATCCTGGACCTCAGTGAATTTTAGTGGTGCCGATTTTCACGATACACGATTTGGCTGGAAATCGGGCGGGCGCTCAGTGCGTCCGGTCCTTGTCAGGGTCAATGTAGCGGCCTTCCTTGTCGAAGCTGACCACGCGGTCCTGCTTCTTCATGTAGACCTCAAACTTGCGGGCGGCGCGGCGGCGCTTCCAGCGGTAGTAATTGTTGCGAAGCCCAAAATACTGGTTGCTGGAGGTGGCGGCCAGTCCCTTGCGCGGCACGAACCGGATATAGAGCCAGCCGAAAAGCGCTCCTCCGAGCTGCGAAAACGCGAAGACGCGCTCGCTCGTAAAGAGCATGGCCAGCGTGATGAGGAAGTAGACCCAGACGAGGTACTTGGCCCGAATCATCATGGGCAGCGGGAACATCATGAACTGCATGTCGCCGTAGAGAAAGCCGAAAGCGATGAGCAGGCCGAAGATTCCACCCCAGCATCCGGTGAGCGGGGTGAGGGTGGAGGGCATGACGGCATAGAGGGCGAGGGCGGCCAGCGCGGCCCCGATGACCGAGACGAAGTAAAGCTCCGCCATCCAGCGCCAGCCGTGCGCGCCCTCAAGAAAGCTGCACAGGAACCAGAGGGAAAGCAGTTGGAAGGCGGTGTCCAGAATGCCGGTGTGAATAAAGCTGTAGGTGGCGAACTGCCAGATGGCTCCATGGAAAACCGATGGGGGAAGCAGCGCCGCCCAGATGACAAATGTGGTGGCCGCGCTTGCGGAGGCCAAGTGCAGCAGAATGAGAAAAAAGTATGCCGCGAGGTTCCAGAGGATCAGCTTGCGCGTGAATCCGCTGAATTCGGGAAAAGCGAGGAGGCCGGCGGAACGAGGCATAAGACTTTACTTATTGTCTCAGATGGGCAGGGCGGGTGGCACACCTAATCCCACCCTTGACGCGAGCGCTGCGCGCCCAAATTTACCCAAACCATATTTCTGTTTGTTTTTCTATGGCATGTACTTGTCGAACCAGCCGAGGGCGCGCTCCAGCACGTTGATGCGATCGGAGTCCTTGTGGAAGCCGTGGCCCTCGTCGGGGTATACGACCAGCTCTGTGGGGACCTGATAGTAGCGGAGCGCGTGCCACATCTCAAAAGATTGCGGCGCGGGGCACTCTCCGTCGCGGTCGCCGACGACGATCAGCGTTGGGGTCTTCGCGTTCTTGATGTAGTTGAT
>JAICYR010000208.1 GCA_025934135.1 Acidobacteriaceae bacterium | reverse complement strand
TTCTTGAAGAAAGTCGCCGTCGCGGGCGGAGGCTTCGCACTGCTCTTCCAGCTGGACACTGGCGTCGCGCATGCTGCGATGGACATGGCAGGTGCCACCGCGACCCCGAATGGCAGTACCGCAAGCCTCAATGCGTTCGTTCGAGTTGCTCCAGACAACACGGTGACCATCGTTTCGCGCGGGCCCGAGATCGGCCAAGGTATCAAGACGGCCTTTGGTCTCATAATCGCTGAAGAGCTGGATGCGGACTGGGACACTGTGGTAGTAGAGCAGGCTTTGATTAACCCCAAATTATACGGGCCTCAGAGCGCAGGCGGTTCCACGTCCATCCCACGCGGCTGGGACCAGCTTCGCCAAGCTGGTGCTGCGGCACGCGTCATGCTAGTAGCGGCGGCTGCGCAACAGTGGAACGTTGGCGCCAAGGAGTGCAGCACCTCAGGCAGTCAGGTGATCCACAACGCATCCGGCCGCAAACTCTCGTATGGCGCTCTTGCCTCCTCGGCTGCACACCAGCCGGTTCCGGAGGCAGCCAGCTTGGAGCTTAAGCAACGTTCCGACTGGAAGTTGCTGGGCAAACGCTACTCGGGAGTGGGCAATCGCAGCATCGTCACGGGCCAGCCGATCTTCGGGATTGACGTGCAGTTGCCCGGTATGGTCTACGCTAACTACACCAAGTGCCCGGCTGTGGGCGGTAAGGTAAATTCCGCGAATTTGGAGCAGATCAAGCGGCTTCCTGGCATTCTCGACGCCTTCGTGCTGGAAGGCACCGGCAACCCCGCGGAAGTCATGCCCGGTGTGGCCATCATCGGCCGGTCCACGTGGGATGTCTTCAAAGCCAAGGCGGCACTTACGGTGGAGTGGGACGAAAGCGGCGCGTCCAAGGACTCATTAACGGCAGCCGCCGCCAAAGCGAAAGAACTCTCCGAGAAGATGCCCCAACCGGAGACCAACGAAGGAGATGTGGACGCAGCGTTCGCATCGGCAGCCAAGGTCGTCGAAGCAGCCTACGACTATGCCATGGTTTCGCATCAGCAGCTGGAGCCGGAAAACGGCACCGCGTGGTTCCATGACGGGACCATGGAGCTCTGGACGCCGAGCCAGGCGGCCGACAGAGGACTTCCGCAGGTGGCAAAGCTGTTGAGTCTACCGGAAGATAAGGTGAAGATTCATCAAACCAGGGCCGGGGGAGGCTTCGGCCGCAGACTGGCGAATGACTACCTCCTAGAGTCTGCCATGATCGCCACCAAGGTCCAAGGGCCCGTGAAGCTGCAGTGGATGCGCGAGGACGATTTCGCTCACGACATGTTTCGCGTGCCCGGCTTTCACTACCTGAAAGGTGCGGTCGACAAATCAGGTAAGCTGTCCGCCTTCCAGAACCACATCGTCAGCTTCAGCTCCGATGGCAAACGTCCGGTGGCCGGCGGAGGCCGCAGCAATAACAGCTTCCCCAAGGACATTGCGCGCAACACACGCTATGCCATCAGCCTCATGCCGTTGCAGATCCCTTGCGGCCCGATGCGCGCTCCGACAGACAACACACAGATGTTCGTGGTAGGCAGCTTCCTCCACGAGCTCTCGGTTGCCGCCGCACGCGATCATGTCGAGTTCCTGCTTGAGTGGTTCCAGCGCGCCGAGACAAATGGCTCCGAGGCTCGCAAAGGCGGCCCGGCTCCTGAGGGCGCGCCATCTGAAAACGCGGGATCACGCGCGAGCGCATTCAACCCGGCCCGCGCCGCAGGTGTCCTGAAGCTTGCGGCCGAGAAGGCTGGCTGGGGCAAAAAGCTGCCACCAGGCAGCGGCATGGGGATTGCTTTCAGCTTCGCGTATGGCGGCCATGTCGCCGAGGTGGTCGAGCTTTCCGTCGACGCGAAGAAGCACATTACGATCCACAAGATCACCGCAGTCGCGGATATTGGCCCGATCGTCAATATGAGCAGCGCCGAAAATCAGGTGCAGGGCGGCGTGCTGGACGGGCTGTCCACCGCAATGGGCCTCAAGATAGACGTGGAGGGCGGGCGCATTCAGCAGACAAACTTCCACGCCTACCCAATCCTCAGGATGTCCTCGGCTCCGTCCGTCGAAGCTCACTTCATCCAGTCGGACTTCCGGCCAACGGGCCTCGGTGAACCATGCCTGCCCCCTCTTGCTCCGGCGCTCGGTAATGCCATTTTCGCCGCAACGGGAGATCGAGTCCGGACCATGCCCTTCAGCAAACTCGGATACACGATCTAACCGGCCCGCTTAGGGAGTCCTCACTCGAATCCGGCGGGGGTTCCGCGAGGGTGTTGTGTACCTTGTCGAATACTCGCGTCCACTCCGGCGATAATCAGAAAGTAACTTCCGTATTGCCGGTGACTCTGTCGAAGCATCTTTACGGGTAGCGGGGCGATGCAGAAAACCCTTAACCGGGTCGTCGTGTCCTTGCGGAATTCGGAATAAGTTTCCATCTGTTGGATTTATAGCTCCTCTCTGAAATCAACGCCCTCATACAACAATGCCGATTTCATTGGTGCATACCGCAAGAACCACAGATCGAACGTCTGGTTTGATAGCGGGGAATAACCGAAGCCCAAACGGCGTCGCCAGCGGGCCGGGACACTTCCCGGCCCGCCGACGCTACTCCGCCTCCGACTGCTCAAGCTCGCGGATGTACTCAACCACCGCTTCGCTCCAGCCGTCAATGTGCGCCCAGGCTCCGTAGCCAACGCCATTCCTGGCGCTTGCCACGTTGATCATGTATCCCTTTCCCTTGGGTGCAGGAACACGATCGTGTGACTGCTCGTCTGTCACCACGACGATCCGGTCATAGTCGTCCTTGATCGAATCGAGCGCAGTTCCCAGTCGAGTGCCACCATGCTGCAGACTGGCCTCCATTGCATCGCGGAGCGCAAAACCGCGCCGCGCCGGAATCCGTGCCGTCTTGTCCGAGAAGGTGTAAACGCTCACCTTCTCCGCAATCTCGCGCAGCAGCACTGCCAGTCCATATGCCGCGTCGGTCCGCAAAATCTCAGACCGTCGAGACAGCTGCGCTACCATCGACCCCGACACATCAACCAGAATGACGGTGTGCCCCGCTAGCTGTTCACGGTTGGCGACGGAACGGAACATCGCCCGTTCCAACTCTGCCTCCCACTGCGGCGCATACCGCGCAGCAGCCAGGAAGCGGAATGGAAGAACTCGCTCCGTCTTCATTGCGTCCAGAGCGGCAACGACGAGCTTCTCGTCGACGCCTGCATCCTTCATGTTCCGAAGGTTGCGTAGCAACGCCAACCCACCAAGCTTGCGCTCTGAGAGCAACCGCTCCCAATGCTCACGCTTGTCTCCACCCGAGGAGAGTGCTACCTCCCAGGTGTCGGGGGTAGCGAGCTCGCCATCGACAAGTCGCTTCCACACCGCGGCCTGCTCCACATCGCGGGGCTTCGCGTGGCAAAGGAAGAGCACGTCCCGCAGGCGAACTACCCCTGCCCGGTCGTACTTGGCCAGTGCATACTCGTCGAAGTTCGGGAAGACGGCAGCAAGTCCCTTCTTCACCTGCCCAGAGAGCGGCGCACGGCCATCCTTCCAGTAGATCGCGACAAACTCGGCCAGTTCATCGGCACGCTGGAGGACGCGACTCATGGTTTCGGCAACGAGAGCACGGTGCGTGGCATGACGCGCCATCTCGCGCAGCAGCAAAAGAGGGACGTGGCGCAGCTTCATCGCCGTACGCGCCTCCACCGCCAGTGCCGCTACTTTCGCAGCGTCAACCTTCGGCACGAGTTCGCGGATCCGTCCGGCAATCGCGACACCGTCCTCGTAGAACTCGTCCTCCCACAGCATGCAAGCCAACACACTACGCCGCAGAGCCAGCTCAGGAGAGACGGCACGTGCCGGAGCTCCTTCATGCGTGCGCGGCCGCGCCAAGTGACTCAACTTCAATACATTCAGCTTCATCACGCACCTCCTTTCAAGGGCACTTACATTGGTCGCCGGGGAATACTTGAATACGGAAAGTAAAACGATCTGAGCTACACCAACTCTTCGGTTGATGGCAGGTTTCTAACCTGCGACCTTCGTCGTTACCGACGATGCTCTACCGAAGTATCCGTACTCTGCGCCACCGGCGCGCTATTTACTCATCGTCCTCGTTGCAGTCGTCATCGTTCTCGACGACCCGGACGGTTGTCTCTCCAAAGCCGGCACCGGCTTTGAACCCGACCGGTTTCGGCTTGTCTGCCGACACGCGAATCGCCAACTTTTGCATCTGGTGCCACGATGGCTTGTTTCTGTCGTGGTATCTGTTGCAGTCGTAGATCCGGAACGGCACCACGATATTCGGGTGGACACCATCACACATGGTCACCATCTCTGACTCGCGGTAGCCCGTCATGACCTGCGCGTTCGAGCAGGTCCGGCATAACGAGTTCGAGCCGATTGGCGTTCCTCCCTTCACGTATCCTTTGCTCATGGCGGTCTTGCTTTCTAATCGCTTCGGAAGCGATGGTTTGTTGGCCGGGGAAAAAGCGATAACAGAACGTTGAGGTGCTCTACCACTGAGCTACACGAACTTGCGTCCGCGGCAGGATTCGAACCTGCGACCACCCGCTTACAAGGCGAAGTACCTGTTATCTATGCCACCGGCCAAACTGAATAAGTCACACAGCGCGCACTTCAGGGAACACTCGAAACGAGATTCAGAGTGAGGGATCTACGGAACCTGGTCCTTCGGGGCGAGGCCCCCGTCCCACAAATTCTCTGCTCCGGCAGAGTTTCCGCTCTGCCCGTTCATTGGCGGAGAAGTAACTCGTCTCTATCACCACTGAAGTCGCTCCGGTCTGGCCGCAGGTTCGCGTCCAGGTTGGAGAGGGGATCCCTGTCAGGGAAAGATCCCATATGGCAGATGGGATTCGAACCCAATCCTTGGGGATTTGCCAGAAGTAGCCATACA
>JAICYR010000071.1 GCA_025934135.1 Acidobacteriaceae bacterium | reverse complement strand
GGTTAAGCCCGGCGAAGAGGTCGAGACCGTGGTGCTGGCTGTCAATCCCGGCGACCGCCTCATCTCGCTCGGCATGAAGCAGCTTCAGGAAAATCCCTGGGAGCATCTGGTCGCGCGCTATCCGGTCGGAACCAATGTTGAGGGCCGCGTCCGCAACCTCACCGACTTCGGGGCCTTCATCGAAATTGAAGACGGCATCGACGGCCTGGTCCACGTCAGTAACCTGAGCTGGACCAAGCGCGTCAAGCACCCTTCGGAAGTGCTGAAGAAGGGCGAGAAGGTCAAGGCCGTGGTTCTGGGCGTTGAGCCTGAGAACCGTCGCCTGTCGCTCGGCATCAAGCAGCTTCAGCCCGACATCTGGGACACCTTCTTCGCGCAGCACCGCATCGGCGACGTGGTCCACGGCAAGGTCTTGCGGACCGCTCAGTTCGGCGCGTTCGTGGAGATCACCGAGGGCATCGAAGGCCTCTGCCACATCTCTGAAGCCACAGACCAGCACGGAACTCCGGTTAAGCTCGAGCAGGGTGAGGAACACGACTTCAAGATCATCAAGATGAACCAGGATGAGAAGAAGGTCGGGCTCAGTCTCCGCGCCGTGGGCGAGGAAGCCAGCCGCGCCGAGGTCGAGTCCTACAAGGCCCCCGTTTCCAGCTCGACCACGACCCTAGGGGAAATGATTAGCTGGAAGCGCGAACAGTAAAGCCGCAAGCAGTAAAGATCCTCCAGAACGCCAAAGAGGAGCGCCATCCTTCGGGGTGGCGCTTTTCTTTGCTATAAGTGCAAGTATTTACATCCCTTCCGGCTTTCAGTACCATCACAACGCAGTGGAGTCCGGCTTCTGTAGAGTCGTAGCGAACCGGCTCGGGTTCATATCCTACGGAGGTACCTGATGAAGCGTATCGCAGCTTTTCTTGCATTGGCCTTTGCCCTGAGCATTTGCGGCGCCTTCGCGCACGCGGCTCCCCCTTATTCGCCACAGTGGGAATACGGCTCTGGAAACTACCGGTGGGACCGGTCATGGAATAGCCGCCCCGATCCGCGTGACGGCGCCTGCTTCTACTCGGGCCCGAACTTCAGCGGAAATCGCTTCTGCGTGCGCGCCGGAGACCAGATCCCGCATCTGCCCAGCGGCTACGGCGACAACATTTCCTCCATCCAGATTTTTGGCCGCGCTGGCGTGCGCATCTTCAACGACAGCAATTACCGCAACGGCGGTGTCGAATTAGACGGCAGCGTCGCGGATTTGCGCAATGTTCCCTTCCGTGACGGACACACCTGGAACGACCGGATTTCGTCCATCATCGTGGGCCGCGGGAGGTTCGATCGCGGACAGCGGGCGCCCGGCTATTATCCGCCTCCACCGGACAACAACTGGGCCTACGGGCCGCAAAACAACGTTTGGAACCCATCCTGGAACCGGCGTCCTGACCCGCGCGACGGCGCCTGCTTCTACTCGAGCGCGCCCTTCCGCGGAAATCACTTCTGCGTGCGCAGCGGCGACCGCATTCCCAATCTACCCTCGAATTTCGGAGACAATATCTCCTCGGTCCAGACCTTTGGCCGGGCGAGGGTCCGCATCTTTAACGATCGCAATTTTCGCGGCGGCAGCGAGGTGCTGCGTGGGAGCGTCCCCGATCTGCGGGATGTGCCGTTCCGGGGCGGACACACATGGAACAACCGCATTTCGTCGATCATTGTGTACTAGACGGCCGTTTGCGCGAACGGTCGCATCAGGCTGGAACGAGGCCGGGGCCGGGGATGCGGCCTCGTTTCCCAGCGGTTCTGAAAGTGCGATAGCATCGGGTCAAAGAGCGCCATGATCCGGGTCATCACAGTCGAACGCGAGTACGGAAGCCGGGGGGCGGAGTTCGCCCACCTGCTGGCCCAGCACCTCGGCTGGCGCCTCATCGACCGATGCCTAATCGATGAAATCGCGAAGCAGGCGGGCGTGTCGCCCAATCAGGCTGAGCGCTGCGACGAACAGCTCGACCCATGGTATTACCGCGTGGGCAAAGCCTTCTGGCACGGATCATGGGAGCGCCTCTCCGCCGAGCAGGACGTCTTCGACAGCGAGAGCATGGCCGGTCTTATCCGCAACTACATGGTCAAGCTGGCCGAGGAAGGCCAATGCGTCGTTGTGGGACGCGGCGCGGCCAGCATCCTGGCCCGCGTTCCCGGCGCGTTCCATGTCTTCGTCTACGCGGCGCAGTGGCGCAAGGTCCGCTACCTTGAAGAGACCTTTCCCGAGCATGCCGGCGACGTCGAACGTGAAATGATTGCGATGGACAAGCGCCGGGCGGCGTATGTCCGGCGGTATTTCGGCCAGGACTGGACGGATCGCCGCCTCTACCACATGATGATCAACTCCTGCATGGGCTTCGACGCCATGGTCCAGGCCGCAGTGGATGGAGCCGGGCTGGCAGCCCAGCGGGCTGCAGAGCCGGCACACCAGCGATAGACTGATTTCCGCGAAAAAATATGGCGGCGGGAAGACCCCGCCGCCTTGTGGAGTGCAGTGCAACTTCAGGTCAGAATTGGATTCTTCCCGTCACCTGAATGGCTCGTGGACTGTTCGCCTGCCCGGACGGAACTCCAAACGTTTGGCTCGCTGGATTGCCATCTGGCGTTGAGAACATATGCCGGTTGAACGCATTCAGGAACTCGAACTTCAGCTCGAAGACCAGGTTCTCGCGGATGGGCGTGTCCTTCAGCAGACTGAAGTCCTCGTTCAACCACGTCGGCATGCGAACGTTCGTCACACGCGGAGTATCGCCTAACTGGTATGCACCTGTGCCTCGATACTGCGGCAGGTTCTGGTCAAAGAACGCTGGTTGGGCGTTCCCATTTTGATACGCGGGGGCATTGTTATTCGTGGAGCCGTTGAAGAAGCTGCTGCTGTTCGGATCGGAAAGGCCTCCGCTAGCGAACGGGTCGACATGGCCATACGCCTTACTTTTTATGGTGGCGTGTGGAACTTCGTTATACCGGATCGCCTGCTGCCAGCCGGGGATGCCGCTCGAGCAGCAGAACGCCATCGGTTGCCCGCTTTGATATCGCTGAATGCCGGCAATCTGCCAGCCTCCGGCAATATAGCTCAACGGCCCGTGGTTCAGGAACATTTTGTTTCTCCCAAATGGGAGTTCATAAACGTAACTGAGGACTAAAGTTTGAGGAATGTCCTGAATGCTGAGCGCCTTTTCCTGATGCAGATCCGCTGGGTTCTGCACCTGCGGCTGACCGGGATTGACGTTGATGATGCTATCGCTGTCGTTCAGGTTTTTCTGCCAGGTATAGGAGGCCTGCAGGTTCAAGCCGTTCCTGAACTGCCGGCTGAGTGAAACCAGCAGCGCATCATAGCTGGAGTGCCCGGTGTCCTGCAAGCAGCAACCTGAGTCGATAAAGTCATACTGCGGGAACGGACGCAGCGCCTGTTGAATGGTAATGCCGCTGCCCCACAGGTTGAAGTAACCGGGGAAAGGCACAGGCACCCCATACGGGTTGTTCTGCAATTGCTTGTTCAGTTCATCCCCGAGGGCGATGTCCTGCAAAGGCATGTTGTTAATGTTCTGGTTATTCGCCTGCAAGTTTTGCCCCTCGCTGCCCACAAAGCCAACGCTCAGGATCAGATCGTTCGCAAGCTGCTGCTGCACTTGCAAGGTATAGTTGTAGATCTTGGCCGGATGCGCAGCATTCTTCTCGATGTAAGAGCTTGACATAAAACTTCCATTGAAGACGCCGGGATCCAGGTTCGAAGGAGGAGCGAAGGCCGGAAAACCATTGTCAATCTCGAACGAAGGATCAAATCCGTTCTTCGAGGGGAAGCTTGGATTAGATTTGTATCCGGTGTTCATTCCGCCGCCAAAGTCGATGTACTGTAGCGGTCCATAGAGAATGCCGGCGCCGCCGCGCAACACAGTCTTGCCATTCAGCCACGGCGGACTGTAAGCGAAGCCCACCCGCGGACCGATGTCTTTGTAGTAGGTGTCGGCCCACGCTGTATTGCAGCCGTTGCACTGCGTGCCGAAGACCAGCGCCCCCGGAACTCCATATTCGGGATCAATCGCCGTGGGGCTGAAGTTCGAGGTAAAGTTCCCCGCTTCATGCCGGGGAGCATCCACGCTGTAGTTGACCCCCAGGTTCAGCGTAAGATTTTTGGTCACCTTCCAGTTGTCCTGCAAATAGCCGGAGTAGTACCAGGAAATCCACCGCGACTGGTGCGCATAGACGTTCTGCGAGCCGTTGCAGGCGAGGCCCAGCAATTCGCTGGCGAGACCGTTGCCGGTTTGGGCGCTACCAGGGAAGGCCGAGGTCTGCGAGCTGCAGAAGTTAATCTGGGGTGAGTTCTTGTTGATTGGCGAATACTGCTGGTAGCGAATATCGGTGCCGACGGTGAGGCTATGCGCCCCCTTCTGCCAGTCCAAGCTCTCAACCAGCCGTAGTCCGTTATCGATGTTGTCGCCGTTGTTCGACATGCCTTCCTGTGCCGTGAACCCGTTGGTCACAACCGGAAAGTTATTGCTGACGGCGTTGCCGATGCCGAGCTGCGAATACCAGTCCGTACCCGACAATGCCGGTTCAGCAAAGTTGATGCTGTTGCTGCGGTTGGAACCGATAATCAGGTGGTTCAGCAAGGTCGGCGTGAGCGCATAATCCCATCCGAGGCGCCAGAAGTGCGTTTCAAAGTCCTGTTTCCAAGTAGCAAAATCAATTGGATAGGGTAAAAAGGGCGGTGCTCCCGACAACCGGTTGTTATCGCGAGTGCTGTAGGAACTCCACAGTTTGCTCTTCTGCGTCAAATTGGCGTCAATCCGGACCGTATAGGTGGTGTTGGTGATTGGAGACGCGCTGGCAAAGGAAAAGTTATTGAAGACGCCTGAGTTTGTCGGCGCCGGGAAGAACGCAAGTATCTTCTGCACAGCCGGGGAGAAACCACCCGGAATCTTGTTGCCCGGAAACGCCGTGCGGCACTCGGTTCCATTCACCACGCGGGTGGTTGAGGGATCGAAGATCTGCCCCTGATAAATGGGCGAGCCGTCGCAGGGATTGGTCCCAACTGATTTGCTGGTGTTGAATATGACTGGATTGGAGAAGTCGCCTGCCAATTCCTGTGCAGTCGGGACAGTGGTAATCGTCGTTGCCCCGAATGTGTAGTGCAACTGTTCCCACGAGAAGAAGAAGAAGACTTTGTCGCGTCCGTTGTAGACCTTCGGGATCCAAACCGGACCGCCAAGGGTGCCGCCGAAGTCATTCTTTCGGTCAACCGGCGTGATAAATGGCGCGCGGCAGGACGCCGTGCCGTCAGGCCCGCAAGCCAGCGCCTCACGCCCGCCGTTGAACCATTGATTGGCATCCAGAGCAGTGTTGCGGAAGATGTCATATGCCGAACCATGGAAGCTGTTGCCGCCGCTCTTGGTGACGAAGTTCTCAATGCCGCCGGTGGTGCGGTTGTACTCGGCGGGCGGAACAGCCTGCGTCACTGTCAGTTCCCGGAGGGCGTCCACCGAGGGCGCTTCTTCATCGAAGGACGAGCCGTTTTCACTGCGCTGCTGGCTGAGGCCGTCGATCAGCACTTCCGCGCCGTAGTCCTGGCCGCCGGCAATCTTACTGAAGAAGATTCCGTTTGGGCTGTTCGCAGTACCCGGCCCGGTGGTGCCTGGAAGCAGGAACATAAATGCCTCCGGCGAGCGAAGCGCGCCGACGCCGCCCAGGGCCAGCGGCAGCTTAAGGTAGGCCTGATCGGTGATCGACCCCGTGATGTCGGATGTTTCCGTTTGCAGTTGGGGCGCGCTGGCGTTGATGGTCACGGTCTGGGTCTGGCCGCCCACCTGCATCGTGATATTCAGCGCGGTGGTGGTCTGCAGGTTTACCTGCACGCCGGTGAGCGACTCGTTCTGGAACCCCGGCGCCGTCACCGTAATGTCATAGCGTCCGATGGGCAGCTGCGTAAAGTGGTACGCGCCTGCGGAGGTGGACACCGTGTCCCGCACTGTCCCGGTGACTTCGTTCTTTGCCTGAATTTTCGCGTTTGGGATGACGGCGCCGGTCGGGTCGGTCACGGACCCAGCCATGCTGCCGAATACTGTTTGTGCCTGTGCCGATGGCAGAAAGAAAACCAGCGCTACGGCCGCCAGTAGGCCACACTTCCACGCCTGACTCATGAACTTCATACAACCTCCTGAATAAGGGCCGCACCGCAATCACATCTGCCGTGCCGCCAAACAACAACCGCGGGGCCCATCACTCAAAAATGAGTGTCGCTGCTACACGATCTGGCGCGAATCGCCCTTTGATTCGAGTCCCAGGGGCTGGTTCGCGTTAGTTCCACTGATCTTTGGATACAACGCTTCGCATCCGAAGAACAGCGGGTTGTAACTGTTTACATAAAGCTTGAAGGTACTCTTTGTAACTGTTTACATTCAACCTTAATCAATAAAGCGCTGGAAGAAAGCCTTTTCTAGCGCCGGAGACGTTTGTATCATCCTGCGAATTTGCCTGTCAAGTCCGAGTCTCTTCAGCGGGACGAATCCTCCGTCGGGGTAATCAGGTGATAACCATGCCGGAGTTTGTCCTGCTGCTCGCGCAGGCTGGCGGCCAGCGCCGACTCGCGCTCCGCGTCCGTCTTGCGCCCAAGCCGGGCAAGGGTGAGCGCGTAGGACTGGTGCGCCTCAACATAATCCGGCGCATACTGGACCGCCTTGCTCAGATACTTTTCCGCTTCGGCATAATTTTTGGCGCGATAGGCCAAAACGCCCATCCCCGTGAGCGCGCCTCCGTGCCGGGGATCGGAAGACAGCACCTTCTGAAACTCGGCAGCGGCGTCTTTGTCCTGGTGCATCTG
Source organism: Acidobacteriaceae bacterium (assembly GCA_025934135.1). Lineage (GTDB taxonomy): Bacteria > Acidobacteriota > Terriglobia > Terriglobales > Acidobacteriaceae > Silvibacterium. Next base: position 10,366 of record JAICYR010000071.1, on the reverse strand, counting down.
GAGGGCGATTTCGCCGAGTTCGTAATACGATTCGGTCTGGCGCGGACGGAGGGCAATGGAGCGCTCCAACTCCGCCTTCGCTTCATCATTTCGCACCAGCATGCGCAGCAGGTGGCCAAGCCCGTAGTGCGCGCTCGCATCATCAGGACGCATTTTGACATAAGCCAGGAAGTGGGCCTCCGCGTCGCTCATCTTCTGCTCATCGAGTTCCACGCGCGCCAGCGCGTAAAGAGCGGTTGGATCATTCGGGGCCATCGCGTGGGCCTGCGTTAGGGCCTTATCCGCGTCCTGATAAAGCTGCATGGCGTCGGCCTGAATCCCGAAGTCGGTGAGCAGTTCCAGTGAATCCGGCACCAGCTTGCGCGCCCGCAACAGGCAGCTCAGCGCTCCGTTGTTGTCGCCAGCATTGCGGTCGGCGAGCGCCGCCGCGACAGCCGCCTTCACTTCGCCTTTGCGGGCCGCGGCTGAATGCGGCTCAATGGCCAGCGCGGACGCAAACGACCGCATCGCATCATCGCTGAGCCGCTGCCGCGTCTGCACATTGCCGAGTTCGATGAAGACCGCCGCGTCGCCGGGATTCCGCCGCGCATACTCCTCTAGCAATTGGTTGGCGTCTTCCAGCCGGTTCGCAGCTTCGAGCTGGCGCGCGCGCGGCAAGGGCGACGTCTCCTGCGCGATCAGGCAAGGCCCACCGGCCAGAAATCCAGCCAACAATACGCCGAGGACACGGACCATCACGCCGCCCCTCTAATTCTGGCCTTGGCCCTGGCCGCTGCCGGAGGCCGCCGAGTTCGCATGGTTAAGCTTGAGGAAGTCCTGCACGTTTCTTGCGCTGGCCTGGTCAGATTGCTGCTTCAGCGCCTGATATTTCGCAACCGCGTCCAGCGCCTTCTGCTTCTGGCCAAGACGCCGGTAAATGTGCGACAGCTCATACCAGGAGCGCAGCCGTATCTCGCCGTCGAGTTGCGCCGCGCGCGTGAACTCGTCCGCCGCCTCGCTGTATTTGCCCTGAGCGGCCAGCACCCGGCCCAGATAGTAGTCGGCCTGCGAGGGCGTGTTGTAAAGTTTGACGACCTTCTCCAGAAGCGGAAGCGCCTCCTGCGTCTGTCCGTTTTCCACCTGCGAACTCGCGAGGTTGTACATCGCGATGGGGCTTCCGGGCGTGAGCTTTAACTGCTCGGCAAACGCCTTTGCCGCCAGATCATTCTCATTGAGCGCGCGGTATTCCCATCCAAGCGCTTCATAGAGCGCGGCTTGGCGAGGCGCCAGCTTGATGGCGGCCTGGTATTCGTCAATGGCATGCTGATGATCGCGGGCCTGGGCATCAATTACGGCATTCAACTGATGCAGCCGCCACGACGTGGGATCGAGCTTGTAGATCTGGCCATAACTCTGCTTGGCCACGGCGAGGTGCGCCTGCACGCGATAATCCAGAACGTTTTCATCCGTCGGGGCAAGCTCAGCGGCGCGGTCCAGAGGGCCGGTTGCCTTCTCCGGATGCCCGGTGTTGAGCTCGATTATGCCCAGCCAGGTGTAAGCCTGCTCGTTTTTCGGGTCCTGCTGGATGGCCTGCTGAAGGTCCGCTATAGCCTCATCGGGATGGCTGGTTTGGTATTCGGCGATGCCGAGGAAGAGATGCGCGCCGGGCGCATTCGGATCAAGTTGCAGCGCTTTGCGAATGTGGCCCATCGCATCCGCCACCTTGCCCTGCTTGAGTTCCGCCAGCCCCATGTCGAGCCATGCGGGGGCGGCCTGAGGATCGGCCACCGTGGCCTTGCGGAAAAAAGCCTCAGCCGCGGCGGCATTGCCGGCGTGCATGGCCTGCGCGCCCTGACGAATCAGTGCCCCAACTTGCCCGGAATCGCCGCTCTGGGCAAAGGCCGCAATCATGAAACAGGGCAGCAGGAGCAGGAGGATGACATAGTAGCGGATGGTCCGCAGCCGCAGGGGCATTGTTTTTTACCTACGCCGCATATTGTACCTGTTGGCCGCAGGCGCGGACCCGCCCCTCATTCCCAGCCGCAACATCACTTCCATCCTGGGCTGAACACTGTTGGCTCATTTCTGTAAATTAGGAGGATGGAGAATTACGACCAGCCCTCCTCGCGCCGCTATGTCTGCATTCACGGCCATTTTTATCAGCCGCCGCGCGAGAACCCCTGGCTCGAAACTGTGGAGACGCAGGACTCCGCCGCCCCCTACCACGACTGGAACGAGCGCGTAACCGCCGAGTGTTATGCCCCCAACGGCGCGGCCCGCATTGTGAATGCGAAGAACCGGATCATCCGTATTCTCAACAACTATGGGCGCATGAGCTTCGATTTTGGCCCGACGCTTCTCTCCTGGCTTGAGGCCAACGCGGGCCGCGTTTACCGCATGATTCTGGACGCCGACGCCAACAGCCAGAAGCGCTTTGGCGGACACGGGTCGGCCATGGCCCACGTTTACAACCACATCATTATGCCGCTGGCCACCACCCGCGACCGCATCACCCAGATCCGCTGGGGCATTGCCGACTTCAAGAGCCGGTTCCAGCGAATGCCCGAGGGCATGTGGCTGCCCGAAACCGCCGTCGATACGCTTTCGCTTGAGCTGCTCGCCGACGAGGGCATCCGTTTCGTCGTCCTCGCGCCGCACCAGTGCGCCCGGGTTCGGCCACTGAACGGCAACGGGCAAATGACTTTTGAGCACGAGGACTACCAGGGGAACAGCAATGGCGGATGGACCGAGACCTCCAACGCCTCCGTTGACACCACCCGGCCCTACTTGGTCCGGCTCAGCGGCAACCGCTCCATCGCGGTCTTCTTCTACGATGGCCCGCTTTCCCGCGCCGTCGCCTTTGAGGGTCTGCTGAATGATGGAGACCGGCTGGTCCGGCGCCTCCTCGACAGCTTTTCCGATGCGGAAAACCACCGGGGACAACTCGTCCACCTCGCCACCGACGGCGAGAGCTATGGCCATCACCACCGCCACGGGGAAATGGCCTTGGCCTGGACGCTCAAGCGCATCGAGAGCGAGGGCCATTCCCAGCTCACCAACTACGGGCAGTTTCTGGAAATGTTTCCGCCGGAATACGAGGCCCAGATCGTCGAAAACACCTCCTGGAGCTGCGCCCACGGCATTGAGCGCTGGCGCTCGAACTGCGGCTGCAACGGCGGGCATCAGGGTTGGAACCAAAACTGGCGGGGCCCTCTCCGCACCGCGCTCGACGGCGTTCGCGACGGAATTCTGCCGCTCGCGCGCAAGCTCGGGGCCGACTTGTTCCGCAACCTCGATCAGGCCCGCGACGCCTATATTCAGGTGGTGCTCGACCGCGATGAGACCGACGCCTTTCTGGCCGCGCACACCACTCACGAACTCGACCCCTGCGAGCGCGTCAACGCCCTGCGGCTCATGGAGATGGAACGCAACGCCATGCTGATGTACACAAGCTGTGGCTGGTTCTTCGACGAAATCTCCGGAATCGAAGCCGTGCAGATCATGGCCTACGCCGGGCGCGCGCTCCATCTGGCCGAAATGCTCTTTGGCGAGGACGGCGCGTCACTGGACGCCGCCTTCGTCGTCGCGCTTGGATACGCTCAGGGCAACATCCCATCGCAGGGCAACGGAGCGGAAATTTACCTCCGCCGCGTCCGCAGTGAGCGCGTCAATCTGGAGCAAGTGGCCGCGCACTACGCCATCAGCTCCGTCTTTAGCACCTTTGGAAGCCGCACCCGGCTTTTCTGCTACACCATCCGCCGCCTCCAGCACCGCACCGTCACATCCGGCCATGGACGCCTGCTGATGGGCCGCGCCTCGGTCCGCTCCAACCTGACCGGCGAGCGCGAGATCATCGCCTTCGCCGTGCTCCACTTTGGCGACCAGAACATTACCGCCGCGGTCAAGCGCTATGGAGAGCAGCCGCCTCACGAGACCGTCGCGGCGCACGAGGCTTTCCTTAAGGACGCCAGAAACGCCGTCATCCGCGCCGACCTGCCCGCCGTCATCCGCGCCTTCGACAGCTATTTCCCCGCGCCCACCTATTCCATCCGGTCGCTGTTCAGCGATGAGCAGCGCCGCATCGTCGGGCTCATCCTGCAATCCACGCTTTCGGAAGTGGAGGCCGCGCTCGCATCCATCTACAAGAACCAGTCCTCGCTGCTGCACTTCCTGAGTCAGACCGGTCTACCGCGTCCGGAGGCCCTGACGCTGGCCGCTAACTTCGCCATCAGCGCGGGGCTGCGGCACGCGCTCGAAAGCGATCCCATCGACGCCCTCCAGATGCGCGCCTGGCTCGAGCTGGCGCACGCCGACCAGGTGCAGTTGGAAACTTCGAGCCTGAGCTACCTGGCCGACCAGAAAATGAAGCAAGCCATGATCGTCGTGCAGGCCGAGGTGGTCGAGCAGACCGAGCAGCTTTCCACGCTTGAAAATGCCCTGCTCGTCGCCAGAATGTTAAGCGAGCTGCCCTTCGATCTGAACCTGTGGCAGGCGCAGAACATCTGGTATGACGTATGGGGCCGCAAGCCGCAGCCTGCCGTCCCCGACCCGGAAGCCTGGCTCCACGGCTTCCACGAACTCGGCGAAATGCTCAGGATTTCCGTGGATGATCTGGTGATGGACGAGTAGGCCCCTTACTTCGGCAGCGGCCCGCTGCGCACCAGCTCCGCGTTGTTCCAGTTCTTACTGGCGGCAGCATAGACGCTCTCCATAAATTCCAGAATCGCCGCGGAGGGCGAAGGCGACTGCCGCACATCGTCATAGTTCAGCAGAAATTCATTGAGCTGGTTGCTGTAGAAAGCCGCCGCCGGACGCACCGCCGCAGTCTTCAACCCATCCGGCTCGGGCGCGGCGTAGGCATAGTAGGCGGGCTTTCCGTAGCCTCCGTTACCGGGCCAGAACCCGAAGCTGATGACCTCATGCGAATAGCCCTCGCGCGTAATGGCATCCGCGCCCGGCCGCTCCGGAGCGCGCCTCCCCGAGAACCGCGTCACCGCCAGGTCCATTGCCCCCCAGAAGAAATGCACGGGGCTGGCCTTGCCCAGCCAGTTCGACTGGAACTGCTGGAACACTATGGCCGACCGCATCAAAATCTGCCAGAACCGATGCGCCGCGTCGGGATCATAGGAGGCGTGAACCGTATCCTCGGCAAAGGGAATGGGGTTGGCCACCTCGTCCGGCCCGGAATGGATCGTAACTTCAATTCCCATCGAAGCCAGCGCGCCCATGTAGTCACGATAAAAATCCGCGACGCTCTGCGCGCGCAGCGGCAGGACCTTCACCGGACCAGAACTGAGCCGAATCACCAGCCTGTGGTCGATAAAATCAAACTCCACATCGAAGCACTCGCCATTTCCTGAAGGAACGGGAATGGAAGAAGTGGTAAGCCCCCGCGCCGTAACGTAGAGAACCACGTGCCACCAGTGGTTGCGCGGAGCGCACAGGGCAAGCCGCGTGTGCCCCACAATCTGCGTCCACATGTGGAGCGTGTCGGCGGTGTCTTTCCATTCATCCCAGGGCAGGCTGGGCCAGCGAGAGTCGGAAGTATCGGTCATGTCCACTACGACATCCTACGCCGCGGCTTGGTTGCCCAAAATCTTTTCCCCGGATTCCCCGGCGGCGGTAGCATGGGTGCGGGAGTTGGCCCATGATGCAAATCGTGCGTTCCATCGCAGTGCTCGCGCTCGCGGGTACGGCGGCCTGCTGGCTGCAGGCGCAAACGCCCAAGCCTGCCGCTGATGCTCCGCCACAATACCCCACCGTTACCCTCAGCTTCGGCAAACCTCAGCCCACCCCACTTGGAGGAAAAGGCTCGGTAATGCTGGATAATGCGACCTGCGCCTCCGACGGCACGCTCTTCACAAAGATAACGGCCATTACGCCGGAGAATATATCATCTTTGATTTTGAGCGCGATAATATCGCCCTTCACGCAAACCATTCCACCTGAGAAAATGGGTCGGACGCTCGACTCCCTTACTAACGGAACCGAAGTTGTGCGCTATGCGGTGGGTATGGCGCCCGGATACAAAAGCATCAGCGGGCCGAACAAATATTTCGCCACTGACAACGCCGTAGTCACGCTGGTTGCTGCGCAGCCACTGAGCAACTCCATGGCGGAGGAGGAAAAGCCGAAGTGGGTCACCCTGGCCCTCGTCTATGACAGAAAAGGCACGCTGGAGCGCGCCGTCCCCATTCCTCCGCATATCGATCCAAAATCAATTGGGATGTATGGCTCGGAAGACCTGCTGGTCATCACCAAAGATGCGGCCACGAACAGGCTGCGCCTGCTGGTGCTGGACCACGACGGCGACGTGAAAAACGAGCTTTCGTTGTTTGATTACGACTATGAAGCCAACCGGAAGGCCGGGAAAGGACAGCCGCTCGCCAAAATCATGGATGCGGCCGATTTCATCCAGATCATTCCACATGGCGACAATCTCCTGCTGGTGCCGCAAGCCACAGCGGCGACTGTGATTGAAGTCAATGAACAGGGAATCGTGCGCGCGACCGACCTCCAACTGCCGCACGGCTATCTTTTGCGATCTCTTTTCCCCGGCGACGGCCCCTACTGGACGGTCAGCACCTACGACCATGCGAAGATTTTCCACGACAAGAGTTCAGGGCAAAGCTATGCGTCACTTGGCAACGGTCCGCTCTTCCAGTTCAACTCGTTCGACGGAAGCCTGGTCCGCAGGATCGATATGCCCGCAAAGCTGAGGGCCACTCTTTCATGCGAGCACAGTGGCGAGTTCACCGCGCTGATTATGGATGAGGACACAGGCCACATAGAAATTCTGACCGGCAGCGTGCCGCGCTGAACGGCCAGTCCTAACTCCTCCAGTGCAGCGTGACCGGGCCGCTCATGGGATGCCGCTCCGGCACCCCTTCCAGCCGCGCCTGCTTGAGCGCGAAGTACCACTTGGCCGGGCGGTCGGCGTCGTCAATCAGCATGAGCGACGGATCGTGCTTCAGGCCCTCTGCCTGCTGGATCATCGTGACCTGGTCCTGCCGCACAAAGCGCTTGCCGAAGAACTTGGCGATGGGCTTCACGAACGGGACGGCGTAGAAGACGTTCCACGCCGCGTAAACATCGATCCGGCAGGCGTTAGCAGTCGTCGGAGTAACTGTAGTCAGGCTCGAGAACCACTTCTGGCCGCAGCGGATCGTCTCGTATCTCCGGTTGGGCAGCACAAAATCGATGGTCGTCGTAATCGGCTCGCCGTAAACGCCCAGCAGCTTATAAGGAGCGCTGTTTCCTGAAGGCGCGTGGGCCGACATGCGGAAGCCCTCCGGGATGGGCTCGAACTGCTTCTCTTTCTCGTGGATCGACGCTCGCTTGCGCCACCACCACGCCTGATGCACAAACGGCCCGTGCGCCGGATCCATCAGGCCGATGATCCCGTGGTCCACATTGCAGGGCAGGTCGGCGGTGAGGTGCGCCGAGCGGAACTTCGCTCCGAACTTCGGTGCCTCGGGCACCGGCGGAAGGCTCTCCGCGCGCACCCGTCCTGAACCCGGCGCCGGGACATAGACCCAGGCGTATCCATCGCGCTCCTCGCAGGGGAACGCCGTGGCGTAAATCTTCGAGGGGTCGAGCGTGTCATGCGAGGTGAGCGACGGGATGCGGTTGCACTGCCCGCTGGCCGGCTCAAAGGCCCATCCGTGGTACCGGCAGGTAAGCTCGCGCCCGTCGAACCATCCGCACGACAGCGGAATGCCGCGATGCGGGCAGTTGTCGCGCATGGCGAAGAGCCTGCCGTCGTCCCTGCGTCCCAGCACCATCGGGATGCCCATCAGCATGGCCGCGCGGAGCTTCCTGCCCCGCAGCTCGCGGCTCCGCATCGCCGGGTACCAGTCGTTGTAGATCAGCGGGGTCGCCGCTACCTGTGGGCTCGTGGACATGGGAAGGCTCCAGTATAGCTGGCGAGGCCGACCGCTTTTTAGCTGACTGATTCTTAGCTGACCGCTTCCTGGCTGGCTATAATCCCCGAGAGGGCACATCCGCGCCGAATGAACAGCATCCGCACCGCCAAACGATTCCTTTTCCCGCTGATCGGCTTATGGATACTGCTCTACGGCTCGTTCTCTCTGCTGGCGCCGCCGCTGCTTGACGGCCCGGATTCCGTCCGCGCCGAGGCTGCCCGCGAAATGGCCATCCACAACGACTGGGTGCTGCCCACGGTCAATGGACAGCGCGTGCTTCCCACATCGCCGCTGCTGCTCTGGACTACCGCCGCCAGCTTCCGCATCTTCACCGTCACGGATTGGGCCGCGCGACTTCCCATCGCCTTTTACGCGCTCGCGCTCTTCATCCTTGCGCTGGCGCTGGGCGCGCGGCTGTTTCTGAATCCCGTCGCCGGATTCTACGCCGCACTCATCCTGCTCACCTCGGCGGGCATTTTCCTGTTCAGCCACCTGATCTTTCCGCAGATACTCTCTACGCTCTGGATCACGCTGGCTATGTACTTCTTCTGGCGATCGCTGCGCCACAAGCACGCCTCGCTCGGCACCGCCATTGGCTTTGCCGTGGCCTGCGCTCTTGGGGTGCTGTCGCGTGGGCCGCAGGGCGTGGTCATCCCCATCCTTATTGTGGTGCTGTTCCTGGCCATCACGCGGAACCTGCCCCACCTGCTGCGCTGGCATCCGGTCGAGGGTGTCATCGTTTTCCTGCTCATCGCGCTGCCGTGGCACGTGGCGGTGCGCGGCGCCGACCGCCTGCTGACCCGGTATTTTATGGCGAGTCCCGGCCATCACAACGCGCCGCTGCTGCTGGTGTGGGCGTTTCTGCTGCTGTGGATCATGCCCTGGTGCTTCTTCTCCGTGGCCGCGCTGGCCCGCCGGCCCGAGCACATGCCGGTCTACAGCAAGCAGATGGACCCCTCGCACCAGGCGCGCCTGCTGCTTGTTCTGTGGCTGATTGTGGAAGCCGCCTTCGCCGCCTTCACGCCGCGGCATGAGCCGTCGATTCTGCCCGCGCTGCCCGCGCTCGCGCTGCTGGCCGCCGGATGGATGGCCGTCGACGAGCTTGCTCCCGGCCGCGTGGGGAAGGCCTTCGCGTGGGTGTTCCTGGTGGGAGGGCTTTGCGGGGCCGCCGCAGCCCTCTACTTCGCCGTGAGCGCGCCATTCGCGCCTTCAGGAACAGACCTTGGGCCGCTGCTCAATTTGCATCCCGGCCAGCACCACCTGTTTTTCGGCGCTCTCGACGACCTCACCTGCGCCTCCATGGGCGCGTTTCGCGTGCCGCTGTTGATCGCCGCCGCCGCGCTGCTGGCCGGCACTATCGGGAACCTGATCTTCCGGCTGGCCACCAAGGCCCGCATGGCCAACTGCTTTCTGGCCGGAATGATGGTCGTGCTGCTCATCGCCGCTCACATTGCGCTGAACACGTTCTCGCCCGCAATTTCCTCTGCGGTGCTGGCCCAGGCCATCAGTCCGGAGATTCAGTCCAGGGACGTGGTCGTGATCAACGGGCACTTTGTGGACGCATCGGCGCTGGGCTTCTATTTGCAGCGCACGGTAAAGGTTCTGCGCCCACCGCAGAATAAGCGCGACCTTGCCGCCTTCAACGCTTCGGGAACATGGGAAGAACCATCCGCGCTCGCCGCTCAGTGGAGCGGTGCGGGCAGGGTCTTCCTTTGGACCACCACGGACTCCGCGCCTCCGCTGCCCGGCCCGTCGTACCTGATTGCGCGGACCGGCGGAAGGGAAATCCTCAGCAACCAGCCGAACGCGGGCGGAGCGTCGTTCTAGCTGGCGGCCTTATCAGCCGCTGCTCGCACTAGCTTGCCGTCCCGCAGCAGAAACTCCTCGCCGCGCCACGTGATGGAGTTTCCGGCGAAGCTCCAAATCCATACCCAGAGCGCGCAGAAGTCGCGCAGCGGCAGCAGCCAGAGGTCGCGCAGCACCTGCCGGTCGTCGAGAATACCAACGCCAACAGCCAGCGCCACACTCACGCGCGCCAGCACCGTAAGACTCAGCAGCGCGAGGCTTGGGAGGTCGAATCCGCAGGCAATGCAGTTGAACACCGCCCAGGGAATTCCAAACGTGATGAGCAGCCCGGCGTAGCCCAGCTTGCGCGAATCGCGCACTGCGCGCGCCCAGCGCAACTGGTGCGCGAAGAACTCCCGCAGCCGATACGGTGGGACGGCAGTCGCCACCACTTCGCGGCTCAGGACAATCGCGAAGCCGGCTTTGACGATCCTGGCCCCTAGCTCGTAGTCATCAGCGAGCGAGTTGACCAGCGCCTCAAAGCCTCCAGCCGTCGCGAGCGCCTCACGCGACACGGCCAGTGTCGAGCCGAGCCCGAAGAGAAGACCGCGGTCCAGTTTCATCGCAGTCAGCACGCCGGGAAAGAAATCGGTCGCGATGCCCAGCACCTCCATTTT
>JAICYR010000285.1 GCA_025934135.1 Acidobacteriaceae bacterium | reverse complement strand
GCATCATATGGTGCATCGCCGATCGCGAAGGCTAGGTGGGACCAGAGATGAAAGACCGCTCGGCCAAGCAATTTCCAGGTCGTCCATCTACGTCGCTCCATTCATGCGACTGGCAGCGTCTTGCCGGTTAGACACACCGGGCTTAGGATTTCGAATATGGACGGAGCCGCTTGACGTGTCTTCGGAATCGTTCTGCCATCGACGGCCCGTTATCCCCGGCCTGCCAAGGACAGCTATCATTAGCTCGTGCGTTAGCCACTGGGGCGAAAAGATTCTGCGTTTTAGCTGAATCGATACAGGTTGGAGTCGGTCAGATCGTTTAATTTTGCCGGACCATGGAAAGGGGGAATTGCCGGTTCTGATTAGCAACGTCAGGTAACGTAACTTGGAACTCCTTCCTTTTCACCGCATTCTGAGGAAATAGGAAGCGGAGCGATATTGGCCCGAGCGCCAGACAGCACCCCCCGCGTGGATGCTCGAATTCCAAAACGGCTGCGGCTAAAGGTGAGCCTTCCTCGTCAATGCCGGCTGGATTTCTTATCCTGCAGCTTCTAGCGAGGTGGCGACGTTCCGGTAAAAGCGGGGCTCGTTTTCATTGCCGACGATGATGCACGCGCGGAACGCCTTGGGCTTGTTCTGCACAGTCTTCAGCCAGGCGCTCCCGTACTAGAGTCCGTACTCAATAGAGATTCCCCTGACTGAAGGATTGTGATTCAAGCTTTCCGGTAGATGGGGCTTGGATGTCAAAGCAGGTTTACTGGTTGAGCGATGCGGAGTGGCGGCGGATTGAGCCGTTATTGCCGCGCGGGCGGCGTGGGGCGCATCGGGTTGATGATCGCCGGGTGATCAGCGGCATCGTTCACATGCTGCGCTGTGGGGCGCGCTGGCGTGATTGCCCGGAGGCCTACGGGCCTTACACGACGATCTACAATCGCTTCAATCGCTGGAGCCGTCAGGGGATTTGGACCGATATCTTTTATGCTCTGACGGGCTCGACGGGCATGTACGGATCGGCCTCGGTCGATTCCACCTACATCAAGGCTCATCGTTCCGCCGCAGGCGCAAACGTATGGCCCGCCCCGCTGCAAGTGTAATTAGGGATGGTTTGAACAGTCTGCACAAACGTATCCGGCATGTCGGCGCTTATGCCGCTACCAAGATGGAGATCCGCGCATCCCGATCCTCATAAAGGGGCCGGCCTTGAGGGCCATTTTCCGCCGGAGGTTTTCGAGACACCGATCGACTGTCAGGCCATCTTCCTTTCACCGCTCGCAGTTCGTCGCGTCCGACGAAGTATCCGCCGGGTGCTCGTTCCTCATGCCGTTATCGACACGGCCTGATAAGTCCGTTCGTGGCGGAGCAGCGCCCAGACGGTGCGCGCCATCTTCGCGGCCAAAGCGACGACGGCGACGTTGGGATGGGCGCGGGCGAGAAGTGCACGCAGCCAGACTCCGGTCGCCGTGTCACTCTTGACCAGCGAAGGCATGGCGGAGCGTGCGCCCTGGATCAGCATCTTGCGCAGATACTTGCTGCCGCGCTTTGTGATCCCCAAGAGCTTCGGCCTTCCCCCGGTGGTGGCTTGGCGGGGCACGAGACCCAACCACGCGGCGAGGTCGCGTCCCTTGTCGAAGGTCGCCGCGCTGCCGACCGCAGCGACTAGGGCCGTAGCGTTCAGGGCGCCGATGCCGGGAATGCCTGTCAACCGCCGGGCTCGATCGTCGGTCCGCGCCATAGCTGCGAACTCAGCGTCAAATGCGGCGACCCGGCGATCCAGTTCCTCCCAGCGTGTGCGCATATCCCCGAGCAGGAACGTCATCCGGGGGCTCAGCGCGCCCGAGCCGCAATCCAGCAGTTCGCTGAGCAGGAGGCGTAGTTGGGCGTAGCCTTGCGCCACAATGTGCCCACGCTCCAGCAGAAGGCTCCTGATCTGGTTGGTCAATGAGGTGCGTTCGCCGACCAGGCGGTCGCGCACCCGATGCAGCGTCTGGACGTCGAGTTGCTCCTCGCTCTTGAGTTCGACGAAGCGCATGGTGGGTCGGGTCGCCGCTTCGGCGATAGCTTCGGCATCGCGATCGTCATTCTTCTGGGCCTTGACGTAAGGGCGCACGTACTCCGGCGACATCAGCCGGACCTCGTGCCCCAGCGCCGCCAGCGACCGGCCCATGTGATGGGCGCCGCAGCATGCTTCCATCGCCATCGTGCAGGGCGCCAGCTTTGCGGCCAACGCGATCACTCCATCGCGACGCATCCGCCGCCGCACAACGACTGTACCGCGTTCGTCCAGTCCGACGACACTGCAGCTGTTCTTGCCCAGATCGATGCCAAGGATCACTATGCTCACGGTCCGTTCCTTCCTCTCTTGAACACCGACATCCTACACAGGCGTCGGCTGGAGGGGCGGGCCATCCATAAAGGGGGGCGTTCAACAATGCCATCGGCCGCTC
>JAICYR010000052.1 GCA_025934135.1 Acidobacteriaceae bacterium | reverse complement strand
TTTACATATTGCAGATCACTCTGATGAGCCACATAGTCGAATTGCTGCCGATTGCGCCGCTCCGTCTCTTGTGCCCGAGCCAGCGCCTTCGCATCAGGCATCCATTTGCGTAATTTAGACGCGAGCAGTGCATGATCGGCCGTTCCCTCAGCCAGGACCTGAAATCCCGGACCGCTCTGCACGTACAGGCCAACGCGCGCGCCCGCCGGGAGCGATTGCAGAAACGTCAGTATTGCGGAGCGCGCATGCGTCAAATCGGCCCACGCCAGAGTGTTGGCGTCGATCAGAAGAATCGTGATGCCGGCTTCCGTTGTGACGGCGCGAGATTTTGCGCTGACCATATTCGACGGACGATTGGAAATAAAGAGCTGTCCCGATGGGTCATGGGGGTGTTCCGGCCCCGGCGGGGACTGCCCATCGGGCGTTCCGGCCGCATGACTGAAGAACCGCACGGTTTGTTTGCGCCCATTGTCATAGACCTGGAAGTCCTCAGCTTTGAGGTCCGCGACCGGATGGCCATGCTTGTCCAAAGCCACCACGCCCACGCTCACAATGTGCGTGGTCACGTGCAGCGTAAAGGCCTTCTTACCAGAGGAGAGTGGGCTGTCAGGCGCCCCTGGCAACGTGGGGGACCCAGTCACGCTGATCTCGGGAATCTCGGCTGGAATCGAAGCCCGGACCGTGGGCGGGGGCGTGCTTGCCGATGGAACAGACGCGCCGGATGGAGCCACAGGATGCTGCTCTGCGGCGACCGGCGCAGGGGTCACAGCAGCCGGTGCAGACTTCTCCACGGCCTCCGGGTTCGCGACAGCGACCCCCGCGTTCGCCCTGGCTACAGGAGGAGCAGCCGCATTAGCGCCGGCCTTTTCGTTGCCGCCGGTCAGTACCCGAGCCTCGGCATGGAACAAGTGATATTGCTCGAACACTACCTCATTCAACATTGTCTGGAGTGGAGGCGCTATCCCGTTTTCCGCGGGCGCAATCATTGCGCCGTGCGCGTCCTGCATGCGCATTCCTCCCGACGACTGAACTGGAGCCAGCGAAATCGAAATGCTCTTGATCGGACAAACGTAGGTTTTCCCCCCTAGGCTGACGGGGCCATAATCCACGAGAATATCCGATGTAACAACCGGATCCGCTTTCCTCAGGTCCGCAATCAATGTCAGGCGGAAGACGGTTCCATCCGCGGGGTTGATTGCGATTTCACCGTGGTATGCGGAAAACTGCCGGAAGACTCCACCGTTGGCCTGCCTCGCAATGCAGCAGAAATCGACCTGATAATGGGACCTCTCCCTGGGGACGTAAAAGCGGAAGACAGCCATGGGCCTCGTCGGCCCATGCTCCCAATGGCTCCAGGCCAGCGTGCCATGGGCGGCATCCACCAGAACCGTGGTGAGAATCGGGCCAAATTCCCCATGGGTGGTAAGTCCTTGTGACGTCGCTTCAGAGCTTCCTCCCCGGTCCACAATTTCGTGGCCGTTCAGATAGAGCACCGTGGCTGTTGACCGGCTCACCGGGTGGACCGGCTCGTAAGGAGAGAACGCGCCGTCTATTGAGCCGGCCACTAGCCCCGCCGGCGAATCTTCAAAATGGATTGTATCTCGTGTCGCGAAGAGATTTGGAAATTGACGAGCGGTCCTGGCAACATAATCGACTGCGAGATCCACTATATGACGCTGACGGGCGACATCGGGAGGAGACATCGCAGGAATTTCCGCTGCCGGAGGATCCAGAAAGGCTGAAGTATCGGCCAACACCGCGAGGGCCCGGCGCGACTCGGGGCCCGGCAACGCGGACTCCCAGTACAAGAGCCTGACTGGGCTGAGCCGCTCGGTCAATTCAAGATCGGAAAGTTGTTGTGCCGCCTTGGAATCCGGCTTGTGCTGGGAAGCAGTCAGCACTCGTTCCAATTGCTCCACATTAACGCGTTTGGCCGCGAACGCAGGCAGGACGGAACTCGCAAGTAACAAAAATAATGCCAGCTTCCGCATCGCTCCCCCGTGGAGAACTTGCCATCATCGTAGGCCGCCCAAGGCGACACCCGCAAATCGAGCGGCTGCGGCCCAGATATGTCGGATCGCGGGTCCGTTCAAATCCGCATAGCGGAAGTCATCGAAAGATTCGAGTTAGTTGTGTCAAATTGAGTCCATAGCCGCACTCAATGGGCTTTCCTGTCATAGTGGTTCGGATCACCGGGTGTTGGGACGTTATCGGAAATCTGCACTCCTTTGGCATGTGGCCGGCTTAATGGAGCCGTGAGGGTAATGCCGGTGCCGGAAACCTGTTCACCGGCCGCGTGTGCATGAGCGAGTGGCGCGGTGACATCGATTCCGGTGGCGCGGAAACCTCTAGTCGAGGCGATGACCGCCGTCTCAGAGTTCGCGCCGCTGCCGATGGTGATGGTTTCGCCTCTGTGTAAACCAATCGCATTGTCGACAGGGACCAAGGTGGCGCCCACGATGGTTGGGCTTTGCACCGTAGCAGCACCCGCCGTGCCAACCGTCGCGATGGTGGCGGTCTCAAGGTTCGCGCCCGTATCGATCATGACCTTCTGGCCGGACTCAAAACCTTTCACACTGCCTACCTTGAGGTTGGTCGCGCCAGGGGCCGAAGCGGCGGAGAGAGTGGCGGCAGCCTGCGTCAGAAAATCAATGCAGTTGCTGTCTGTGTCAGTGCCGTCCGGGAAGCGGCCCGCGCTTGTATTGGTTGCGCTGGCGGCCGCTGCTGCCGGCCCGAAGCCCAGGGCTTCGCCGGGCGAAGGCGCGTAGCAGCCACGCTCGTCTGGGCCGGAAGCGGCCTCATACCCCTCAGCGGCCCATGGGTCAACCAGGCCGCCGTAATTGAGGCTATCGACAACCAGGTTGGAGGCGTTCCGCAACACGATGCTGCCTTCTCTCAGGGTGATCGTGAATCTGCCAAAGAGGGTCTCACTGGTGGCGAGCTCAGGCCCCCCGAACCACTGGTTCGGCTTCGGCGCTCCCTGGTAGCCGGCCGTTGTGACCGCAGCATCGCCCACTGCCGCATTTATGGCGTGATTGTTTGCCAGTGGGCTGTCGAGCTTGATGCCGGTGCCGAGCGGCAGAACAGGTTCGTTACTCGAATGGGCAAATGCTGTCGCTGGCTGGAAACTGATCCCCGTTCCCCGGTCGCTGAAGGGGAGATTGTCCGCGTGGTGGAACCGTAGCGGGGCGGCAAGGTCAAGACCGGTGCCTTGATCTACTACCTGCGCCTCTCTGGGATAAGCTCGCGTGAGGGCTGGCGTAAAGTCCACGCCACTGCCGGTTGGGCCGGCGCTGCCGACCGTGGTGATGGTCACGGTGGTCCAGTCCGCGGGGCTGCCGACGGTCATCTTTTCGCCCACTTTGAAAGCGCGCACGTTGCCCACCTTGATGTTGGTCGCACCGGAGCTGGCATTCGCCGCGAGCCTGGTGCGGCTGGCTGGCGTGCCGACTTTCGTGACAGTTACCGTCTCGATGCCATGGCCGACGCTGTCGATATCCAATCTGATCTTGTCACCGACCGAGATATTCCTGACCGATGTCACCTTTATGTTGGTCGCGCCGACGGGCGCATCCGCCCCCAGGTATGCCTGCGTTCCGGGCTTGCCAACCGCCGTCACGGTCGCCACTTCGTACCGCTCGACGGTGTTTGCCACAACGGGGTAGGTCGCGCCATAGCCAAGGGCGACCTTCTGGCCGACGACGAAGCCATGCACACTCGTGACAGGCACATTGGTTGAGCCAACCGGGACCGTTATCACCGGGCCCTCGGGAAGCGGTTGCCACACTGTCGTAGCACCGCCGGCCGCCGTTCCGACACTTGCAATCTTGTGGTTCTCAACATTGGCGCCACTGCCGATGCTGATCGTATCTCCAGCCGACATGCCGATCGTGCTTCTGAGGTGGATAGTGGCATCACCCGCGCTCGCCGGTATCGCCAGCCCGGAGTTAGAAAGCCCCAGCAGGTAAAAGCCGCCTGTCGCGAGCATAGTGTCCGCCGGGATTTTCACCGTCGAGAAGATGGCCTGCTGGGTCGGACGCACAGTGAGCGTCCAGTTGGAGATGTCGATGCTACGGGTGCCGGAATTGTAGAGTTCGATAAACGAGTTCGTCGAGTTGGCGCCCGAGCTAATGCGGAATTCATTGATCTTGACCGGGCTGACGTTCCGCACCTTCTCCGCCATGGTCACGGACCGCTCCGCGCCATTCCCTGGATTCGCCCATGAGGCTTTGCCGACCAGGTCGCCGTTGAAAGGGATCGACCCCGAAGTGATTTTGAAGGTCGCGCTTACGCTTGCGCCCGGCGCAATCGGCCCAGCGAAGGTCTTCGTCGTCTCAGTGGTCCCTTGAACAACGGAGCTCCACTGATTGCTGGGCACGGAAATGCTCAACTTGACAGCCGTGGCGGGCGTGTCCGTCGTATTCGTGAACGTCACGGTTGTGTCCTGCGAGGACTGCGCCGAGAATGTCTGGAGTCCTGGCGGGGTGGCAGTTGCCGACGCCGGCGCTACGCTCAGCGGCTGCACGCCATACCTGGCGGCCACGATGTTCGCCTGCACAAGTTGGTCGGTGGCGTCGGTCGGGAAGGTGCCCGCGGCCGTCATTGCGCCTTCATAAAAGGTTCCTTGCGAGCCGTTGCTGTTGTCGCCGCCGTTGCCCAGACCGATGGCTCCCTGCTTGCGCATCGGGTCGTAGCTGGAATCGATACGTTGTCCGCTGAACATAACAGACAGGTCGCCGCGCTGCGAGTCGCCGCCCATGGATGTCCAGTGGTGTGGTTCGCCCTTGGCGATTCCGGTCACGAACCGCCAGGTGATGGTCGGCAGGTTTTCGCAGAGTTTAGACCCATTCGCGTTCACACAGCCAACCAGATTGTTCTCCTGGTCGGTCATGACCCACGGACCGGCACCTTTTCCGTGGAACCACGGACCAGCGTTGTCGCCGTAATAGGTCGCCTCCATGGTGCCGTTGTCGTCATCACGGCTGTCGATCTCCATGTTGCCGTAGTCGAAGCAGCAGCCGCCGTTGAAGTGCAGGCCGTTCACGACCCAGTACTGCCCTTCGGCCTGGTCGTCGACCGCGGTGCCCTTCGGGTCGTCGTTGCGCAGGCCCATGCCCGGCTCAATAAAGACGCCGTAAACCTTGTGACCCATGACCGTCACCGGCGCCATGTCGGCGATCGGGAGGTTGTTGAAGCCGCCCATGGCCGGGCCGTTGAACCCGCCTCGGGGTGCCTGAGTCAGGTCGTTGTGCTTGGGGGATTGGTCGTAGATGGTAGTGATCCAGCAATAGGTGTTGGCGCAGAATGCATCCTGCGCGGCCGCGTCGGCGTAGCCGCCTGCGTCCGGGACCGGCGACGCTGTGGGCTGGACGACCCCAATGTCCAGCTTCTTTCCGTCCGACTGGCGCATGACCTGATAAAGCGGACCATTGTAGGAGGCGTACAGCGCGCGCGTGGTGCTGTGGGCGGCCACGCATGGGTCGCTGGCGGCGGCATAGATGTCACATGGACCTTGCGGCCTGGACGGCGAAGCCTTCGATCCCGCCTCCGATTGTTGGGCCATCGCTGATGTGACCCCAGTCAGCGTAAGCGCCGCCGCGGTAAGCACCATTGCAAGCATAGGTAGAAACTTGATTTTGGTTTTCATGCTATTCCTGTCTGCTGCCGAATCTGTTGCGGGGCCTGAAAGGCGGGTTCTTCCCTCTGCCTTCAAGGCGCTCTAATTCCTCAAAAATCCTTCGGGAATACGTATACCACCATTTCCCCTACGCCGTTCTGTTCCCTTCTGTTTTTCGACGGAAATACGTATGCAGAGCCGACCCAGCAGTTGGTCTGGCCGCCCTTTGCCGAAATGAATGATCCCTCGCATTTTTCCAGGGTGGGGAAACCTTTACATTTGGTGCTTCTCGCCAGTAGTATGGGTTCCCAAGAAAAATCGCTTTAGTAAGGGCAGCCGGAACTTGCAATGAACCGGACAGAACTCGCCATAGGAATTTTGGAAAGAGTACGGAGGTCATAACTTGGCAAAAGGAAACCTGTTCTCAGCGAGGCGCGCGAGAGGGATATATCGCACTACATTCGTAGTTGCAGGGCTGGGGATTGCGTGCGCGGGACTGGCGGCGGCGCAGCGCACAGACGCGAATTCCGCGATGCCTTTGGCAGTCACAATTAACGCACGTCAGACTGCAGCGCCGACGTCGAAATACGAATTCGGAATGTTCATCGAGCACATCGGGCCGCTCGTATACCGGAGTCTGTGGTCGGAGATGCTTGATGACCGCAAGTTCTACTTTCCGATCACGGCGGCTGAGCCACAGGTACAGACGGCCCGGCAAGGCGGCGGCTTCCCGGGCAGGCAATCGCGCAAGTGGCGCCCGGTAGGACCAGGTGACGCGGTCACGATGGACAAGAGCCAGCCCTTCGTGGGCGACCAGAGCCCGCGGATATCGCTAGACGGGTCCGACCCGCGCGGGATTCAGCAATCGGGACTGTCGCTGGTGAAGGGCAAACGCTACGTCGGCCACATCTGGCTGAAGGGCACGCCGGACAGCACGCTGAAGGTGGCGCTGATCTGGGGAGAGGGCGCGGCGGACCGCGAGACGGTTTCCTTCACGCACCTGACGCGGGCCTACGCCAAACGACCTTTCAACTTCACGGCAAAAGCTGACAGCAGCCATGCGACTTTGGAAATCACCGGTACCGGCACGGGAGATTTCCATATCGGCACGGCTTCGCTGATGCCCGCCGACAACGTTGACGGGTTCCGGCCGGACACGATTGCGCTGCTACGCCAGCTTCACAGTGGGATGTGGCGGCTGCCCGGCGGCAATTTTCTTTCTGACTGGAGCTGGTACAACGGGGTCGGTCCGCGGGACAAGCGGCCACCTACCTACGACTATGCGTGGAACGCGATGCAGTCGAACGACGTGGGCATGGACGAGTTCATGACGCTCTGCAAACTGATCGGCGTGGAACCGTACATCACGGTGAATGCTGGTTTCGGCGATGCGCATTCGGCGGCTGAGGAAGTGGAATATATGAATGGGCCAGCGACCACGCGACTCGGCGCGGAGCGAGCGAGGAACGGGCATCCTGAGCCGTACCACGTGAAGTACTGGGACATCGGCAATGAACCCTATGGAGTATGGCAACTAGGGCGCACTGACCTGAAATATTACGTGCTGAAGCACAACGAATTCGCTGCGGCCATGCGCAAAGCCGATCCATCGATTGTGCTGCTCGCTTCTGGCAACATGCCATTGCCAATGGACCTGAGCGGCGAGATGCGCGCGAAGGACGTGGACAACATGAAGGCCGTGGAGGGCACGCCGGAGGACTGGACCGGGGGCGAGATCGAGCATTCCTGGGGCAATTTTTCCGGCATTACGCAGCATTGGTACGCGCGTCCGGGCCAGCGGTTCAATGTGGAGAAGGCGAAGCACCTGCCGCTGGACGCGCCGACCGACGCGGGCTATGACAAGGTGGAGCAGACGCCGCTCGAGTTTGCGCGCTATCCCGCCAACATCGTGCATCTCTATGCCCAGACATGGCAGCGGTATGAGCAGCGCTTCCCGCAATTGGAGAAAAATCACATTTTTCTCTCCATCGACGAGTACGCATATTTCGGCGGAGCGTTCAATCGGGCTCCGGACCTGAAAATGGCTCTGGCCTATGCCACAACTCTCAATGAGATGCTGAGGCATACGGACTTTCTGCGGATGTCGGCGCATACCATGGGCGTCTCCACGCTGGACTACACGCCAACGGCGGCGGTACTCAACACCACCGGGCTTGTGTACAAGCTCTACGGCAACAGCTTTGTTCCCGGTTCGATACCGGTCGCGCTTACGGGAAACTCGCCGCAACCAACGCCGCAGTATCCCATTGGCGGCGACCAGCCGGAGACGAACTCGGGCAGTCCGACGTATCCGCTGGACATGTTCGCCGCGCTGACGCCCGACCACAAGTACCTTACGATCGCGGTGGTCAATGCAACGAATTCCGAGCGCAGCTTCGATCTGAACGTAACCGGGATGCGGCTTGGTGCACAGCCGGCCCTGTGGCAGATCACAGGCAAAGATTTGCAAGCCGCGGATCAGGTGGGACAGGCTCCGCAAGTCACCATCACAAAGAACACGGTGAGCGGGCTGGAGCACAAATTGTCTGTTGCGCCCGTCAGCATCAGCATTTTTAGGATTCCAGTGGAACCGTGAATGTCCCTTGCGGTTTGGAAGAGATAAGAGGTAATCAGCAACAATCGCGGTCCTGGAGGAAAGAATGAGCAAGGTGAAGGTCTGGTGCGCAGCGGCTTTGATGGCTGCAATGTTTCTAGGGGCGGGGGCGGCCACCGCGCAGGTGCAGACAGAAGTGCCGCCGGTGGTGCCGGGCGCGAAACCGGTGACGGTGCAGCACATCAAGATTCATGGAACTTCTCTGGAAGGCAATCTGGAAGGCGATGCCGTCGACCGCGATGTGATCGTGTTCCTGCCACCCAGCTACTTCAAAGACAAGCACCGGAGGTTCCCGGTCGTTTACGCGCTGCACGGCTACTCCATTGGAGCCGAGCAGTGGACGCATGAAATCCATGTGCCTCAAACAATCGAAGGCGCTTTTGCAAAGGGCGCGAAACAGATGATCGTAGTGCTGCCGGACTCGAAAACCATGTACGGCGGGTCGATGTACTCACGGTCGCAGACCACCGGCGACTTCGAGCAGTTCATCGCGCACGATGTGGTCTCGTACATCGACGCGCACTACCGGACAATTCCCAATCGCAAGGGCCGCGGCCTGGTGGGTCATTCGATGGGCGGCTACGGCGCGTTACGGATCGGCATGAAGTATCCCAATGTCTTCGGAGCGCTCTATGTCATGAGCCCGTGCTGTCTCTCGGTGCACCGCCCTGACCCCGACTCCTCGCAGGAGAAGGCCTTCTTGAAAGCGGTAGCGGAAATGAAAACACCAGCGGACACGGCGGGTTTCTCGTTTTTCTGGAAGGCACAATTAGCCAGCGCGGCGGCGTGGTCGCCGGACCCGAAGAATCCGCCGCTCTATCTCGATCTGCCGGTCAAGGACGGCGAGGTGCAGCCTGACATCCTCGCGAAATGGGAAGCCAACTCACCGCTCGCCTTCATCGACCAATACATCGACAACCTGCGGAAATATAGCGCAATTGCAATGGATGTCGGCGATGAGGACGGCTTGCGCTTCGACACCATCAAGGTGCACGACATTCTGGATAAGTACGGAGTCGCGAACAGCTTCGAGATCTTTCACGGGACGCATACCAGTGCTGTGGCCCTCCGCTTTCAGAATCACGTAATTCCGTTCTTCAGCAAAAATCTGTGCTTCGCAAAGAACTGCCAATGAAGCTTTGTTTAGCGGCGGTGGCCATTTCGCCGCACTTGTTACCGAATGATTCTTATCCTGACGAAATACGGAGACATCCGATGAAAAGAAATGACGTAAGAGTTGTGACCGTCCTTGCAGCGTGCGTGGGAATGCTGGCTTGTCTCGTTGTTGCGCCCCCCGCGATCGCGCAGAATACCTCGAACCCGGCATATCTGAATACCAAACTGTCACCGGAAGTCCGTGCGAAAGACCTGGTCGGGCGCATGACACTTGAGGAAAAAGCTTCTCAATTGGTCAACGACGCTCGCCCAATTCCTCGGCTCAAGGTCACCGCCTACAACTGGTGGAGCGAGGCGCTTCACGGAGTCATCAACGACGGCGTGACTGAATTTCCGGAACCGATCGGCCTGGCTGCGACTTTCGACGTGCCGGGAATCCATGAAATGGCGACCGATATCGGCATCGAAGGACGAATCAAACACGTGCAGGATGTCCGCGCCGGACATAAAGGCATCATGGGAGGTCTCGACTTCTGGGCTCCAAACCTCAACATATTTCGCGATCCGCGCTGGGGACGCGGGCAGGAAACCTACGGGGAAGATCCATTCCTAACCACCCGTATGGGCGTGGCGTTTGTTAAAGGGATGCAAGGCGATAACCCGAATTACTACCTCACCATCGCAACGCCCAAACACTTCGTCGTTCATAGCGGGCCGGAGCCGACGCGGCACTTCGCAGACGTGGATGTAAGCAAGCACGATGAAATGGACACCTATCTGCCCGCGTTCCGGGCTGCCGTCGTGCAGGGACACGCGGGATCGGTGATGTGCGCCTACAATGCCATCAACGGCGATCCGGCTTGCGCGAATCAGTTCACGCTGGTCGATCAATTGAGGAACGAGTGGGGATTTAAGGGCTATGTCGTTTCCGACTGCGACGCAGTTCGGGACATCTTCACCGGGCACCGCTATCGGCCCACCCAGGCACAGTCCTCGGCAATCTCCCTCATACGCGGCATGGACAACGAGTGTTATGGCGCCGACACCGCGTACCCAAAAGATAACTCCGATTACAAACCATTCATTCAAGCGGTGCAGCAGGGCTACCTCCCTGAGAGCGCGGTGGACACAGCACTGGTTCGGCTGTTCACAGCGCGAATCAAGCTGGGTATGTTCGACCCGCCCGACATGGTCCCGTACACGAAGATCCCTGAGAGTGAGCTCAGCAGTCCGGCGCACCGCGCTCTGGCTCTCAAGCTGGCCAATGAATCCATGGTCCTGCTCAAGAACGACGGAACGCTTCCGCTCAAACCCGGAATCAGAAGCATTGCTGTCGTCGGCCCTCTTGCTGATCAAACGCAGGTCCTGCTCGGCAACTATGCCGGAACACCGACACACACGGTCTCGCTGCTCGAGGGTCTCAAGGCGGAGTTCCCGAACGCAAAGATCACTTTTGTTCCTGGAATCCAATTCCTTCGGCAGGACCTCGGTCAGCCCCTCCCGGAATCTCTGCTGACCACGCCTGACGGCAAGCCGGGGCTGAAGGCGGAGTACGCGGTCGGAGGCAGGTCAGAGATGATCGAGGGAGCGCGCCCGAAGCCGCTGGTCACGCGCGTGGAACCCGCGGTAGATCTGACAGCCGGGAGCCTGCCTGCCGAACTGAAGGGCAAAACCGGATTTTTCGTAGAGTGGAAGGGCGTCCTGAGTCCTCCTGAGACGGGCGATTACCTGTTGGGCATCCGGTCGAACGGATTCTCAATGGTGCGCGTGAACAATGAGGATTTGATCCGCCAATTTGGAGGCAACGCCGCAAATTCCAAGCTGGGCCGAATTCATCTGGAAAAAGGCGAAAAGGTCTCGCTCGATGTGACCTATGGTGCCAGGGACCAAAAGAACCCCATAGCGCAGCTGGTGTGGACAAAGGCCGACAATACACCCTCTCCCGAAGCCGTGCGGGCTGCGAGCAACGCGGACGTAGTGATTGCTGCGGTTGGTCTCACGAGCCAATTGGAAGGTGAGGAGATGCCGGTGCATGAGCCGGGATTCCTCGGCGGTGATCGCACCAGCATCGATTTGCCACAGCCGGAAGCAGATCTCGTCAAAACTGTTGCTGGAACTGGAAAGCCTCTGGTAGTAGTGCTGATGAACGGCAGCGCGCTGGCCGTGAACTGGGCCAACCAGCACGCCAACGCCATTTTGGAGTCCTGGTACTCCGGCGAGGAAGGTGGTGCGGCCATTGCTGACACGCTGAGCGGAAAAAATAATCCCGCTGGCCGGTTGCCGGTTACGTTCTACAAGAGCGTGAATCAACTGCCACATTTTGAAGATTACTCGATGCAGGACCGCACCTATCGATACTTCACCGGGAAGCCTCTCTATCCGTTCGGCTACGGCCTCAGCTACACCTCCTTCGCGTTCAGCGATCTTCACGTGCCGCAGGCACCCGTAAACGCGGGTGATCCTGTGGATGCGGACGTGAAAGTGACCAATACCGGCAAAGTCGCCGGCGATGAGATCGTGCAGCTATATCTGAAGTTTCCGCCCGTGGCCGGGGCTCCGCGTATCGCGTTACGCGGATTCCAGCGGATTCACCTCGATCCGGGCCAAAGCCAAACCGTCCACTTCCAGTTGAAGAAACGCGATCTTGGCATGGTGACCGAGAATGGTGATCCGATCATCGCGGGCGGCGACTACACCATCAGCATCGGCGGCGGCCAACCCCAGACGGGAGCGCCAGTCGCCAGCGGGCACTTCCAAATCAACGGACAGATTGCTCTGCCCGAGTAGCAGTGAAGCCGGGCTTGCGGAATCAAGCCCGGCTTTGTTCGGGCCCGGGAGTGAGCCGGGCAGGATTTTACCGGTTCTTAAAAGCGCGCGTTTCACGCGAAGAAGAAACCGAAGTGCGGTCGGCCATTCAGCAGGTGGCACTCCAGCACCGCCGCCGCTATGGCTACCGTCGGGTTGTAGCGGAGCTCAAGCGCCGCGGTATGCAAGTGAACCACAAGCGAGTAGCGGGGATCATGCGTGAGAATAACCTCGCAAAGCCAACTCGGCTTTAAAGATCAAAAAGAACCTCCATTGAAAGGCGAGCGCAACTGTATGGGCCAGTAACTGCGCCTGGCGAATGGTTCAGAATCGAGAACGCTGTGGGTGTAGCGATAGAAATTGTCTCAACGAAGGGGTCAGTAGAAGAGTGCCGATCGAAAATTTCTTCGAGCTTCTCGAAGAAGACAAGCTAGGACCGCGAGATCACAAAAGCCTAGTCTGAGGATCGTTCTGCGAATGCGCGTCAGCTTTTCGGAGGGATTTGGGCCGCACGGATCCGTGGATGCTGCCACGTCTGGAGAAGATCTATCCTGAAATAAGCCCCGGCGCCCAAGTCTGCCATTGCATTCATGGCGCATGGCAGGAGTGCCGCAGCCCTTATCGCCCTCCGGGAGCAGGGGCGGCGCATTCGAACCGTTGCGCGGACGTATGCGGCTTCACCCGAAAATGCGCTGATTATTTCGTCGACAATGCCTCTAGGCGCGATCTGAACCTCGCTGTGCGGGAAGAATTTCGAGCCAACGGAACACTTGCACCAGTGAGCATTCGCTCAGCATTCCTTGTGCAATGGCGGGAAGTGACAGGAGCAGACAGACCGCTCCTAATACCCGAGTCGTTGATTGACACACTGCGCATGGCCCTCAAAACACCCGGATGTAGGGACTTTCCGCATGATGCTGAGGCGCGTTTCTAAACAGAGGCCTGCCCGTGCATAGCAGGAGCGCAAATACGCATAGCAGCCATTTGTGTCGACTGATTCCAGACATACCGGCCCTACCTCCTGCACCGAATGTGCATTGATACGCTGACACGGCGGGCATCAAGCCTCGGTCATCTGTTTGACCGCAGTGATCCGATAGCCATGAGGTTGTGAGCCGGAAGAATGTATTTCCACCTTACCGGAAGAAGAGCGTCGCACTTCACATCCGCCCGGTCCTTCCATCTTCCACGTGAGTGATCCATCCCCATAAAGAAGTACCGTCAGTTCCCTGCCGACCTGCTCCGCGGTCGTCAGTCCGACACCGGCCACAGGCACAATGGATCCGGACTTTACAAAAACAGGGATATTTTCCTGCGACGCCGGAACCGTATAGGTGCCCCCGCCCTTAAATACCTGTCCTGACCAGAAATCGTGCCACTGCCCTTTCGGCAAAACGACTTTGCGACCGTCTTCACCTGCGAACATTGGCGCCACCAGGAGTCTGTCGCCCATCATGTACTCGTCATCCACCACAAGCAGCGACTCGTCACCCGGATTATCCATGATCAAAGCACGAAATGGAGGCGTGCCGTTGAGCGCGTACTCCGCAAACGCTCCGCGAAGGTAGGGGACCAGCCGCATGCGCCACTCAATGATGCTTTTGCAGCGTGACTCGAGCGCGTTCCAATCCGCGGAAAGCTCATCGGCATTGTTTTTCTTCTGGTCAATTTGTTTCCACGGTGGATTTTTGATGTACCAGGCGTTGACCATGGCCATGGGTGAAAAGACTACCGTCTGTAACCGCCGGATAAGGTCTTCCTCGCTCGCGGCATCGCGGACTTCAGGACACCACAGCAGCCCACTAAAGCCCGCATTCACCAGAGCGCGAACAAACTCACGGTGTCCGTAAAGATCGCTGTACAGCACGAACGGATATGGAGCAGCCAGCGCGCCGCTCGAACGGACAAGATTATAGGTGGGTTTCCGCCTCTCTCGAAATTGCCGCAGAATCGCGTCCTGGTACCGTAGGCCGAATACCTGATGCATTTGCTCGCCATCAAGTCCTGAAGGAAACTGCGCAAAGTCTGGAAACGACCATCCATTCGTGTAATCCGAGTTATCGCATTCGTCCAGCTTGAAACCTGATATGCCGAGATCGATCAGATTTTTGCCGTGATATTCTCCAAAAATTTTGCGGGCATGCTCGCCGGCAAAGTCCGGGACCAGTCCGCCCCACACGCCATAGTCCGCGGCATGGGGCAGCAGCGGCTCAAAGAGCGGCGAAGTCGGATGCGTGAAGGCGTGTTCCCAAAGATTGATTTGATATCCCAGACCCTTCGCCGATTTTATGAATCCACCTGGGTCAGGAAAGCGCACCGTGTCCCACTTAAAAGAGCATGAATAGGAATGCGATTGCCAACCGGGCTCCAGACCGAGTACGTCGCAAGGGATTTTGCTGTCGCGCAGTGCCTGGGCGATGGCAATCACTTCGTCAGAGTTTGCCTGCCCATACGCGCGATACCAGAAGCCCAGCCCCCACTCCGGAGGAGCAACACCTCCGCCCGAAAACAGGTTGTAGCGCCGGACCGTGTCGATCATCGTAGGCCCGGCGAAGAGATATACATCTACGCCTTTTGCCAGGGGGACCTCGACGGTGATCACGCCGGGATCATCCGGCGGAAGATTGCGCGCAGAGTCCGGTGTTGGCGCCCTCTTGGAAGGGTGCAGCCTCGCATCGCCACAGTAGAAGCTCACGTGCCGACATGAATCAACCAGGACTCCATATCCTTGTGTGGTGACATAGAAGGGCACGGGCGCGTGGGAATCACCCGTATCTCCCTTGGGGTCCGCATTCACTCGAATTGTCTTTTTCTTGCCTCTTTGCGCAAACGATAACATCTGGAGACCAAACCCGAAGACGTTTTCATTTGCTGCGAGCGGCAGGGTCAACAAGCAGCCGCGCCGATCTACCTTTCCACGAATTCCAGAAGCAGGAGGGTTTCCCGGTGCGGCCATCCTCGTAAGACCTTGTGTATCCGGCGGAATAGTGCGCCCGCTCACAGGTGTATAGCTTTCTGGAATGCCGAGTGTTGCTTTCCACACGCCGGGGAATACCGACCGAAACGCGAGCGTTTCGACATCGGTCGTGCGAGGAGCGGCCTCAGCTTTCAATGCCGCCGTTGCTCCGCCCGCAAGCGCAAGCGCCGTACCTTTCAGCACACTTCTGCGACTAACCATTTTTGTCTCCATCTCTGGAATCAGGGAACGGAATCCCAGAGTTCTTGGAAAATCTGACCCTCTTCCGCCGTGCTGCCGCGACGCTCCAGCATCCACGCTAGCACGCCATCTTCAGGCAAAACCCCTTCCACCGCGCCAATGCGCTGTACGGTCAAAGCTCCCACCGCATTCGCAAACAACCCCGCGCATGCGGGTGAGTAGCCACGCTGTCGTGCGGCCAGAAATCCGGCTACAAAGCAGTCGCCGGCTCCAGTTGTGTCCACAGCATCTACCGGAAAAGCTGGGCATACAATCTTCGCATCATCCTTATAGATTGCACAGCCGCGAGCGCCGAGTTTAATGACTACCTCCCGCACTCCCCTATCCATCAGGACACGCACCGCATCCGCTTCGCTCCGGTCCGTCATCATGCGGCATTCATCCTCGTTCATAAAAAAGGTGTCGATGTGCGGCAGGCATGGCTCGACGGCGGCAAGCCATTCTCCGCGAGGGTCCCAGTTCGTATCGAAGGACGTGGAAAGCCCCGCCTGTCTGGCTTCCGCAAGCATCCGGGCAGCGTTTTTCCTCAAAGGTGGAACAACAAAGAAGCTGGCAAGGTGAAAGTGTGAAGCATTCTTTTCCGCATCCGAGGGAAAGAGCGCGGGCTGTGCGAAAGCTTCGTCGCTGGCGCCGGGACGGTGCAGGAACTGGCGCTCACCCTGACCATTAATCAGAACAACCGAGGTCGCAGTGGGCGCGGAGAGGCGCGCGACTCCAGTTACATCCACACCGCATGAGGCTAGCGCGGAGAGAGCTATGTCCGCTGCCGGGTCACGTCCCACTGCTCCCATGAGCCGGACCGGGACCCCCAAAATCGCGAGCGCCCGCGAGGTATTTGCACCGTTTCCGCCCACGCGATACTCGATGGATTCAACTAGTGCGGTCGTGCCGAACCGCAGTTCGTTAAAGGGCCCAACCAGAATATCGAAGACGATGCTTCCCGCGCAGAGAATGCCCGACTGTGTTCCTTCCTTCATGCCTGTTTCCCTTGCAACTGCGCATACAGGGACTTCACTCCTTCGCGTGGACTGGTGAGCACCGGAACGTGGCCAGGTTCTCTCGCCGCAACCAGCCGGGCCATGCTTCCCTGCGCCAGGACAACCACATCGTTCTCGCGCATTGCGCGATCAATCGCCTCATTCACCAGCGCGTCATGCTTTGCTCCGTCACCAGCCAGCAGACTGTCAAAGGCCTCACCGGCGACGTATGACGTTAACTTCACATCGTAACGCCCCTCACCGGCTCTGCGGGCTATCAGGCGTTTGGTCGGCTCCAGTGTGGTGGCCAGCGTGGCAACAACCGCAATGCGCGAACCCAGCTTCACCGCCTGGCGCGCCATTGCGTCGTCAATGCGAACGACGGGAATCTCAATCACCTTCTGCAAAAGCTCCGCTGCTTCCCCTACAGAAGAACAACAGTTGAGAATTGCATCGGCGCCCGACGCGGCGGCGATCACACCATAACCCACCAGTCTGCGGCTCACGGAGGTCGTGAGCTCGCCCGCCTCTCTCACCTCCGCAAGAAGCCCATCATCGACTACGTTGACCACGCGAACTCCAGGCATCAGTTCCTTCGCCAGCGCGCGAATAACATCAACCAGCACAGGACCAGTATGAATCGCATAAACAGTTTTTGCCGTCATCATTTTCCTCACTCCGTCGCCCGCGCTGCAAGGGCGCGAATCGCACCTGTCGCATGCGTAAAGAACTCAGATCCACCGAAATTGCCTGACTTAAGCACGATTGGGATCCGCGGGTCTGTGGCCGAAACGCACAAAGGAACTCCCGGAACGATATTATGGCGAACAGATAGTGCCTTCAGGCCAATTGTTCTGCAGATGATGGTGGATGTCTCACCGCCTGCAAGAATGAGCCCCCTCGGAATCGCCTGGCTCAATATTTCACGCACAAGCAAACCAAGTCTGTTGGAAATTCTCAAGCCGGCGCTGGTCGCACTCAAACCGTTTGCCGCCGCCCATTGCTGCACTTCGCGAAGTCCCGCCGCATCTGTGATTGTCGTAATCAGAACATCGCTTCCCGCATTGAGAAAATCCACCGCCTCTCTCGTAACGGCGTTCTGCTCAAAGTCCTCCATGAGCAGATCGATCCCGCGCAGTTCAAATGATGGCACGCCCTGTTCTTTCAAAACCCGGCATTGGCAGAGTGTCGCCTGCGAGCAACTCCCCGATACGATCAGCGATCCGCACTCTGTTTTCGCGCTTTCCAGCTCGCCTGGGCCTTGCTTTTCTTTCCTGATGTAGCCCAGGCCCTTCCATTGTTTGGGTAACGTCATCGCGGGGCCTGAGCTTCCCGTAATCAGCGGCATCTCCGCGATGGCCTTGGCAATCGTCGCAAGGTCGTCATCGGAGATACAATCCACAATCGCAATTTCGACCCCGCTTTTCTGTAACTCCTGCAACTCCTGTGCAAGCGAGCGGACGCCTCCGCGTACCGCGGGGTGCATTGCCAGCCCGACGCGCCGGGCTGTCTGGGATTGCAAATGCGACACCAGATTCGAATTGGTCATCGGGTTCAGAGGGTGATGGCGCATCGGAGATTCAGAGAGAAGCTGCGAACCTACGAAGTGATGCCCCATATAGGTAGTACGCCCGTTCACCGGAAGAGCGGGTATCGCCACCGTAAACGACGAGTCCAGCGCGTCCATGGCCGCATCGATAGAGGCCCCGATGTTTCCTTCAGCGGTCGAGTCAAAGGTGCTGCAGTACTTTATGCCCACCACCTTTGGATTGAACGCCCGCACCGATTCGATAGCCTGGCGTGTCTTCCGGTAAGCCTCGTCCTGGCTCAGTGCCCGGGTGCCAATCGCGAGAACCAGGGCATCGTTGGATTCAGCCCACTTTCGCAAATCGTAGGGCGATGCTCCATCCAGCACAACCAGAGTGCGCATGCCCTGCGCGCAAAGCATCCCGGCGATGTCGGTAGCGCCGGTGTCGTCGTCTGCGATGCATGCAAATGTAAGATTCACACTCGCGCCCTTTTGCGCAATTCGGCGACATCGCTGGCGTCGAGGACCTGTCCGCGGTCTCCCAGCAGGAAGAGCAGCCGTGCCGTTTCTTCAATTTCTTCAGCCAGCGCGGACGCTTCTAAGAGAGTTTTCCCCAACGCAATCGATCCGTGATTGCGCATCAGCATCGCCGGGGTTTGCCCTGCATATTGCTCTAACTCTGTGGCGAGCCTCCCATCACCAGGCGGATAGTATGGGATTACTGGAAGCCGCGGAACACGCATGGCGAAGTATGGCGTATACACGGGAAATGCGTCTTCCAAGTTCAAATTCTTCAAACAGCTTGCCGCCGTTGCGTATCGCGAATGCAGATGAACAACGGCCTGGCAGTTGGGGCGGGTGCGATATGCGGCGAGATGAAGGCTAAGCTCCTTCGTAGGCTTGCTGCCTCCGGTCACGCTTCCGTCCAGCCGGCAAACTGCAATGTCTTCAGGACGAAGATCGCCGAGGGATGAACCCGTTGGGGTGGCGTAGACTGAGTCGCCCATCTTGCAGCTTAAATTCCCCGCCGTGCCAAATGCGTAGCCGCGCGCAAACAAGCTTCGTCCAGTTTCGACCAGGGCAAGAATTGGATCATCAGTCTGCATCACGCCTCCTCGAAAGAAAGTTCACGAACCGGGCCGACTACCAGCCCCCACATAATCGCGGCGGTTATGGCCATCACGGCTGTGACTGCGAATGCGCCGCGAAACGATCCTGTGCGCGTGGCGATTTCTCCTGTAACCCATGCTGCCGCTATGCCGGAAAAATTCCCAACGCCGTTTTGGAGTCCTGTCCAGCGTCCGGCCAGTGCGGGCCCGGCAATGGTCTGCGTAATGGCCCAGTGATTGGATGTATAGGTGCCAAAGGCAAAACAGACGACGAGCAAGAGAGCCAGTGACCATGACGTGCTATGGACATACCCCGCCAGCACGATCAACGCCGAACCAAGCATGCCTCCGACAACAACCGACTTGCGCACCAATGTGGGTGACTGGCCGCGGCCTATGCGCCAGTCGGAAAACCATCCGGCGCACAGCGTGCCAAATGCAATTACAAAGTACGCCACCGACCCCACGCTCGTCATCAGGCGGATAGACAGCCCCTTATTTTCGACCAGGTAGGTAGGGAGCCAAAGCAGCAGGAAGAACCATACATAGTTTCCGCAGAAGTGTCCCGCGAACGTCCCCCAGGACGAGCGGCTGCGCAACGCATGTCGAATTGAGACCTTGATGCAGGCTACGCTGTCGGCCCTTTCCGGCTGACGCCGAGTGAAGTAGCGCCACAGGGCCGCCCATGCAAGACTGGCCACTCCAAGAGTAATGAAAAACACGCGCCAGCCGAACTTCACCATGAGCAGCCCGCCCAGCAGCATTCCCAGCGCGGGCCCGAGCTTCGATGCCGCATCAAGCAGAGCATTGGCCCTTCCGCGCATCTTCTGGGGCACGTCGGATGCAAGAATTCGCGAGTAGCACGGATAGGCGAGCGACTCGCCCGCCCCCAGCACCAGACGCATACTATAGATCGCCCAGAAGGACGAGAGCAGTCCCGTTACAATCGTGGACGCTCCCCACAAAACAGCGCTTATCGTCAGAACCGCGGAAACTGGAAAGCGGTCGCACAACCATCCCGAAATGCCCACCAGTTGAAAGAGCGCGTATGTCCAGAAAAATGCGGACGAGATGACCCCGATCTGGGCGAGCGTCAGCGTCATCTCCTTTTGCATGAGCGGCGCCGCAATCGACAGGTTCGAGCGGTCGATGTAATTAATAAACATCGACGCGGTCAGCAGCATAGGCAGAATAACTTCCGGGGAAGTTATCTTCAGCCTGCTCTTGGAATTTGCAATGAGCGTCATGCGGAGCGGCGCCGTTCGCGCCAGGGAGTTGCATTCTTGATCAAATCATTCATCTGCCGCACATTGGCTACGCCCTGCGTGACGAGCCATTGCCGCAGGGCCTGAATACCGCGGCCCGCATAAACAGGCACGCCATCCTGCCACATTGCGCGTCCGCACAGTACGCCTGAGTATCGCGCGCCCGCCTCATTGGCCAGGCGCAGGGACGCGAAAAATGTCTCCGTCGACACTCCCGCGCTCAGATAAATGTAGGGACAGCGGGCCTCCGCATCGATGGTTTGAAACCAGTCCAGCGCCTCCTCGCGCGTATAGGCAGTCTGCCCGCAATAGACTGCGCTCCCCTCCACGTATGCCGCTGCGACCGGGAACTCCACCTTGAGTACATCAACCTTATAGATATCTCGGGAAAGCTCCCGCATCATCTCGCGGATCAAAGCCGGCTTGGCTTTGGCAAAATCAAAATCCGACATTGGCTCCCTGCCCTCGACTGCCGGGTCATACAGCACAGGCTCAAGGAAAAATGGGACATCCTGCGCTTCGCATTCATTGCCAATGCGCTCGATGAGCGCCTTCTTTTCTTCGTTGGCCTTCTCGTCATCCAGCGGAGAGTAATGGAGCAAAATCTTTATGCCGCTCGCCCCGGCTTCTTTTAATTTGCGAACAGACAATTGCGGCATCAGCGCCAGCATCCGGTGCGGACGCGGATTTTCATAGCCATCCAGCTCGTATGCCAACAACAGTCCGCAGTCTATCGCGCGCTGGCCCGCTGCCTCCATGCCGTATTCCGGATCGAGAAGAATTGCACTTACATGAGGCGTCAGAACCTCGGTTACGGCGCTCTTGAATTCCGATAATTTCGCATCGGAGATGTCATGCGGTGCGAGCGATGCAGCATTCGCGATCATCCTTCTAAGGCTCTTCCGCTGGTCCATAGCGACGGCGGCAACCACGCCGTTGGGTGTTGCGAGTAAGTCGAGCCTCTCAAACCTATCCATACCAATTTGCCTCTTTATAACTCGGGAACAATGTTGAAGCGCCCAACTAACCACGCCGTTTAAAGGCCGGCGGCGACGCACAACGCGGAAATATCGCCGATGTGATTGCCCAATCCCGCCGGCATCACAATGCAGGTTTTTTCGCTCTGAGAC
>JAICYR010000060.1 GCA_025934135.1 Acidobacteriaceae bacterium | reverse complement strand
TAATCAGCAGCGTTCTGGAGAAAAAGCATGGAACTAGGTTTGATCGGACTCGGCAAAATGGGCGGCAACATGGCGGAGCGGCTCCGCCGCGCGGGCCACAAGGTCGTGGGCTTCGACTTTAACGCTGACGCCGTAAAGCGCCTCACCGATGCCGGCTCCGTCGGCGTCAACTCGCTCGAAGACCTGGTGAAAAATCTGGCCGCGCCGCGCGCCATCTGGATCATGGTTCCGGCGGGCAATCCTGTGGATGAGACCATCGCGAAGCTGAAGCCTTTTATGCAAAAGGGCGATACCTTCATCGACGGCGGCAATTCGAATTACAAGGATTCCCAGCGGCGTTATGCCGCGCTGAAGCCCGAGGGCTTCAACTTCGTCGATGTTGGCACCTCTGGCGGCGTGTGGGGATTGAAGGAAGGCTACAGCATGATGGTGGGCGGCGACGAGGATGTGGTCGAGCGGCTGCGGCCCATTTTTGAGGCACTCGCGCCCGGCAAAGACAAGGGCTGGGGCCGCACCGGGCCAGCCGGGGCAGGCCACTTCGTCAAGATGGTCCATAACGGAATCGAGTATGGAATGATGCAGGCCTACGCCGAAGGCTTCGCCATCATGGGCCAGAAGAAAGAGATGAATTTCGACCTAGCGCAGATTGCGGAAATATGGCAGTACGGCAGCGTGGTGCGCTCGTGGCTGCTGGATCTGACTGCCGACGCTCTGAAGAGGAACCCCACCCTCGAAGGGTTGGAGCCTTACGTCGCCGATTCCGGCGAGGGCCGCTGGACTGTTTTCGAGGCTATAGACCTCAACATCTCCGCACCGATCATTACCGAATCGCTCATTCGTCGCATCCGCTCGCGCGAGGAAAACAACTTTACTGACCGGATGCTGGCGATTATGCGCAACGAATTCGGCGGCCACGCAGTCAAAAAAGATTGAGCCTCTCGAACTGAACCTAACGACAAGGAGCAAGCATGGCGGCTACCGCCATTACCATTTCTCCCGAAGATGTACAGGCGGGCCGAACCAATGAGCGCATTCCAGAGCCATGCGTCGTGGTGATCTTCGGCGCCTCTGGAGACCTGACTAAGCGCAAGCTGCTTCCCGCGCTCTTTCACCTTGAACAGGCTGGGCTGCTGCCTGAGCAATTCAGGATTGTCGGCGTGGCCCGCCGCGACTTGGGTGCGAGTTTTGCCGAGGACATGAAGTCCGGCATTCTCGAATTTGGCGGCGTGAAATCGGAAGCCAGCAAGCTGGGCGAATTCATCGCCAAGGTCAGCTATCACGCCATGAACTTTGACGATGACGCAGGCTACTCCAGCCTCAAGTCGCTGCTGGAAAAATATGACCAGGAAGATGGGACCAAAGGCAACCGGCTGTTTTACCTTGCCGTCGCTCCTGAATATTTCTCGGACATCATTCATCGCCTCGGCGCGCATGGCATGGCGCAGCCGGAGCATGGAACTACGCGCGTCATTATCGAAAAGCCTTTTGGACATGACCTGGAAAGCGCGCGCGAGTTGAACGATGACGTGAATAAGGTCTTCGATGAGAACCAGATCTTCCGCATCGACCATTACCTCGGCAAAGAGACGGTCCAGAACATCCTGGTCTTCCGCTTCGCCAACGGCATTTTTGAACCAATCTGGAACCGCAACTACGTGGACCACGTGCAGATCACGGCCGCCGAGAGCATTGGCATCGAGGGCCGCGGGCCGTTCTACGAGAAGGCCGGAGCCCTGCGTGACGTGGTGCAGAACCACATGATGGAGCTTCTCTCTTTCGTCTGCATGGAGCCGCCTGTTTCCTTTGACGCGGACGCCGTGCGTTACGAAAAAGTGAAAGTGTGGAGGGCCATTAAGCCTGTAGACTGCGCCAGCACTGTGCGCGGCCAGTACGCGGCCGGCGAGGTAGACGGCAAGCAGGTAAAGGGCTATCGCGAAGAAGACCGCGTGAATCCAAAGTCCAACACCGAAACTTTCGCTGCCATGAAGCTGGAAATTGAAAACTGGCGCTGGGCCGGAGTTCCATTTTATCTACGCGCGGGCAAGCGGCTGCGTAAGCGCGCCACTGAAATCACCATCCAATTCAATCAGCCGCCAATGCTGCTGTTTGACCGAACACAGCGCGGCACCTGCACGGACATCCAACCCAACCTCATCACCATGCGCATTCAGCCCGACGAGGGAATTTCGCTTCGCTTTGGCGCGAAGGTCCCCAGCCCGGACATGACCGTCTGCCCCGTGAACATGGACTTCAATTATGCGGCCGCCTTCGGCACTTCGTCCGCCAACGGATACGAGCGGCTGCTGCTGGACGCCATGCTCGGCGACGCGACGCTGTTCGCGCATCGCGACGGAGTCGAAGCGACCTGGTCACTCTTTACGCCGGTGCTGGAATCGTGGGCCGAATCCGCTCCGAAAGACTTTCCGAATTACCCCAGCGGGTCGTGGGGGCCGGAGCAGGCTGACGAGTTGATGCGCCGCGACGGACGCCACTGGCAAAAGCTTTAGGAACTGGAGCGCGATGCCCAGACGGGTTGAAGTCGAGTACCGGGTCTATGACGGCTCGCAGGCGTTGAGCCGGGCCGCCGCCGAGCATTTTCTGGCCACCACTCAGGCGGCTGTTCGCGCGCAGGGCGTCGCGCGGGTTGCAATCTCCGGCGGCAACACGCCGCGTCCCGTATTCGAACTGCTGGCTGATCCGGCGGAAAAATTTGTCTCCGCGATGCCATGGCCGCAGATGGAAATCTACTGGGTGGACGAGCGCATGGTGCCGCCCGATAACAAGGACAGCAATTACCGCATGACGCGCGAAGCCATGCTGGACAAGGTTCCGCTTCCGCCGGAGCGCATCTTCCGTATCGAGGGTGAGCTCGCTCCCGAACAGTCCGCGGCGCGCTACGAGTCCGCAATTCGTAACAACCTGCGACTTGAGGGCGCACAGGGTCCCCGCTTCGATGTGCTCGCGCTCGGAATGGGCGACGATGGTCACACAGCGTCGCTGTTTCCGCACACGGACGCTATCAACGAGATGATCCGCATCGCTGTCGCCAACCATGTTCCACAAAAAGACACTTGGCGCGTTACGCTCACGTGGCCCGTCATAAACGAGGCCAACAGCGTCTTTTTCCTCATTGCGGGCCGCGATAAGGCGCAGCCGCTGCACGATGTTCTGCTGGGCAAATACGATCCTGAGACGCTACCATCGCAGTTGATCCGTCCAAGTAACGGAAAGCTCCTGTTTCTGCTCGACAGGGAAGCGGCCTCACTATTACCGCCTCCCGGTGCGAACGGCGCGGGACGACTGGAGATTTGATCGATGATTCTTGCCGGTGATGTCGGCGGCACCAAGGTCCACCTCGCGCTCTATGGATTCGACCATGGACGCCTTTCCCACGTGCGCGATGAAAAATTTCCGTCCCGTGAATACGCCGGCCTCAAGGAGATTGTCCGTGAATTCCTGATCGAAAGCGGCGACCCGGAAGTGACGGCGGGCTGCTTCGGCGTGCCGGGCCCGGTGCGCGGCGGAAGACTGAAGCTCACGAATCTTCCCTGGGTGCTCGACAGCCGCGAACTCTCGCGCGATCTCGAAATCAATCATCTGTTCCTCATCAATGACCTTGAGGCTAACGGCTACGGAATCGCCGAGCTTGAACCCGAGCAGTTGTACGAATTAAGCGCGGGCGCTCCCGGCTCGGTGGGCAACCAGGGGCTGGTCTCCGCCGGGACCGGGCTTGGCGAAGCAATCCTCGTGTGGAACGGCAAGATGCACGTCCCAATGGCTTCCGAGGGAGGCCACTGCGACTTCGCCCCGCGCAACGAGATTGAGATTGAGTTGCTGCGCTACCTTCAGCGGACGCTCAAGGGCCGCGTGAGCTTTGAGCGCGTCGTCTCCGGCCAGGGGCTCACCAACGTCTACACTTTTCTGCGCGACGTGAAGGGAATGGAAGAACCGGATTGGCTGCGCGAAAGAATGTTGGCCGAGGACCCCAACGCCATCATCGGCGAACTCGGCCAGGAAGGGTCCAACGAATTGTGCGCGACGGCCCTCGATATCTTCGTGTCCGCCTACGGAGCCGAGGCCGGTAATCTCGCGCTTAAAGTGCTGGCCCTTGGAGGCATGTATCTTGGCGGCGGAATCGCGCCAAAGATTTTGAAGAAGATGCGAGACGGCGCGTTCCTGCGGGCCTTTGCGGACAAGGGCCGTCTGAGCGACCTGCTGGTGCAGACCCCTGTTCGCGTAATCTTGGAAAGCCGCT
This sequence comes from Acidobacteriaceae bacterium, assembly GCA_025934135.1. Taxonomy (GTDB): domain Bacteria; phylum Acidobacteriota; class Terriglobia; order Terriglobales; family Acidobacteriaceae; genus Silvibacterium. Next base: position 15,720 of record JAICYR010000060.1, on the reverse strand, counting down.
GCGCGCTGATGGGGGCCGCCGCCTACGCCGACGCGCGCGCGGCTGAACTCACCGGTGAGTCCACACGCGCCGCATCCTTGTAATTCCGGAGATGCCTGTGATGAAAGCCGCTGTCGTCGCGCTGGCCTGCATTTTTTCCTTCGGATTCAGTCCGACCGCCTTCGCGCACGCGCGTCTGGTTTCCTCAACTCCTGCTGCCGGAGGCACGGCGCACGGCCCCACCATCGCTATCACGCTCAAGTTTGATTCCCGCGTGGACGGCGCCCGTTCGCACCTCGCGCTCATGATGCCGAACGGAAACATCAAGCCGCTGACGATCGTCGCTGACGGAGCTTCCGAACTGGATTCCCATTCCACCTTGTCCCCCGGCAAATACACGATTCGCTGGCAGGCCCTCTCCACTGACGGCCATATTACGCGCGGCGAAATCCCTTTTGTAGTTCGATAGCCCGTGATCTGGCTGCTGCAGGACCTCGACCTGCTCTCGGTGATTCTGCGTGCTCTCTCGCTGTCGCTCGAAGTGCTCGCTGTGGGAGCAGTGTTCTTTCTCTGGCTGGTTGCGAGGCCCGCGATTGCGCCGCCGGACGTGCGCAAGGCAGTTGGAAAATGTGCATCATGGTTCGCACTGGCATTGGTTTTTGTTCAGGCGCTCGCGGCCGCGCAAGCCTGCGCCACTCTGATGAGCAACGGCATAGGGTTTCGTGAGGCGACAACAGCGGTTTTTTTCAAGGCGGACTGCGTGCTGATTGCGGTTGCCCTGGCGCTTTTCTGCCTGCTGCGATTTCAGAAAAGAATTTTCTGGTCGCTTGTTTCCAGCGCGGTTCTGGCTTCCGCTTCCGTAGCGCTCAGCCATGCGGCGTCGCAGCTTCATCATCGCGGGCTGCTGCTGGCCCTTACGGCGGCGCATCATGTCGGAGCAGCCGCATGGATCGGAGCCATGCCGTTTCTGCTGGTCGCCATGCGGGGCAGTACGGAACAAAAGCGGGCCCACGCTCTGGCCGCTCGGTTTTCCTGGATGGCGATTGCCGGTGTCGCTGTTCTGGTCCTCGCAGGCGTGGGCATGTCGTGGTTTTATGTCGGCTCATGGCAGGGGCTTTACGGAGCTTCCTACGGCGTGATGCTGTTAGCCAAAATCTATCTCCTGCTGCTGGGCCTAACTCTCGGCGTATCAAACTTTCTTCTAGTCCGGCGCACCCGCTCGGATTCGGCCCCCGTCCTTGCCCGCCTTCGCCGATTCAGCGAGGCGGAAATTGGTCTGGTGTTTACCGCCATTCTCGCCGCGGCTTCCATGACGGCGCAGCCTCCCGCTCGGGACATGGGCGCGGAGCAGCTCACCAGCCGCGAGATAGCACAGGGCATGGACTGGCAATGGCCGACGCTGCGCAGCCCGGCGTTCGCCCAGCTTACGCATCGCATTCCGATCAGATCCGCGCTCCAAAACGAAGCCTTCACCGGAGGCACTGACAACGACGCGATGGACCGCGCCTGGTCGGAGTACAACCACCACTGGGCAGGGCTGGTCGTGCTGTTCGCGGGCCTCATCGCCTTCGTTGCGAGCTTCAAAAACCAGCCCTGGGCGCGGAACTGGCCGCTGCTCTTTATCGCGCTCGCCGTCTTTATAGTGCTGCGCGCCGACCCTGAAACTTGGCCGCTCGGTCCTCGGCCCTTCTGGGCCAGCTTTGCCGAGCCGGAGGTGCTACAGCATCGCCTTTTTGCCGCCCTTATCATTATGCTGGCGGCTTTTGAATGGGCCATCGAAACCGGTCGCCTCCGCTCCCGGCGGGCCGCGCTCGTCTTTCCTCTGCTGTGCGCCATTGGAGGAGCATTGCTGCTCACGCACATGCACGGCTTCGGAGAGGACGCGAAAAACGAGACACTTGTGGGCATCAGCCATACCGCCATCGCCGTGCTGGGCGTAACGGCCGGATGGGCGCGCTGGCTGCAGATGCGGCTGCCGCCGGGCAAAGCCTCGCGACGAACCGCCTGGGCCTGGCCGCTGTGTTTTGTCCTTATCGGCCTCGTGCTTCTGAATTACCGCGAAGCTTGAGCAGACAGCGCCCAATTAAGATGAGGAAATGAGGGAATCCATCCGAGACCGCCTTGCCGCCATCGAGGACCGCATCGCATCCGCCTGTCGCCGAGCGGGCCGTGAGCGCCATAGCGTGCGGCTCATTGCGGTGTCAAAGACACATCCAGCGGACGCGATTTGTGAAGCCATCCAAGCGGGCCTGACGCTCTTTGGCGAAAATCGCGTGCAGGAGTTTGAGTCCAAGCGCACGGGCCTTCCAGAAAATATAGAAGTTCACCTCATTGGGCATCTGCAATCCAACAAAGCCGCTCGTGCCGCGTCAATTTTTTCGACAATCGATTCAGTGGATTCTCTGCGGCTGCTGGAGCGGCTGAACGAGGCGGCGAAAAAAATAAATCGCAAGCTCCCTGTGCTTCTCGAAGTCAAGCTGAGCGGAGAAGAGGCAAAAACCGGCTTTGACCTCTCTGGCCCCGAATTGCAGCAAACACTGGAGCGCGCCCCTGACTTGCGGAACATCCATGTAGATGGCCTAATGACCATTCCGCCCTTCGACGATAACCCCGAAACAGCGCGGAGTTGCTTTCGCCGCTTGCGCGAGTTGCGCGATGATCTAGCCCGGCGTTATCCCCAGACCAACCTGCGCGAGCTCTCCATGGGAATGTCCGGCGATTTTGAAATTGCGATCGAAGAAGGCTCGACCCTCGTCCGCATCGGCACTGCGCTCTTTGGCGCGCGTGAATATCCCGCACGATAAACGCGACCACCGTCAGCACGGCTCTGTACACTATTCCTTATCCAATTCTGAATTCAGCAGGGAACCGCATGTCGCCACTCTACGCCGCTGTTGTGGGCGCAATTGTACTCATTCTCCTCATCGTCTCACTGGCTCGCATGCGCAAGGTGAAGACGAAGGCCGATTACCTCGTCGCCGGCCGCTCGCTGCCCGCGTTTGTTCTGGTCTTCACGCTACTCTCTTCGTGGATCGGCTCCGGCTCGCTGCTGGGCGGCGCGGAGGAGGCCTACAACCACGGCTTTGTTGCGTTATGGATCGCCGGCGGCGGATGGGTCGGCCTGCTTTTCATCTACTTCATCGCGCCGCGCGCGCGCCGCTTCGCGCAGTTCACCATTCCCGATCTGCTGGAGGCGCGCTACAACCAGGCGGCCCGCGTGCTGGGCGTCATTGCCATCCTCTTCGCCTACACCGGCATCACCAGCTATCAGCTCATCGGCGGGGGAGACATCCTCCACCTCATCTTTCCCACCATCATTACGGCCGACTTTGGCAAGTACATTCTGGCCTTCTTCGTCATCGCATTTACCGCGCTCGCCGGCATGTCCTCGGTCGCCTACATGGATCTGTTCATCGGCCTGCTTGCGACCATCACTCTGGTCGTAGCGTTTCCGTTCCTTACCCACACTGCCGGCGGCTGGAGCGCTGTGACGCATACGCTGCCCGCCACCCACTTTGAAATACTCGGAGATTTGTCGCTCATGCAGGCGCTGGAGTTATGGCTCCCGACGTTCCTGCTGATGCTGGGCAACCAGTCGATGTATCAGAAGTTTTTCTCTGCCAAATCGGAGCGCGACGCGAGGATTTCCGTGGTGGGCTGGATCATCGGAACCGTCATTCTGGAAACCGTTATCGTGGCCCTCGCCGTGGTCGGCTCGGCCATCTACCGCACCGGAGAAATTGCCCATCGCCCGCGCGAAATCCTTGCCTTCAGCGCGCTGCATGGACTGCCCGCCTGGCTTGGCGCGCTCATGATGGGTGCGATCTTCGCCAAGGTCATCTCTACCGCGAATAACTATCTGTTTTCGCCTGCCACGAATCTCGTTAACGATGTTTTTGTACGTTACATCTCGCCGCAGGCTTCCAACAAGCGCGTGCTTATCGTTTCGCGACTCATGGTCGTATTGCTTGGCGTGTGGTCGCTCTATCAGGCGCTGCACACCGGCTCCATCGTCAAAATGATGCTTTACGCCTACACCGTCTACTCCGCTGCGCTGACGCCTGTCATTCTAGCGGCATTTTACTGGCGGCGCGCCAACGCCTACGGAGCCGTCAGCGCTATCGCATCCGGAACATTCGTCACCGTCTTCTGGGATTCAAGCTTCACGGTTCACCATCTGCGCGCGTACCTGCCGACCATCATCGCGCAGCGCGATGCTATTTTCCCCGCGCTCTTTCTCTCGGTACTCTGCCTGTTTGTCGTGAGTGCCCTTACGAAAGCACCGAGCAGTGAGCGGCTCGCGCAGTTTCATGGAGAGGTAGCTCCGGCGAGCGATTAGCCTCGCTCCTTCTTCATCGGCTTCCTCGCGAAGTAAAACAGAGAAAAGCCGAGCAGCACGAACATCACCACGGCGATCCACTGATGGTAGAGGATGCGATACGCCAAGGACCCCGCCGGGAACCACAGGTGCAGTTCGTGGCCGGTTGCGCCCTCGTAGAGCTTGATGACCACGCCGACCAGCCCCATGATGCCACCGGCGGCAATCAGTCCGCTTGCGTAAAGGGACCCAGGCGAAACATCGCTCTCGCCTTCGCCACTTGCACGTTCCGTGAGCCGGTCGATGATCCAGCGGATAACGCCTCCGGCAAAGATTGCCAGCGTGGTCCCGATGGATAAATATGCCCCCACGGCGAATGACAGAGACCGCACGCCCAGCAGCTCCACCGCGATCACCAGAAACACTCCGAGCCAGACCAGCCCCCAGGGCAGCTTGCGCGTCAGTATTCCGTTGATGACCGTGGCCATCAGCCGCCCCTGCGGCGCGGCGGCCTGCGCGCTGCCAATGCCCTGCGACCACTCAATCTCAATTTTTCCGGTCGCCGGATTGTAAAGGTATTTTCCATTCGGCAGCACAGGCGAGCCGAGCGCATTCAGCAATATGTAAGGGCTGCCGCTCACAAATTTGGTCGTTTTGTCCGGATCGGTGAGCAGGAAGTGGGCGCGCTCGAAATGACTCTGCTGTACATTCACTCCGGGAATGGGCGCGTTCAGGTTATAGGGGATGGCCTCTTTCATCGGGGTAAAAGTCTCAAGCCCCCGGTTCATCGCCTTTAGGGTCAGTCCAATGGAGAAAACGCAGACGATCACGCCAACCATCACGGCGAGCTGCTGCTTCCATGGCGTGGCGCCTACCAGAAATCCGGTCTTCAGGTCCTGCGACGTGTCTCCCGCATTGGCGGAGGCGATGCAGACCAGCCCGCCGATGCTGATGGCCAGCGCCCCGAACGCAGGTTCGGTCCAGCCCTTCACCAGAAAGATCGCCGCCGTCGCCATCAGCGTTGCAATGGTCATGCCGGAAACCGGATTCGCGGAACTGCCGATTAAGCCCACGATCCGCGAGGAAACAGTTACGAACAGGAACCCGAAGAAGAAGACCAGCAGCGCAGCGGCAAAATTGGCCAGCCAGCCCACCTGCGCTCCCGGGACCGGTTTGAATTCAAGAAAGAAGAAAATCATCACCACCAGCAGCACGCTTCCCACAAGCACCACGCTCATGGGAATGTCGCGGTCAGTGCGCCTGGTGGAGACGGTTGCGGCCCGCTTGCCCAGATTCTTCGCGCCATCTTTCAGCGCGCCATAAATGGTTGGCATGGACCGCAGCAGCGTGATGAGCCCAGCGGCGGCCACCGCGCCCGCTCCCATGGGCCGCACATAGGCGCTCCACAGGTCGCTGGGAGACATTTGCGAAATCGGCGCGGTCCCAGGGTAGATCGGGCTGGGGAACCGTGCTCCGAAGAAATGAATGGCCGGCATTAGCACAAACCAGCTGAAGACGCCTCCCGCAAACAGCGTGCCCGCCACACGAGCGCCGATGATGTAGCCGACGCCCATGTACTCCGGCGTGGCCGCGCAGCGGAGCGAAGCTCCGGGGAGCCAATTGGGATCGTATTTGGGACTGCCGGGCCACGCGGCAAACAGGTTTTCGTTCTGGAAAAGCGTGTAGAGCGCGCCCAGTCCCAGGCCAAAAAACACGCGGCTGGCAAACGATCCACCCTTTTCGCCGGCCACCAGAACGTCCGCGCAGGCCGTGCCTTCGGGATAGGTGAGCTTCCCGTGCTCCTCCACAATCAATTGCCGGCGCAGCGGAATCATGAACAGCACGCCCAGCCATCCGCCCAGCAGCGCCAGAATAAAAATCCGAAAATACTCAAGATCGAAGCCCAGGAAGATCAGCGCGGGCAGGGTGAAGATAACTCCGGAAGCAATGGACTGGCCGGCATTGCCGGTGGTCTGCACAATGTTATTTTCGAGAATCGATGCGCGCCCCAGTCCACGCAGCACGCTGATCGAAAGCACGGCAATGGGGATTGATGCCGCAACCGTCAGCCCAGCTTCCAGTCCCACGTAAACGGTGACGGCCCCAAACAGGACGGCAAAAATGCAGCCCAGCAGGACCGCGCGAAATGTAAATTCGCGGCGCGACTCATGTGCCGGGACATAGGGCTGAAATTCAGCAGGCTGCAACTTAGTTGGTTCGGGCAAAAGCTCCTCCACACACGGAAAAGAGAGTGTACCAGCGCGCGTCGACGCTATAGAAGAGGGCCGCGTGGAGAATGTTGCATCCGCCTGAATTGGGTCTTCAGACTTGAGCGACGAACTTAAGTCTTCTGCTTTCAATGTGGCTTCAATTGATAAAGGACAGTCTTCCTCCTCATGCAGACTTCCGCGCCGACAATGGGTCTAATCTAGGAACAGTGACTCATCTCCGGAGGAATCGAATGGCGTCTCGCAACCTGCCGCAAACCATAGGGGAACTCCGTAAGCATAAGGACTTCTCGGAAACCCGCCTTGCCTCCCGCTCCGTGAAAGATGAGTTGCGCGAGAACCTTATCGCGAAGCTGCGAGCGGGCGAGACCATCTTTCCGGGCATCATCGGCTACGAGGATACCGTCGTTCCGCAGATCGTTAACGCCGTGCTCTCCCGGCAGAACTTCATCCTGCTCGGCCTGCGCGGCCAGGCCAAAAGCCGCATTCTGCGCGCTCTCACCGCGCTCCTCGACGAGCAAACGCCCTACATCGCCGGATGCGAAATTCGCGACAATCCCTACCATCCGCTCTGCGCGCGCTGCCGCGATCTGGTCGCCCGCGAGGGAGACGCAACCCCGGTCGCGTATCTCTCCCGCAACGATCGCTATGTTGAAAAGCTTGCGACGCCCGATGTCACGGTGGCGGATCTCATCGGCGACATTGATCCTATCAAAGCCGCTCGCGGCGGGCAGGACCTCTCCAGCGAGCTAACCATGCACTATGGGTTGCTGCCCAGGGCCAATCGCGGCATCTTCGCCATTAACGAGCTGCCCGACCTCGCCGGGAAAATTCAGGTCGCGCTCTTTAACATCATGCAGGAAGGCGACGTGCAGATTAAGGGCTACCCCGTGCGGCTCGAACTCGACGTTGCGCTGGTCTTCAGCGCAAATCCCGAGGACTACACGGCGCGCGGCAAGATTGTGACGCCGCTTAAGGACCGCATCGGATCGGAAATTCGCACGCATTACCCCGAAACGCTGGAAGAGGGCCTCGCCATCACAGCGCAGGAGGCTTGGACCGAGCGAGACCATGCCGAGACCGTCATTCCGCAATACCTTCGCGAACTGATTGAACAAGTTGCTTTCTCGGCCCGCGAAGACAAGCGTGTCGACAAGCGTAGCGGCGTCAGCCAGCGCCTTCCCATCTCCACCATGGAACTCGTCCTCTCCAATGCCGAGCGCCGCGCGCTGCTGCATGGCGAAAAACTCGTCCTGCCGCGCGTCGGCGATCTCTATGCCGCTCTGCCGGGGATCACCGGCAAGCTCGAACTCGAGTACGAGGGCGAAATGCGCGGGGCCGATACGGTCGTGAGGGAAGTCGTCCGCGCCGCTATCGGAAAAGTTTTCGATAAGTATTTCGCCGATACCAACACGCAGCAAATCGAGCAGTGGTTCAACCTAGGCGGCACCACCAAAATCGAAGATGCCAAATCCGCGGCGCAAACTGTGGAAGAACTCAGCGAAATTCAGGGGCTGTTCGACAAGCTTTCTCCACTCGGAATCAGCGATTCCGAAGCGCCAGAGCATCTCGTCGCAGCGTCCGAGTTTCTGCTCGAAGGCATGTGCTCGCACCGCCGCCTCAGCCGCAGCGAGGAGCGGACCTTCTCTGCGCAGAAAAAGCCGCAACCGCCCAAGCAAGAGCGCGTCACCATGGAAGCCGAATACTCCGAGTGGCAATCCCGCCGCACCCGTCGCGGAAGCTTTAATTAGGGGCTGCAATGAAGCGCGTCCGCTACACCAAATACAACGGCGATCTGGCATCGGAGATGGATCTTCAGGACCTGCTGAAGGCCCTCTCTGATTTTCTGCTCGACTCCGGATTTCAGGACCCCTACGGCGAGTATCAATCCATAGACAGCACGCTGGACGACTTGCGCGAAGCTATCCGCCAGGCGCTCGAGTCCGGCGACTTCATGGACGACCAGATGCGGCAGGCAATGGAATCGCTCGCCGAAGAAGGCAAGCTCGACGAACTGATCGACAAGCTGCTCCAGCGCCTCCAGCAGGAAAACTTTATATCCAGCGAATCGCCGCAATCCGGCGAGAGCCACGAGCAGCGCCCCGGAGAAATTGAGCAGCCACAGGGCGAGGCCCGATTTGAAGTTACGGACAAGAGCCTCGACTTCCTCGGCTACAAGGCCCTGCGCGACCTGCTCGGCTCACTCGGCAAGGCGACCAGCGGGCGCCACGACACCCGCCACTTGGCCACTGGCATCGAGTCCGATGGCGCGACGCGCCCCTATGAATTTGGAGACGTGCTCAACCTCGACGCCACCGCCACGTTGGCCTCCGCCATCCATCGCGAAGGACTTACCTTGCCGCTCAACATTGAGTACCGCGACCTGCACGTGCATCAGTGCGAGTACCAAAGCTCATGCGCCACCGTCGTGATGCTCGACTGCTCGCACTCCATGATTCTTTACGGCGAAGACCGCTTCACGCCCGCGAAAAAAGTCGCCATGGCGCTCTCGCACCTCATCCGCACGCAGTACCCGGGTGATTCGCTCTCGCTGGTTCTCTTCCACGATTCCGCCGAGGAGATTCCCGTCTCGCAGCTTGCACGCGTCAGAGTTGGACCCCATTACACCAACACCCGCGAGGGCCTGCGAGTGGCGCAAAGGATCCTGCGCGCCCAGCGCAAAGACATGAAGCAGATTGTCATGATTACCGACGGCAAGCCCTCCGCGCTTACGCTTGAGGACGGGCGCATCTACCGCAATGCTTTCGGCCTTGATCCGCTGGTCGTCAGCGAAACGCTCGAAGAAGTGGCCCGCTGCAAGCGCTCCAGCATCATGATCAATACCTTCATGCTCGCGTCGGACCCCAGCCTCGTGCAGTTCGTCCATCAGGTTTCGCAAATGTGCCGCGGCAAAGCCTACTTCACCCGCCCCGAAAATCTCGGTGAATATCTGCTGATGGACTACATGCAGCGGCGCAGCCGCATGATTCATTGAGTCATGCCCCTGAAGGAGGGTTGTCATCCTGAGCGGAGCTTGACGCTTGCATCAAGCGAAGTCGAAGGATCTGCGGTTTTCTCTGTGCACCAAGGAAGTTATTCCCGCGACCAGCGGGAGCGGCGGAAACGGTCGGCACAAGAATGGCGCCGAAGGCGCGATTGCCTGGACGGCCAGTCCTAGACGCCCTTTTTCATTGGCTCCCAGATGTACTTGTGAATTTGTAGACTCAACCGCGCATTCAGACCGTCTGCCAGCATCCATTCCACCAGTTCGCGAGGATCGAGCAAGCAGTTTTCCGTCGTGCGCTCCGGCGTCGGCGTTTTTGAAAAAGCAGGCGAAAGCAGAATCCCGCCCACGCGGCCTTCCAGAGCGTTGTCGCGAATGAAGGTGCGGGCGAATTCGTAATCGTCGCGGTTCGTGATTACGAACTTCATTTCATCGCGCTCGGTCAGGGAAGCGAGATTGGTCATGCGAAACCGCCCCGCCTCGCCCGAGCCCGGACACTTTACATCGAGGATCTTATGTACTGCCTTCGGCACCTTCTCCACTGGACGCTCGCCGCTCGTCTCAATCATCAACTCGTAGCCGCTACCGAGCAGCCGCTGCATCAGCGGAATTACTTCGCGCTCCTGCAGCAGAGGCTCGCCGCCGGTAAACTCCACCAGCTTCACGGGAGCCAGCTTCGCAATCTCGGCCACAACTTCGTCTTCCGACAATTTGTAACCGCCGGTGAACGTGTATTCGGAGTCACACCACGAGCAGCGCAGGTTGCACCCGGCCAGCCGCACAAAAATACACGGCCTCCCGGCAAAGCTCGATTCGCCCTGAATGGATTTGTAGATTTCGATCAGATACACGGATGCGATTACTCGTAATAGGTGGCCGTCGTTGTGTCGGTCTCGTGAATCGTGCAGTCCTTCACGCGCACACGGCCCTGTGTTAACGAGGCCATTTGCTGGTTCGTCTCGTCAAAAAAGTAGCGGGCCAGATTCTCCGCCGAAGGATTGATCTTCGTGAACGGCTCCAGATCATTCAGCATCTGGTGGTCGAGCCGGTCAATCACTGGACGCATCACCTGCTTCAGGTCCTTGAAGTCCAGCAACAGGCCGGAGGCGTCCAGCGCCTCGCCTTTCAGGGTAATGCGGACCTTGTAGTTGTGCCCGTGCGGATTTTCACACTTGCCGCGATAATTTCTCAGGTAATGTCCCGACGAAAACTCGCGCTCCACTGTAACTTCATACATGAGTTTTAGCTTTCCAGGGCGGACGCGCCCTGTCTATATTGTAGCTTCCGGCGGCGAATGGAATGTGGGGTCTACTTCCGTCGTCTCCGCGCCTTTGCCTGGCGTTCTCTCGCCCGCCGGTCCACCTGCTCGAACATTGCGGTCATCATGCCCAGCAGCGCGACGATCAGCCCGCCCACGGTAAGAAACAGCGCAGTTGTCTTCCACAGCGATCCATTGCCCGGAAGCCCCTGCTGAAACCCGCTCCCCACAAACGTCATGCCGAAGGAGAACAGCGCGAACAGCAGCAGCGTTCCGGCCAGAATGTAAAGATTGCGGGCCATCTCTAATTCCATGCTAAACGAGAGCACAATTTTGGGGCGCGGGAGCCCCCTGCAAGCCTGATTGAAAAGCTCCCTGGTATTAGCAGGAGTGCAACTTCTAGAACCGCCGGTTTTCTCCCAGCGGAATCTCCACAGACGCCGCCAGGGTACGCGTCCTCGCATCGGCAATAGGGCGGATCGAGCCAATCACCCGTGCTGCCAGCCCCTGTTTCGCTGGACGATACAAAGCACGATGATTCAATACATAGCTACCGACGAGGAATCCGATGGCTTGACCGACCACAATATCCGAGGGGAAGTGTTGGTTGGCCAGAATACGGGAAACGCTAACCGTCTCGGCAAATCCATAGGCGGGAACCACGACATACCAGTGCGGATACTCCCCGGCGATAACGCGAGCCAATGCCATGGTCGCTGTTGCATGATCGGACGGAAAAGAAGTGTCCCACCCCCAATGGCCTGTTCCCGCCGGCCAAAAATCTCCTTGTCCGTTGCCTTGACGTGGACGCTGGCGGTTGGTGACAAGCTTGGTCGCCAGTGTCACAGTTCCGGAGTCGATGACAGCTTCGGCCGCCAAGCGTCCGGTTTCCGCCAGCTTTGGATTTTTTTGAGCGAGGCCGATGAAGTAAATCCCCGCGCCTTCCGCACCGGTTGCCCAGAAGGAACCAAAGTCCGCGATTTTGTTCGCGGTATTAGTGCGGTTCGCATCCACACCAACAGCTTGCGCAGCATCGGCATCGTAGGCAAAAGCCGCTCCGGTAGCTGCGCCTAGCGGGGCCAGCCAATAGGCATCCTGCGGTTGTAAGTGGAATGGGCTGGTAAAAATGCCTTTATCGTCCTCACCCAAATCCTGAATACAGCGACCAAGATGGGTGATGCCGCAGATGGTCTGATCGTGTTGCACGGGCGCGCTCGGCAGCGTAGACGTATTACCCTTGGCGGAAATGTTCGGCATGATTGGAGGCGTATTTCCGCTTCCATCAAGATTGCTGTGGATCAGGCTTGCACCTTGTACAAATCGAAAATTGGGGCTTGGGTTGATCGACAGGATGTGGGATTGCGAGTGCGCGAGCGAAGCGACAAACGCGAGAAGGATAAATCCTGCAAGGGGAAGAGATCGACGCATACTTCTTAGTACCTTTCGGCAGCAATTCGCTGCGGGAGAGCTACCGGAAGTAAGGTCCGGCTTGGGACCGCTGGCACTTCTGGCTTGTTCGCGACCACAAGGTTGTCTTTAGAATATCTTAGGTCGATTCCCGGGTTGCCGGTCCCTCGATAGCGGGCGAATCGGCTCTCTGCGTGCCTATTCCAGCCACCGCCTTACTCTTTGAACATGAGCGGCACTTCTTAGCTGGCCAGTTTAGCGGTTAAAAAACTCTTCCACCGCCGCAATATCCTGTGTCATGCGATACGGCGGCAGGCTTTCCAAAAACACGCGTCCATACCGCGCCCGCTGAATCCGCGGATCGAGCAGCATCAGCACGCCGCGGTCTTCCAACGAGCGAATCAGCCGCCCGAAGCCCTGCTTCAGCGTAATCACCGCCGACGGAACCTGATACTCCATGAACGGATTGCCGCCGCCGTCCTCAATCGCCCGCATCCTCGCCTGCACCACCGGATCGCTCGGCACGGCAAACGGCAGGCGGTCGATAATCACACAGCTCAGCGCCTCGCCCTGCACGTCCACTCCCTGCCAGAAACTCGACGTGCCGAACAGCACGGCGTTCGGTGTCTCGCGAAACTCCTCCAGCAGCGCCTTGCGCGGGGCCGTTCCTTGCAGCAGCAGGGGATAGCCCAACTCCGAGGCCAGCCGTTCATACAAGTCCCGCATCTGGCTGTAGCTGGTGAACAGGCAAAACGCCCGCCCCCGCGTAATATCCAGCACGCGCCGAATCCGCTCCGCCGCCCGCTCCTGAAAATCGCTGTCCCTCGGGTCCGGCATTTCTGGAGGCAGATACAGCACCGCCTGCTCGCCATACCGAAAATGCGACGGGACCACCAACTCGCGCGCATCGCGCAATCCAAGCCGCTTCCGGATATGCCCGAACCCACCCTGCACCGTCAGCGTCGCCGACGTCAGCACCACGCTGGGAAACTCCTCAAACAGCAGCCCGGCCAGCAGTTCCGAAACATCAATCGGAGTGGCCTGCAAATGCGTGCTCACGCCGCCCTGACGCCCACCACGCCGCTCCAGCCAGAAGACCGTGTTCCGGTCCTCCGCCTCCAGCAGAAACTTCAACTGCTCGCGAACGTCCGCCGTGCGCTTCCTCAGCGGAGCGGCTTCCTCCGCGCCGCGCACCCGCTCCAGTTCACCTTCCAGCCGATGCAGTCCGTTCAGCACGCCGAGATAGAGGTCCCCTTGCGCTTCCAGAAACTCTTCGCGAGCTCCAAACTGCATCCGCCCTTCGCTCCCGGCCCCGCGAGGCAGCGCGCCAAAGAACATCCGCGCGCGCTCCCGCACCATCTGCGCCGCGCCTACGATCTCTGTGTTCAGCGCTCCCTTGGCCCGCAGCATCGTTTCCACATCGCGCGCCAGTTCCTCGAATCGAACATTGCTCAGGCTTATCCCGAAGTAGCTCGACGCCACGTCTTCCAGTTCGTGCGCCTCATCAAAAATCACAATCCCGGCGTCCGGCAGCACGCCCGCATCCGGAGCGCCCCTCGCCTGCTGCTTGATCGCCAAATCGGCGAAGAACAAGTGATGGTTCACGATGATCACATCGCTCTCCGCCGCCCTGCGCCGCATCTCCGTGATGAAGCACCGCTCGTAGTCCGGGCACGCCTGCCCCAGACACGCCTCGCCGCGCGCGTCCAGCTTTGCCCAAAGCTGGCTCGCCTCCGGCAGGTCCGCAAGCTCCACGCGGTCGCCAGTCTCGGTCGTCTTTTCCCACTCGGCAATCGCCTGGTATTGCGAAATTTCCTCCAGTCCATTCAAAATCGGCTGGTTCCTGAGCGCGTACAGCTTGTGGCGGCAAAGATAATTCGCGCGTCCCTTCATGTAGCACACACGCAACGGCCCCAGCAGCGACTCAAGAAAGGGAATGTCCTTGAAGAAAAGCTGCTCCTGAAGATTTTTTGTTCCCGTGGAAATGATGACTCGTTGTCCTGACCGCAGCGCAGGCAGCAGATAGGCCAGCGTTTTGCCCGTGCCAGTCCCGGCCTCCACAATCAGGTGGCGGCCTTCCTCCAGCGCGCGCTCCACGGCCCGCGCCATCTCAAGCTGCCCCTTACGAAACTCATAGGGAAGCTCGGAGTGCGCCAGCACGCCCCCCGGCGCAAAAAAGTCATAGAGCGAGGGCAGGGAAGGCGCGGTTTTAACCGTAGAGGGCATCTCTCTACAGGATATTCGCAGAATCGAGTGCAATGTTCGCTTGTTCCACGAGAATCCCAAAACGACCACTCCGCGCCCCAATTCGCCCAATTGAATTGCTTCGCAACGCCGTCCTGTGTTACATCCGATATATGCGCGAATGGATGCGCGAGAAAATGAGACGACGTTCCAAGCGTGGCCCCAACAACTCCGAGGCCACAGGAAAGATAGGCCAGGAAATCCCCGCGAATCAGCCGGCTCCCCTGCGCCCTTCTTACGAAGCTGCTCCCGTCGAGGCGGTCAGCGAACACCCGGAGCCTGAAATTACCTCCCCTCTTCCCCTCGCGCCGGAGGCTGCCGAATTTGGCGCGCCAGCCGGTGCGCCTGAAAATGCAGCCCGCCTCGAAGTGGAGACCCAGCCCGAATCGCCCTCGGTGCCGCCGCCCGCTCCCCAGGCCGCCGGCCAGCCAGCCGGCCCCAAGGGATACGTGGTCCTGACGATCGGACTCCCCGGCTCAGGCAAAACCACATGGTTCAAGCGTCGCGGCGTCAACCCGCTTTCGTCGGACATGCTGCGCGCCATCCTGTTCGACGACATTGACGAGCAGCGCTACCAGGGCCTGGTCTTTTCCACCCTGCGCTCGCTGCTGCGCGCCCGGCTGATCGCCAAAATGCCGTGGAACTACGTGGACGCGACCAACCTCTCGCCCCACGAGCGCCGCCAGTGGATCAAGATGGCCAAGAGCTTCGGCTACGAGGTCCAGGCCGTCTTCTTCGATGTCCCGCTGGAGATTTGCCTCGCGCGCAACCACAAACGCGAGCGCACCGTGAGCGACGAAACCATGCAGAAGATGGCCGAGCGCCTGCGCCCGCCCAACTTCAAGGAAGGCTTCTCAAAGATCGTGGTGGTTCGCGTCAAGAACCCCCAGGCCGAAGCCATCCCCGAAACCGTATAGCAGCAACTTTGGGGCGCCCTACGAATCCGGGTGCCCCATCCTTGACGCGCTTCTTGCGTCAAGGATGGGGCTGATCCCGCTCACTGCTTCTTCGACACCACCAGCACCAACGCCACGCCGTCCCACGTCTCTTTGCCCGCCCCCTTCGGCGGACGCGCGCTGAACGGCATCACCCCCACCCGTTTCGAGTCTAGGTGAAACTGCTGTTGCAGATACTCACTTACCGCAATCGCCCGCTCGCGTGATACAAAATACTGCTGGTTTGCGCGCGCGGGTTCAGGTCTGGGCAGAGGCACCTGGCGGCGACAGGCGAAGGTACGGAACTGCGGACCGCCCGCTCCACGTTAATAGGTGGTGTTGTTGTT
>JAICYR010000168.1 GCA_025934135.1 Acidobacteriaceae bacterium | reverse complement strand
GGCCGTTCTGGGCAGATCTGTTTCACGCGGATGGGCGGCATTTCCTGCTGGCTCTGGCGGGCGGCGCTTTGTTCAATGTCGCCAACCTGCTGTTGGTTGCGGCAATAGATATTGCGGGTCTTGCGGTCGCGTTTCCTGTGGGCATCGGCATTGCGCTGGTGGTGGGCGCGGCCACCAGTTATGCGGTGAAGCCGGGCGGTAATCCGATGCTGCTGTTCGGCGGCATTGCTCTGGTGCTGGTGGCTATTGTCCTCGACGCGCTTGCCTATCGATTGCGGGAGCAGCAACATCGGGCAATGAGCCGGCGGGGCATCATTCTTTCGGTCATTTCGGGCATTTTGATGGGGCTTTTTTATCCGTTGGTCGCGGGCGCGATGAGCGGGACGGATGCGCCCGGCCCCTACGCCACCACTCTGTTCTTCGCGATTGGCGTCATCCTGTGCTCGATTCCACTGAATCTTATCTTGATGAGGAAGCCGCTGGATGGCCGGGAGCCGGTTTCGATGGAAGGCTATTGGGGCGCTCCAGCGAAGTGGCACGGCTGGGGTATTCTCGGTGGGGCCATCTGGTGTACGGGCGCGGTGCTGAATTTCGCGGCCTCGCAGGCCCATATGGTTGGACCGGCAGTTTCCTACTCGATAGGGCAGGGTGCGACCATGATTTCGGCCTGCTGGGGCGTGTTTGTCTGGCACGAGTTTTCGGCGGCTCCGCGCCTGTCGAAGACGCTGCTCGTCTGGATGTTTGTCTTCTTTATCGGGGGTCTTACGACCGTGGCATTGGCTCCATTGTTTTAACGAGAACTGCGATTAGTCAAGGAACGTATATTCATGCAGAAGAAGCCGATTTTGGTGGCTGGAAGTATCAACATCGACCTGGTGGTCGGAGTGGAGCGATTGCCCCGACCGGGCGAAACTTTGACGGGCACGGGGCTGGAGAACCATCCGGGAGGCAAGGGAGCCAATCAGGCGGCGGCGATTGGGCGGCTAGGTTGGCCGGTGCAGATGATCGGACGAACCGGCTCCGACGTGTTTGGCGATGAGCTGCGAGGACACATTCGCGACGCGGGAGTAGATGTTTCGGCTGTCATGCGGTCGGAAGGGCCTTCAGGATTGGCTATGATTGCCGTGACGCCGGAGGGCGAGAACAGCATCATTGTGGCGCTGGGCGCGAATGCCCGGCTTTCCGAAGAGGACATTGAGGACCACGCCAGCCTGATCCGTGGCGCGAGCTACGTGCTGACGCAGCTTGAGATTCCGCTGGACACGGTGGAACAGCTTGCTGCGGTCTGCGCGAGGGAGCGGGTGCCGCTGATTCTGGATCCGGCTCCGGCGCAGTTTCTCCCGCCGAAAATGCTGCGGCAGATTGCGTGGCTGACGCCTAACGATGCGGAGGCGCAGCGGCTTGCAGGAATCGACGAATCTCTCAAATCAGAGCGCGAACTTCGCGGGCTCGCGGAGTACCTGCTCGGCCTGGGGCCGAAAAACGTCCTCCTGAAGCTTGGGGAACGCGGCGCGTATTTGGCGACCGAAGACGGCGTTCGCGCCATGGTTCCAGCGTTCGTGGTCAAGGCGGTGGACACCACGGCGGCGGGAGATGCATTCAACGGCGCCTTTGCGGTCGGGCTTGCGGGTGGCTCAACCCCGCTGGAGGCGGCGCAGTTTGCTTCGGCTGCGGCGGCCATTTCCGTTATGCGGAAAGGCGCGCTGCCTTCGATGCCGACGCACGCCGAGGTCGATGCGTTCCTGATCGAGAGATTCAGAAGTGAACCCGAATTGATCGTTTGAAGACTGCCGCATGTAATCCCCATTGGAGTTGATCTATGAAGTCTCGTGTTTCCCTGTTGCTGTTGATCGCTCTGCTTTGCTGCTGCCGCCAGGAGGTGGTGGCGCAGCAGGCCGTTTCTGGACCGCAGAAGGTCATCTTGGATACCGATATTGGCGATGACATTGACGATGCGTTTGCGCTGGGGCTGCTGCTGTCCAGTCCTGACGTCCAGGTGCTGGGGGTGACGACGGCCTATGGCGACACCGATCTACGGGCGCGGCTGGTCGAGCGCTATCTGTGTGAGGTTGGCAGGAGCAATATTCCGGTAGCCGCGGGACCAAAGGTTCCGACGAAGGCTCCGTTCACCCAGGCGCGTTGGGCGAAGCGGTTTCCAGACCAGAAGTGGCCGGATGCGATTGGCTTCACGTTGAACGAAATTCGCAAGTACCCAGGGCAGATTACGCTGATTTCAATTGCTCCCCTTAGCAATGTTGGCGCTCTGATTGATCGGGATCCGGCGACATTTCGCAAGCTGAAGCGCGTGGTGATCATGGGCGGATCAATCCGGCGCGGCTACGGCGATCTGGGTTATGGGCCGGCGCACGGGCCAGACCCCGAGTACAACATCCTGATGGACATTCCGGCGGCGCAAAAGCTGTTCACCTCGGGCGTGCCGCTCTATGTGATGCCGCTGGACTCGACGCAACTGAAGCTGGACGAGACGAGGCGGAACGTGATCTTCAGCCAGAGCAAGCCACTGACCGACACGCTCGCCCTGCTGTATCACGATTGGACCGCTTCGACGCTGAATCCCACGCCAACGCTGTTCGACGCGATGGCTGTGGGCTATGCGCTGCAACCCAGTCTGTGCCCCACCACCCCGATGCACATCGTTGTAGACAATTATGGCTTCACCCGCCAAGAGCCTGGGGCGGCAAATGCGCAGGTCTGCCTCGATTCAAATTCGGCCAAATTCTTCGATTTTTATATAAACCGCATTCTCAATGAAAACCTCCAGCCCGTGTCGGACCAGGGATGCAAGGAAACGGTGCTGCCCTGAGCGGGCGCGTGAAGATAACGTGCCGGTGCTGTTTGGCCGCCCTTTTCCTGCTGCCTGGCTGCTTTGCACAGTCTCAGCACGCAGCACGCGCCTCGGAATGCGCTCCCCAGCATAACTTCAGCTATGTTGACCGCAATGGGACAGCCCACGTGACGCGGGTTGTTCCGGTCCCGTCGACCGTCAGCCCGGAAGCCCGTAAGCTGATCGGGTCGGACTTTGCCAATGTTCCATGCGGGAATTCATCGAAGCCTCATGCTCAGATAGACCCGGCGCAGGCGCTTGCCTCCGAACGCTCTCGTGCGGATGCGACCGAGGCGCGGCTGGGCAAAGAAGCGCTCGCGACCTTTCCCGCGATCGTCAGCAAAGGCACGATTGCTGGCGTTCCGGTTCGGGTGATTGAGCCAAAAGCTCCAGACGCGGAGAAGGCGGACAAGGTTCTAATTAACATTCACGGCGGCGGCTTTGTCGCGGATTGGGGGTCGCTGACAGAGACGATTCCCATCGCCAGCCTCACGCATATCAAAGTCATTTCGGTTCTTTACAGAATGGCTCCGGAGCATCCGTATCCGGCGGCGGTGGATGACGTGGTCGCGGTATACCGCGAGCTACTGAAGGCATACAAGCCCGGGAATATGGGAATGTACGGAACTTCGGCGGGTGCGATTCTGACTGCGGAGACCGCCTCCCGGCTGCGCCAACTAGGGTTGCCGCTTCCCGGAGCCTTGGGGA
Source organism: Acidobacteriaceae bacterium (assembly GCA_025934135.1). GTDB lineage: Bacteria > Acidobacteriota > Terriglobia > Terriglobales > Acidobacteriaceae > Silvibacterium. The sequence goes on along the minus strand of JAICYR010000168.1, from coordinate 3,586 downwards.
TTTTCTCCGGCAGCGGCGACTTAAGCCATCGAGGCGACTCCGAGTCGCTGTTCAGCGTGACAGGATTGGCGGGGCCGCTGGAGCCTCAAGCGGGACCGCCCTTCGCCGAATATGTGGGAACGGCGAACCGGCACGACCCAGTGGTCTCGCCTATCTATGCAAACCTGCATGGGTTTCCGCCGACCCTCTTTCTGAGCAGCACGCGGGACTTGCTGCTCAGCGATACGGCCATGCTGGAACGGGCGTTTCTGAAGGCCGGCGTTCCATCTCAGTTCGTTGTGTTCGAGGCGCTGCAGCACGGATTCTGGAATGACCCAGGCCTGCCGGAGTCACGTGAGGCCGATCGCACCATTGCCGATTTTTTCGCCACCCACCTTGGCACCCGAATGGTCGGCGAATATTCCTCACGAACGCAACGATCAACCCGGGTGCAGCCGAGCCGCTGACCAAACAAGCCTCTGTCGCAAAAAGCGCCCCAAATTCCGACTTATAAGTAGAGCATTTTTTAAGGCTGGCCTTCATTGGGATGAATCGCTTGCGATTCATAGCCGCGGGGTAGCTTCATCGGGGTCGCAGGGCCGCGTATTCGGCTGTTGCGTATCCGACCACACCGCCCACAAACACGTCCGATGGGAAGTGCTCCCGGCCGGTGATGCGCGACAGGCTGATCACCGCTGCCATGCCATAGGCGAGCACCGGCACCCACTTGTGGTTGCTGTAACGGTGGGCGACTACCGTCGCCACAGCGAAGGCCGCCGCCGAGTGTCCCGATGGGAAGCTGCTGCCCTTGTACCAGGAGTCTTTGAAGAATTCGTCTCCGAACGGAGTCAGCGGCGGCACCTCCGACGGTCGCCGCCGCCGCGCGATTGCCATGATCACTAGCGGAGGGATTGCGCTGTCCGCGTAGGCATCCGCGCACAAAAGCGCGGTGCTCTGCTGGTACCGGTCGTGCCGCACGTATCCGGCTGCGAGCAGCGCAACCGGTACTGCGGCGATCTCGCTCGCCGAAATTTCCGAGCTGAAGGTGCTGTTCAGGTCGCTGAGGTTCTTCTGGTGCGACCGGAAGTAGTTCAGCACATGGGGGTCGGCGTAGAGCAGTCCCGCCGTAGCTCCCGCGGTCAGCAGCACGGGAACCCAGTGATGCCCGTGCGCCATCTGGCTGGGGAACACGGCCCAGATCAGCTTCTGGTCGTGAAGGAAGTCTTTGGGCAGAGCCTTCCACGACTCCTCGCGGTCGGTCGGATAGCCATGATGATTGGGCGCCACGCCACCGGCGCCCCCGGCGTAATCTGTCAGTCTCACGTGGGGCGTGGGACTGTCCGGCAGCGTGACGCTGGCTTTTTGTTGCTGGCCCCAAAGCGGAGTGCAAAGGATGGACAAAAAAAGGAGAAGAGAGAACCTGCTCATAGGCATCACGAACAATTTGGATGCGCGTAATCCAAATGCATCTACATCGTCTGTCGCAGAATCAGCGGCTTAAATACGGCGCTGGGTAGAAATTCTCTCTTGCCAGGGTGATTAGGCGAACTAGATGGCGGTGCTGGCAGTCTAGAGCGAACCGCTCTCCGATGATATTCCCTGCTAACAGGGAAATTTACAGGGAATTTTGACAATTTGGGCCCCCATTCGTGCGTATGCGCCGCGCGCATCTGCACATTGTACTGAGCTTAGTCCCCGTTCTCGACCATTGGGGTTCAAAAAAAGAACAGGGAATTTTCTCGAGCTAACAGGGAATTGCAAGTCCCTGTTATTTGTTCAAGCAGTGAAAGTTTGTAAATATTTTTTCTGACTTGTCACGAAAAGCGCCCCAAATTTCCACTCTATAGTAGAGCAATTTTTTAAGGCGGCCTTCACGAAAGCCGGAGGCTGGATTGGTGGCCAGTATGGAACTCGCTTCAGCATCCGTGACCGCGCCGGCACCGTCTCGCGCGGCTCAGTACGACCGCATGTCGACCGAGCATCGGCAGTATTCGCCGGAAACCACGCTGGGTAAGATGCAAAATGCGCTGCATTGCCAAACGATGAGAGGATCAGGCTGACTGATCCTCTCATCATTCAGTCGAATGGAATGATTGGCTTAAAAGATCAGCTTTGCGCCAAACTGAATCTGGTGCGAAGTGGTGGAGGTGGCGGTGACGACTCCGGCAGTGGGTGAGAAGCCGGAGGTGGCAGAAGTGAAAACGACGGGGTTGGGCGTGAGGAAGTTGGTGTGGTTGAGGATGTTGAAGAACTCTGTCCGAAATTGAAGATTGAGGCGCTCGCTTAATCGAGTTTTCTTGAGAGCGGAGAAATCCAATTCAGAGAGGCCCGGTCCTGTGAGCGCATCACGCGAGACGTTGCCATAGGTTCCGGAAGTGGGCTGGATGAAGGCGGCCGGATTGAAGTATCGCGTGGGAGTTCGGGGATAGAGGGAGTCACGGAAGTCCGGGTTCCACGAGGGACGGACGGGGTTGCGGGTGTCTCCGTTGCCGGTGGGGTTGTAGCCGAGTTGCGGCGAGAACGGGAAGCCTGACTGCGCGATGAAAATGGCGCCGAGCGACCAGCCCTCCGCGGCGGTTCGGACGAGCGGAGATGCGTTGCCGAGCAGAAGATGGCCGGAGCCGACGGGTAGATCCCAGAGAGCACTGATTGAGGCGATGTGGCGCACGTCAGTGGCTGCCGGACCCCAGTCCCACTTGGGGCGGAGTGGAAATGAGACATACGCGGGCGTGTTGCCGCTTACGCTGGTGTTCCAGGCGGAGCCATCGTCTAGATTCTTCGAGAACGTGTAGTTACCGCGGAATTCGAGGCCATGGGCCAGATTGCGGCGCACCTGCGCTTCAAGCGCATTGTAGAGGCCCACTCCCTGCGAGACCCACGAGGTGGAGTTAGCCAGCAGCGGGTTGGCATTCTGCGCGCCGGAGGGATAAAAGACAGTTCCATCGGGTCGGAAATTGGGGATGGGTTCGTTTTTGTCCTCAGAGAGGATTTGATGATAGCTGTGCGAGCCGAAGTAGCGAAGCGTGAAAGCTGAGTTTGCGCCGAGGGCCTGCTCAACGGCCAGCGTCCAGGACAGGGTTGTGGGCGTGGCGATGTCGGTTTGTACGTTGCTAGGTGAGACGAGACCTCCAGGTGGCGGAGACGACCCCGGAGTGAAGTTGAGATCGGCGACAGTGGTGTTCTTGATACTGACGGTGGTATTGAAGGGCGCGGTCTGGTCGAGACGATAGTCGAGCGTGTCGAGCAGGCCGTGATAGAGGCCGAAGCCGCCGCGCACGGCGGTTGTGCCTTTTCCAGTAACATCCCAGGCGAAGCCGACGCGCGGCTCAGGCAGAAAGAGGGCGCGGTTTTTGGTGAGAGCGGAGCCGCCGATGCGCGGATCGGTCTGAAGCGCTCCGTTGAGGAGCAGGTAATTGGAGGCGCGGTTGTGGGCTTCGTTCCATCCGTTGGTGGACTCAATGCGGATACCGGCGCGGACTTCAAGGCGAGGGGCAACTTTGATGGTGTCTTCAATGAAGGCGGCGCTCTCAAGCGATCTCCAGTTGAGCGGAGTAGGAGACGGCACGACTGTAAAGGTTTTTACCTGGCCCTGCAGGAAGGAAGCAAG
>JAICYR010000300.1 GCA_025934135.1 Acidobacteriaceae bacterium | reverse complement strand
GGGTCGAAGCGCAGAGGGTCGGGGAAGTACTCCGCGCTGCGATGCATGACGTACTGGCTGAAGAAGAAATGCGCTCCGGGCGGAATGCGATAGGGGCCGAGCGTGACTGGTTTGGTGGACATGCGGCCCATCGCCCAGGCGGGGGGATAGAGGCGCATGGATTCGGCGAAGACCTGTTCGGTGTAGCGGAGGTTGGGATAGTCGGCGAGGGTGGGAAGGCGAGCCTCGCTGGGGGTGCCGAGGACGGCGTCAAGCTCGGTGTGCAGCTTGCCCTCGGCCTTGGGATTCTGGCTGAGCAGATACCACGTCCAGGTGAGGGCGTTGGCCACGGTCTCATAGCCTGCGAGGAAGATGGTGAGGACTTCGTCGCGGATCTGTTCGTCCGACATGCCTTGCTGGTTTTCCGTGGTGGTCGCCTGATCGTCGCGCGAGGCGATGAGCATGGAGAGCAGATCGCCCTTGTCGATGCCAGCGGCGCGATGTTCGCGGATGAGGCGGTTGACGACGGCGTCGAGACGACTGCGGGAGCGCCGAAACTTGATGACGCCGGGGATGGGGAGGTGCAGGAACGATTCGAGCCGAGGAAAGATCACGAGGAAGTTATAGAGGTCCATGATGGTGTTGACCTCTTCGTTGATGCGGCGGATGTCGTCGGTGACCTCGGTGTTGAAGAGCGTGCGAGCGATGATCTCGAGCGAGAGCGACATCATGGCTGCGGAGATATCGATAGTCTCTCCCCGCTGCCAGCCGTCGCGATGAGCGGCGGCGCTGGCGACGATCTGGTCGGCGTAGGCGGCGATGCGCTGGCGATGAAATGCCGGAGCGACGATGCGACGCTGGCGGATATGAACGGGGTCGTCGGAGGTGATGAGTCCCTCGCCCAGAAGCACCTTCATGCGGCGCACGGTGCGCTCTTTCACGAATGCGGGTGCCTGGTTGATGAGGATCTCGCGGATGTATTCGGGATCGTTAATAAAGACGATGGGCGTGCCCATGAAGCGATAGTGGGCGATGGAGCCGTAGGTGCGTTGAAGATGCTCAAAGAGCAGGATGGGCGAGCCCGGTTTGACCCACGGCTTGTTGGCGTAGAAGGGCAGCGAATGCTTGAGGCCGGGCGGCAGATTCCACTTGGCGTTTGCCCGTGCGGTCATGGCTTTTGTGCGCCGACGCGGGTGGAGACGATCTCGACGATACGGTTGTGGATCTCGTCGATGGAGGCTTCGTCGCGGATGGGAAGTACGCGGCGCGGCTCGCGCTCGGCAATCTCTTCGTACTTCTCGTAGATGCGGCGATAGAACTCGTCGGACTCGCGCTCGAAGCGGTTTTCGTCGAGTCCTTGCTGGCGGGTGTGGCGCTGATTGCGGCGGCGGGCGCGGCGCAGCGAACCTTCGAGCGAGGGCAGCAGCAGCAACGTAAGGTCGGGTTGCAGGTTGCCGCAGGCGGCGGTGTGCATGCCGAGGATGCGCTCGCTGCCAAGCTGACGGCCTCCGCCCTGGTAGGCCTCCGACGAGTCGGTGTAGCGGTCGCACAGGACGATGCTGC
>JAICYR010000059.1 GCA_025934135.1 Acidobacteriaceae bacterium | reverse complement strand
CTTGCTTCCTTCCTGCAGGGCCAGGTAAAAACCTTTACAGTCGTGCCGTCTCCTACTCCGCTCAACTGGAGATCGCTTGAGAGCGCCGCCTTCATTGAAGACACCATCAAAGTTGCCCCTCGCCTTGAAGTCCGCGCCGGTGTCCGCATTGAGTCCACCAACGGATGGAACGAAGCCCACAACCGCGCCTCCAATTACCTGCTCCTCAACGGAGCGCTTCAGACCGATCCGCGCATCGGCGGCTCCGCTCTCACCAAAAACCGCGCCCTCTTCCTGCCCGAGCCGCGCCTCGGCTTCGCCTGGGATGTTACCGGCAAGGGCACAACCGCGGTGCGCGGCGGTTTCGGCATCTACCATGGCCTGCTCGACACGCTCGACTATCGCCTCGATCAGGCCGCCCCCTTCAACACCACCGTCAGCATCAAGAACACCACCGTCGCCGATCTCAACATCACTCCCGGAACCACTTCTGGATCAGCACCGCCATCCGGAGGCCTCGTCTCACCCAGCAACGTGCAGACTGATATCGCCACGCCCACAACCTTGTCCTGGACGCTCGCCGTTGAGCGATCCCTCGGCGCAAACTCAGCCTTCACGCTTCGCTACGTCGGCTCGCACAGCTACCATCAAATTCTCTCTGTGGATCAAAACGAACCCATCCCCACTTTCCAACCCGATGGGACTGTCTTTTATCCCTCCGGCGCGCCAAACGCCAATCCGCAGCTCGCCAATTCAACTTCCTGGGTTTCGCAAGGGGTGGGCCTCTACAATGCGCTTGAAGTGCAGGTCCGCCGCAACCTGGCCAAGGGCCTCGAATTCCGTGGCAACTACACCTTCTCCAAAAATCTCGACGATGGCTCCGCATGGAACACCAGCGTTAGCGGCAACACGCCCGCCTATGTCTCATTTCCGCTTCGCCCCAAGTGGGACTGGGGGCCGGCAGCGACCGACGTGCGCCACCTCGCCTCCATCAATGCGCTCTGGGATCTGCCCGTAGGTCCCGGCCATCTTCTTCTCGGTAACGCATCTCCGTTCGTCCGTACCGCCGCCGCAGGATGGTCGCTCGGCGCCATCGTCATCGCGCAATCGGGCTTTCCCTTCTCGCCGCAGCTCGGTTACAACCCCACCGGCAACGGAGACACCCGCAATCCCGTCCGCCCCTCCTGGAACCCGGACTTCCACGGCTCCCTCTATCCACGAACTCCCAAGCAATACTTCAATCCCGGCGCCTTCATCACTCCGGCTTCCGGAACCTACGGCAATGTCTCGCGTGATGCGCTGAGGGGCCCGGGCCTTTCTGAGCTGGACTTCTCCACTCTCAAAAACACTCGATTAAACGAGCGCCTCCGCCTTCAGTTTCGGGCGGAGTTCTTCAACATCCTCAACCACACCAACCTCCTCACGCCCAATCCCGTCGTCTTCACCTCCGCCACATCCGGCTTCTCCCCCACTGCCGGAGTCGTCACCGCCACCTCTACTACCGCGCGGCAGATTCAGTTTGGCGCAAAGCTGATCTTTTAAGCCGATCATTCGGCTGAAGCGATGGGGGATCAGGCACCCCTGATTCCTTTCATCGCTTGGCAGTACAGGCGCATTGCATCCCAGCGTACTCTTCATGGGTGCTCTTCAACCCACGCGAGGGTCTGACTCCAAGGCAAACGCCTCTCCCACCCAGCACCGGCACGCCTTCGCCCCCTCCGGCCCCGCTGAGGGCATTTGTGAGCGATCGTGGGCCATCCGTGACGCACGAAGGGATGCGCCTTCTACCTACTTAATAGCTCTGGAGGCGATCAGCCTGGCGTCTCACTCGCCTGTTCAACATCCCCCTTCCGGTCTCATTGACTTCTTCAACACGTCCGAGCAGTCCTTCGTCTGCAAGCCAACGCTTGACGATGCTCTGAGCTGCTAGTGAGGTATGGAGGTATCCCAAGCGGCGCGAGATGGACTTTAAAAGACGCGCGGACGCACTGCCGATGAGCTGGTCGAAGTCTTGGGAAGAAATGTTTTCCAAAGCCATGGCCGCCAGGCGATTAGCAATCGCATGGGGGAGTAATGCCCTCCACACCCCTCGCTGCTGTACGAGGTCTCGTCGCTTCAGTTCCGCGATATCGGCGTAGAGAGTACGAGCGTCCTTGCCAACCACCGCAGCCAGCTTCGAGAGTTCCGCTTCGGCTCCGGGACCAAGATCTTCTCCCTGAAAGGAGTACGCAAGGGAACACGCTTGCGCGGAAAGCAGGAGGGAACTGCTGGATTCCTGGCGCTGGTGGAAGAGCCTCTCGAACAATTCGGCGTCCTTCAATGACGCAACGGACTCATGGCTATCGACCGTATGAGCCAGGGCGAGCGCGACTCGCGCATTACCGCTCGCGAACGTTGCGATCGATCTGGCGTTCACTTGAGACAGTCCGGTCACCCGATGCTGGAGCAATTTTTCAATCAGGTCATCCGAGGAAGGTTGAAGCTCGAAGACGTCCGTGCCCTCCGGCTGGTCCTCGCGCACGTCATATTCAACCGTGAGCAAACTAACGCGGCTCCCGGTTCGCGCGCAGACTTCAGCAAGCCTGCGATGAAGGTCGGGCGTGCAATTGTCGACGATCAAGACCTGACGACGCTGCTCGGCTACGAGCTCCGTAATGAGGGCAATGGGCTGCGGACTCGGGCCGTCCGAGAGGTTCGTATAGATGGCCAGGTCTGGAGCCAGAGCGAACTGCCCGACACGATCATCGAAGAGCGCTTGCACTAAGCGCGTCTTGCCCACCCCGGACAGGCCGACCAAGCGAACAACACCTCGTTCTGCTGCAAGCGTTCTCCTAAGCCGCTCCATTCCCTGGACGATAGATTCCCCTTTGCCCCTGGAGGTCGGGCCCTGGATGCGAAGTGAATTGTCGGTCAGGTATGTGCCAGCCAGACCTTCATGGGAAGCTGCCCAGTCGTCGTAGGGGCGCCATCCTGAAATGGGCCGACCGATGCGTTCGCGGACCCAAGTAATGATACTTGCGTGATCCCGCACCCAACCCGCAAGTCGATCGCGGTCGTAGAAATCCAGGTGAAGATCTTCGCAGTTGGCAATACCGGCCACGGCGTCGTGCATCACGCGTCTGCGGTCGGCGAGAGCAGAATCGGAGAACGAGCCCTTGGAACTGACGATGATGTAGCTGCCCCTCGCGGCTGCGAGCTCGAGGATCGATGGTCTGATTGTTCCGTCTGGCTTCATCTCCGCGACAATCTTCCCGCGCGGCATATTCTCCGCTTTTACCTGATATCCAACATTCGGGCGCGCAAGTGCGGCACTGAGGGGAGCTGATTCAGCCAGGGTGACCCGTACGTCCACACCGCCATCAGTCGCATTTTGATTGCCGCCCCAACTCGCGCATAACGGAGACAGCCCAAGACGGCGCAGTTCCGCCTCACAGAGACGCCCCACGAGAGTCCTCAGGTCTTCATCAGAAAGAAACGAAATGTCTTGTCCGGTAACGTCGAACATGGCTCATCCGATGATACGAGTACCGATTCGACGCTTCATCTCTTTTTCCTATGCTGTCCATTATTGCCATTTGCTCCAGGCGCGATCTGTGTCGAAATCACGGGAAAATACCAAGCAAAAACGGCCCCGCCCCGCAGGCATGTGCGCCGACTTCGTGGGCCAAAATAGGCTTTTGGGCCCCTGTGACCCGCCTTCGCACCCTTCGGCCCCGTAAAACGCCTGCGTGAGCGATTGTGAGGCATCCGTGAAGCGGCTATGAACCTTGGTTTGTCCCCTCAGTCCGGCCTTAAACGGGATTCATACCAAGTTCCTGGGGAACCGTACCCGCATTGTGCTAGCAGCAAAATTCGAGATGGCAGTCTTTCTACCGGCGGGATTGCATGGGCGCAATCCACTTCATAATTCATCCGGGGCGGTTGTAGTACCGGTCGCTCGTCGTTTTCCGCGCTGTTTTATGCATGGCTGTGCATTGCGCCGGCTCTCGCCAACTCTCGCGTTATGCGCGTCTTACGCCAATATGCGACATCGCGCAAGTTATTGCAAATAAACAAGTTTTCGATTATGAGTCCCCTGCTCTAACCATTGAGCTACAGGCCCGTGATGCCTGTATATCACTGTACCATAATGACTTACGGCAGAGCTCAACACGTTGAAATCGTTGCTCTTTTGCGTTGGTGCCGGTTCTGCTGCCGGTTGCGTTTGAAAATTGTGCAGTCTGCGCTGCCGCCGGAGAACTGAGCAGTTGGAACTGGAGTTCTCTCGTAATCTAAGCGGGAGGACTGCTGATCCCTGGTCAAACGGATCCTGCGTGGGACCCCGTGGGCTGGTTGGTCACACGCGGAGGACTTCGATGCCGAGTTTTTGGAAGGTGGCGATCATTTCGTCGGTCGCATCGGTGTCGGTGATGAGGGTCTGGAGGACGGAGGTCTGGCAGATGCGCCAGTTGGCGACGACTCCGAACTTGGTGGAATCGGCGACGGCGATGTGGCGGCGGGCGTGGCGGACCATGGTCCCATTGAGCTCGGCCTCGTCGGAGCTGAAGCAGCTTAGTCCCCAGTCGGCGTCGATGCCGTCGGCCCCGATGAACATGGTGTGGATGAGCATGTTTTCGAGGCTGTGAATCGCGGAGGGGCCGACGAGCGAAAACCAGTCGCCGTGGAGATGGCCTCCGGTGACGAAGACGTTCACGTCCTTGCGCTTGGACAGCTCCATGGCGATGTTGGCGGTGTTGGTCACGACAGTGATTTTGCTGTTGAAAGGAATGCCGCGAATGATTTCCGCCGTGGTGGTGCCGGGGGTGATGGCGATGGTTTCGCCGGGGTTGATAAGGGCGGCGGCGGCGCGGCCGATGCGGCGCTTTTCGGCGGCTTGGCGCTCGACCTGCTCCTGAAAAGAGCGGTCCTTTTTAAAAGGCTCGTAGAAGAGCGGCTCAATGGAGACGGCGCCGCCGTGGGTGCGGCGCAGAAGACCCTGCTGCTCGAGTACGTCGAGGTCGCGGCGGATAGTGACGACGGAGACTCCGAGATGGTCGCTGAGCACGTCGACGGCGACGGAGCCGGATTCCTGCAATCCGGTCAGGATGGCATTGAAGCGCTGCTGCTGGCCTGTTTGAGAAAGCTCGGCTTCGGGTTCCAGCTTTGCTGTCTTCTTGCGCTTGCTCCGTTTTTCCAACTTACGCCTCCCAATCGCGCTGAATCTGCTCAAGCGTTTTGCCTTTGGTCTCTGGAACCATTGTCCATATAAAGACGAAAGTTACAACGCAAAGAACGGCGTAGATGCCGAAAGTTCCGGTGACACGGAGAGCGTGGACCATAGTTAGGAAGGTGAAGGTGATGATCAGGGTGCTGGTCCACAGAGTGGAAGTGGCGAGCGAAGCGGCGCGTCCGCGAATTTTGTTAGGGAAGATTTCCGAGATGACGACCCAGGGAATGGGGCCGAGGGCGAAGGCGAAGAATCCCGTATAGCAGAGGATGCAGGCCAAAACGACGAGCGGGGAAATGCCGGAAATTCCGTAAAGAATGGCGAAGAGGACGAGCGAGATGGTCATTCCGGCGGAACCGGTGAGGAGCATGGTGCGGCGTCCCCAGCGGTCGAGGCAGCGGATCGCGATGAGCGTGCAGACGAGGTTGGTGAGTCCGATGATGACGTTGGCCATGAGGGCGGTGCTGGCGGTCTCGCCCTTGACGTGCTCGCTGATGATGATGGAGCCGTAATAAAGGACGGTGTTGATTCCGGTGATCTGGCAGAGGATGGCGAGTCCGACGGCGACGATGAGCGGGCGGCGCATGGCTGGGGCGAAGACTTCGGCCCACGTGCCCTGCTCGCCGGCGGCGGCCTCTTCGACGAGCAGCGTTTGGTGCTCGGCCTGCTCGGGGCCGTAGATGCGCGAGAGCACGCGCTTACCGTCGTCGCGACGGCGATTGCTGATGAGCCAGCGAGGGCTTTCTGGAATAAAGAGAAGTCCGATAAAGAAAGCGACGGCGGGAATGGCGGCGACTGCGAGCATCCATCGCCAGCTTGTGTCGCCGAGGCCGGCGAGACCCCAGCTTACGACATAAGCGATGAGAATGCCGACGACAATGGCCAACTGGTTAAGCGAGACAAGGCGTCCGCGGTTGCGCGCCGGAGCGACTTCCGCAATGTAGACGGGAGTGAGAACAGAGGCGAGTCCGATGGCGAGTCCGCCGATGAGGCGTCCGATGGAGAAGATGAGGACGGTACTGGCGAGGGCCGCGGCGATGGTGGACGCGGCAAACAGGACGGCGGAGATGAGCAGCGATTTGCGGCGTCCGATGCGGTCGCCGATCAGGCTGGCCCCGGCGGCCCCGAGCAGACAGCCGAGAAGCAGTGCGCTGGCGGCGACTTCGGTTTCGATATTGTTGAGCGAAAACTGGCGGCGCAGAAAGAGCAGCACGCCATTGATGACAGCGGTGTCGAATCCGAAGAGGAAGCCGGAGATGGCGGCTACGACCGCTAGAAAGATGACATAGATAGGAGAGCGGGCCTCGGCCCCTCCATGAGATTGATTGGCGACTGCGGAGATCTGCATCGTTTATCTATACCTCGCGCGAATGAAGAACGCGACTGGATTCGCTATCGGCTTGAAACGAAATTCATTATATTCGTTATCGTTGAAAACGAACACATGATTTGCTAGCATCTGGAAAAGCTATGACGGTAATGGAACAAGCAAGCGAGAGCGGATTGAAGGCGCCTGTGAGCCTGAACTGGGGCGAGGGCGGAATGAGCGGCGAGCCGGTGCGGGAGAGCGCGAAAACGCTGGGCGAACTGAAGGGGATTTTTCTCGATGAAGCGGCGGGGGCGCAGATGGACGCGGGCACGGAGGTCTATCGGGTGCGCTGGTGGAAGCCGGTGGAGCAGGGCGAGGAAGGCGGCCTGTTCTGGGGAGTGACGATTTTGCAGCCGGGAAGAGTCGGCGAGGAGTATTTCATGACGCACGGACATGTCCATGCCAACCGCACGCGGGCGGAGTACTACGCGACGGTGAGCGGCACGGGGCTGCTGGTGCGCATGGACGAGCAGCGCAAGAGCTGGGTTGAAGAAATGGGTCCCGGAACACTGCATTACATTCGCGGAAATCATGCGCATCGCGTGGTGAACGTGGGCAACGAGCCGCTCATCTTCTGGGCGTGCTGGGGAAGCGATGCGGGCTATGATTACACCACAATTCGAGAGTTCGGGTTCGGCATTCGCGTTTTGGAACGCGGAGGCCGTCCGGCGATTGTTCCAAATGAATCGTGAATCGATGCCGGGGTTCGATCCCGGACTGGATGTGAAGCTGCGGGCGGGAGAGTTGGGCTTTGACTACGGCCCGGACGTGACGGGGCCCACTCCGGAAATGCGGCGGCTTGACGCCATTCGCAAGAGCCTGCTGGACCCGGAGTGTGACGGGCCGGACCCGGTGTACGGCATTGCGATGGATGTTTGCAGCCGCGAGGATGCGGCTGATCTGAAGCGGCGGTGTCTGCTGTTTGGAATAGTCGCATACGCGAGCGGGCGACTGGGCGAGGAGCCGGTGCGGAGCCAGGGGCATATTCATGCGCCCGCGCCGCACAGCGGTTGGTCCACTCCGGAGCTGTTTGAAATTTGGGAGGGCCGCGCCATTATTTATGCGCAGGAGACGGCGGAGGATGATCCCGGTAGGTGCGTGGCGGTGGAGGCCGGGCCGGGGGATCAGGTGGTGGTGCCTCCGGGATGGGCGCATTGCGTGATCAATGCCGATCCGGAGACGCGGATGGTTTTTGGCGCGTGGTGCGAGCGGCAATATGGGTTCCTGTATGACAAGGTGAGGGCGCATGGCGGGCTGGCGTGGTTTCCGCTGCTGAAGAACGGCGGCATTGAGTGGCAGGCGAATCCGCGCTATGAGAAGTCGTCGATTGCCGTGCGTGGGCCGAGGAGCTATCCCGAACTGGGGCTGGATAGAAAGATCCCGATCTACAGGCAATACCAACAGGATCCCGAGTCAGTGCAGTGGGTTTCCGACCCGGCGCGGCTGGCCTCGCTCTGGAAGACGCTGGAGCCATGAAACCGAAATGAAGCCAATCGACAGACGCACCTTTCTGGCCGGCGGAGCGGCCGCCGGCGTCGTGACCAGCATTGATCTTCCGGCAGTGCTGCGCGGTCAGGCGAGACCGTCGGGCAAGGGATTGGCGGACGCGCCGGGAAATACTCCGGTGGATTTTCGCTTCGCTCCGGCGGATTTTCAATCTACGATCTGCTTTCCGGATGATTCTGACAAGACGGTGCTGGGGAAGCGCGGCGATCTTCGCTACGAATTCCCAGCGGACATTTTCGCGGGCATCGACCAGTTCGGGACGATTCTGGAATTCACGCTGGCAGGCATGGGACGCGATGAATGGCGCGAGCAGCGGATGGAAGCTCCGGGCGTTCCAATTGTGTATACGCGGCTGGAGCGGGCGGCGGCACAGATTGATCTGACTACATTCGCAACGCGGCGCGAGGGCGAAGGCCGCGTGGACAACGTGCTGATGGAGATTCGTCCCAACTCGGGCGAGGTGCTGGCTGCGCCTCTGGTGCGCATTCACTCGTGCGACAAGTACAAGCTGGGCGAGAACGCAGGCAAGGTCGTGAATGTCCTGAAGGGCGAGGATCCGAACCCGTGGATGCTGTGCGTACCGCTGAATGCGTTTTCCAGCACGGGAGATATGTTCTGGCGCGGGATCGAGGGTGGCTTCGACCTATTTCTGGAGCACGGCAAGGCCATGGCGGACGAGCCGCTGCGGTATCTGTTCCGTATTGCGCAGAAGGGCGCGGGCAAGGTGGACGGCACGCTTTCTCCTGATGAGTTGTTGCGCGAAGTGCGGGAGTACTGGCGCGAGTGGCACGCCTTTGGCGGCAAAGTGGACTGGTCGTTGCCGGAGGCGAAGGGCGAGTTCCTGGTCGCGTGCGCGCGAAACATTCAGCAGGCGCGCGAAATGGAAAACGGCAACCTGGTGTTCGAGGTGGGGCCGACGGTCTATCGCGGCATGTGGATCGTGGATGGGAATTTTCTGCTCGAAGCGGCGCGCTACCTGGGCTATGACGAGGACGCGGACAAGGGGCTGCTCTCCGAGTGGACGCATCAGGTTCCGAGCGGGCAGATTATCGCGTCCGCCGGGAAGGAGCACTACAAGGACACGGCCATCGCCATGTTCACGTTGGTGCGTGCGTGCGAGCTGAAGCAGGATTGGGGGCTGCTGCGGCAGCTTGCTCCGAAGGTGGGACACGCGATTGAGTTTCTGATTGCGCTGCGCGATGAGGCGCGGAAGGGCGATTCGCCGAACGGGAAATATGAGATTCTCGCGCCGGGGTTTCCGGATGGAGGAATCGGCGGAGTCCATTTCGACTTTACGAATACGCTTTGGGCTCTGGCGGGGCTGCGGGCGGTTGCGCGCGCGAACGAGAATCTGAAGCTGCCTGATCTGACCCGCGCAACGGGCTTTTACAACGAGCTGCTCGCGGCATTTAAGCGGGCGGCGGCCGACCAGATGGTGATGGACCCGCGGGGCTTTCGCTATTTACCCATGCTGATGCGCGAGGACCCGGCGATGCAGAAAGACTCGTGGGACAGGCCGAGGCCGCAGTCGGCGCAATGGGCACTGTCGCAGACGATTTTTCCGGGAGAGGTGTTTCCGAAAGATGATCCTGTGGTGCGCGGGCATATCGCGCTGATGCAGGCATGTACGCAGGAGGACATTCCGGCGGAGACAGGATGGCTGCATCACGGAGGCGTGTGGACCTACAACGCCGCGTTTGTGGCGGAAGTCTATTTGTGGGCCGGGCGGCGCGACTGGGCGCACCGCACCTTCACAGGATATTCGAACCACGCTTCTCCGCTGCGGGCGTGGCGCGAGGAGCAGCCACTGCAAACCGCGTTGCTGGGGATGCTGTGGGGAGACATGCCGCACAACTGGGCAAGTGCGGAATGCGTGCGGTATCTGCGGCACATGCTGGTGCTTGAGGATGAGCAGAAGCTGCGACTGCTTGATGGGCTTGCGGCGCAGGACGCGCGGGCGCGGAGGCCGTTCACGCTGAAGGAGACGCCTACGCGGTTCGGGAGGATTTCGCTGGAGGTTGAGCCCTTCGGCTTGCGGGGATGGAAGGTCCACTTCAAGCGGGGCGAGGGTCAGGCTCCGGAGTCGGTGGAGATTCGCGAGAATGCTTTTCCGGGCGCGGACTTCAGCCGGATCTCCGGAGCGGCGGCCCACAAAAGCGACAGCGGAGTGGTTTCGGCGGATCCCACGGCACGGGAGTGGATCGCGTACTGGGGCGTGTAAGCGGCGAGGTCAAAGGAAAGTAGTGTCCGGTGCGGAGCGAGCAAAAAGAAAGACAGCAGGCACCTATTGACAGTGAAGTGAAAGCAACAATAGGCTGTATTGATATAAACAGAACACGCGAATTTTGCGTTCTGAATCATAAAAGCAACGAGGCAGTACCCAGCGGAGGCGGCGATGGCGAAGTTTCGATTTACGGCGGGCAGTGTGGCCGAACGAGCAGTTATGTGGTTGTGCGCGGTGGTGGCTGTTGCATTTTTAACGTCAGCTCTGGCTCCGCGCGCGGGCGCGCAAGGCGTCAATCTATTCGACACGGGCACCATAACGGGGACCGTCACGGACTCGACGGGCGCGGCGATTCCCGGAGCGACGGTAACGGCACTGAATACGCAGACCAATTTCAAGAAGACGGTCACGACGAATGGCGCGGGGAACTTTTCCGCACCATCGCTGCCCTTTGGCGAGTACACGGTGACGGCGGAAGCCCCATCGTTCGCCGCCGCCACCACCAAGACGCTGACGCTGAACGTTGGCTCGACGGTGAATGTGAATTTGTCGTTGGCGGTCGCGGGCGGAAAGACAACGGTGAACGTGACGGGGACAAGCGTCTCGGTGAATACGTCGAGCGCGACCGCAGGAACCACTCTTAACACGACACAAATTCGGAACCTGCCGATCAACGGGCGCGACATCACGAATTTTCTGGAGATTGCTCCCGGCTCGGTCAACTCCATTGGGCCGTTTCAGGGGAGCGTGAACGGGCAGGAGAATTTCTTCACCGGTCTGGATATAACGCTGGACGGCCAGAATGCGTCGCGCGGCGACATCAACGGCTTCAGCGAGACAGAAGGCAACGAGCAGGCGCGGCTGACGCGGGGCAGCGTGGATAGCGTCCAGGAGATTAACTTCGCCAACAGCGGATACAGCGCCGATGTGGGCCACTCGCTCGGCCCTCAAATGAACATTGTGACGCGGGGCGGCACCAATAGCTTCCACGGGGAAGCGTTTGAGTATTTCCGCAATGATGCGCTCGATGCTCGAGACTACTTCGCGCGCGGGCCGCTCTCAAAAGAGCCGTTGCGCATGAACCAGTTCGGCGGGAACCTGGGCGGACCGCTTGTCAAAGACAATCTGTTCTTCTTTGTAAATTACGAGGGGATTCGGCAGCGCACCACGCAGATCAACTCGCTTTATGAGATTCCCAGCGCCTATGTGCGTTCGCAGTTTGTGCCGTCGATGCAGCCGGTACTGGCGCAGATGGCGCCGCTGCCCGCGGGCTGCGACGCGATTCCCGCGCCGGCGTCGTGCGCGGTGGCCGGCACGGAAGACCCCAACAACACCGCCGGCGGCGCGCAGTTGATCTACGACCCCGCGGCACTGCCGACTACGCTGAGGGAAGACAGCGGCGCGGTTCGCGTGGATTACAACATTGCGCCGTCGGACAGAATGTTTGTCCGCTACAGCATTGACGATTCGCTGACCACGCAGACCACGGGCCTGAACCTGGGGCAGGTGACGCCGCTGTATCTGCGGACGCAGTATGGGATGATTCACGAGACCCATACCTTCGGTCCCACGCTGCTGAACGAGGCGTCGGTTGCGATCAACAAGTTTTATTCGGACACGAACTCCAATACACCTCAGCCGCTGACGCAGTTTGGAGGATTTTTCACGAACCTCGGCGCGCTTCCGGGACCGATGTCGTTTAACCAGATCACGCCCTTCACGGTGTTCGAGATTCTGGACAACGTGACGAAGACAATGGGTGCCAACACGCTGAAAGTGGGTGTGCAGCTTCGCTTCAACCGCAATAACGAATGGCTGCGGCCTCTCCAGTCATACCTCTTCGGCAGCTTCTCCGACCTTGAAAACAACCGGCCCTTTATTCTTCAGAAGATCGGGTTCCCTAATTTCGTGGGCACCCGCAGTTCCAACTGGGACTTTTATGTGCAGGATGACTGGCGCGTGAACCGCAAGCTGGTACTCAACCTGGGACTGCGGTACGGCTACAACACTCCCTGGACTGAGCGGGACAACAACCTGCAGAACTTCGATTTTGCGACGCAGAGCTTCCTGCCGAGGGACAAGGCGCCTTACGAGGCCCCCAAGGGGGACATCGCACCTCGCGTGGGGCTGTCTTATGATCCGTTCGGGACGGGTAAGACTGTGATCCACGCCTACTATGGGCTGTTCTATAACCCGATGCACTTCGGCTTCAATCTGGTGAGCAACGTTCCGGCTTACCAGAGCTACAACGTGAATGCCTTCCAAGTGCCGATTTCATACCCAATGGCCAACCCAGCGCTGCCTCCGGGAACCCAGAACGTCTACATCTTCCCGCAGCATCCGAAGGACCCTGTGTCGCCGAACTGGCTCTTCGATGTTCAGCAGCAGTTTGGGCCAAACACGGTGTTCACCCTGAGGTACACCGGGAACCAAGACCACCACATGCAGGCGGGCGTGGATTTTGCGGCTGTAAACCTGAATCCCGGCGATTACCAGTTCCAGACCCGGAAGCTGTCTGATTTCGCCAACGAATACTACGATGGCGACATTCTGAATTCCAGCTATAACGCGCTACAGGTGAAGTTGCAGCATCACTCGGGCAATCTGGATTTTGAAGCAAACTACGCATGGTCGCATGAAATTGACAACATGGTGAATGTCTTCAACGGTTTCTCGAATCCGTATGATCCCAACTTCGACCGCGGCCCCGGCGACTGGGACATCCGGCATAACTTTACGGCGAGCGTTGTCTACTCCATGCCGAAGCTGAAGGGCCACAACGCGCTGGAGCGGGGGGTGCTGGGCGGATGGCAGACCTCGAGCATCTTCCAGGCGCGCACGGGCGCTCCGGTGAATGTCTCCCTTGTCAGCGGCTTCTTCGGGCTTCCAGCGCGGCCGGATTACACCGGAGAGTCGGTAAATCTTCCCGGAGGCGTCGACTGGCCGAACCGGAGCTACAACCGGGACGCTTACCAGCTTGAGCCGGGTTTCAACCTGATTCCAGGCGACCCCTCCACCACCGGCAATGTGGGGCGCAACAGCCTTCGCGGCCCGGGATTCTTCCAATGGGACTTCTCCGGCATGAAGAACTTCCCGCTGGGCGAGAAGGTCAAGCTCCAATTTCGAGGCGATGTTTTCAACATCTTGAACCATCCCAACTTTGCGAATCCGGATGGAGGAATCTGCACTTCGGTTAACGTCTTCGCAAGCCCGGCCTGCACTCCGAACACAAACTTCGGCAGAACCGGACAGACCATCGCCAGCGAGTCGAACAGCCTGGTGGGGACGGGGACAGCACGGCAGGAGCAGTTTTCGCTGAAGGTGATCTTCTAGAGCGGTGCATTCGCGACATAAGCATCAGGGTGATCGATTCCGAAAATGGATCGGTCACCCTTTGTGTTGGATTTCATCGAAACCGTAAGCGCGATGCGTGGCAAGTCTCATCCAAGATGGCATTGCTCTCGGATGAGAGGAACATTTACTGAGCTTGGAGGTCTCCCATGAAAACCCATATTCCATGTGCGCTCGCGGTCGTGATCGGCTTATCGGCGATGGGCGCGAACGCTCAGTACTGCGGTCAGGAGGTCGGGCAGGGCGTGCCCGATTCAAGCTTCAATGCGCTGTTCACTCAGGATGGACCTGGACTTGCCAACGAACCGTCCGGTTCGGCGGGCTGGACGGGAGGTGACAGCACCTATTCGCGTGCTCTCCCTGATGGACGGACCCTGTTCTTCTTCTCGGATTCATTCCTGGCATCGAGCCCTGTGCCCAATGGGGCGACGGTGGATCCGCAGACCCGGGTGCGCACTAATCCAATATTCCAGGGACATAACAGCATTGTTGTGCTTAACAAGGATGGCTCTCTGACGACGCTGTATGGAGGAGATGCGCTCAACCCATCGTCATTGTTCGTGCCTGCCAATTCGAGCGACGTCCTTTGGATGGGTGACTCGGTTGTGCTTCAGACTTCTCCCAGCGTTTATCAGCTCAAGCTGTTCCTGTTGGAGTTCAACAGCTCCACCTACGCTTACGTGGGTTCGTCGCTGGCCACATTGTCTCTTCCCGATCTCAGCGTGCAAAGCGTCCAGCCACTGAGCATTCCCGGCACGGTCGAATGGGGATCGTCAATTCTGCAGCAGGGATTCACGCTATATGTCTACGGGATGGAGGATCTGGGCACTGGTAAGTATCCCCATGTTGCGAAGCTATCCGCCAAGAACATCGCAAACCCCTCAGCGTGGCAGTTCTGGAATGGGACTGCATGGGTGAGCGGAGCGACGAGTTCAGCAAGGATCATCGATGCGCCGGACAGCATCAGCAACGAGTACAACGTGAACCAGATTCACGCGGCCAACGGGAATTCGTTTGTCCTAACCACCATGGACACCAGCGTTCCGTTCGGGACCTGGCAGAATATCGTGTTTTATTTTGCCTGTGCGCCGCAAGGGCCGTGGAGCGCCAAACAGGTTGTGTACGCCACGCCCGAGACGGGACAGCCAGACCAACCAGGAGCGGGCACACTGCTCGTTTACAATCCGCACGCCCATTTTGAGTTCACCAGCAATGGCGCCGTACTGATCTCCTACGACCTGAACACGACACAGGGGAATGATTTGGTCTATGCGGACAATTACCGGCCTAAGTTCATCCGCGTTCCTATTACAGGATTGAAGCCTTAAGTGATGGGAATCTTGGCGGCGGGCGGATTAGAGGTATGTCGTAACAGCACCGATCAATAGATTGGAGCCGGGGCAGGCTGCGCTCTGGAGTTACACCCGGACTTGGGCCTGGATGGTGGCGTGTTCGCGGGTCTTGTCTGAGCCGCAGGGACGGACGGTGTAGGGGCCGACGGCGGCGGGGACGATAAATGTTTCGGCGTAGTTGATGACGAACGGCTCGAAGGCGGCAATGGGGCTTTCGACGATAGCCCGCTCGCCCTCGATGAGGTTGAGGACGTGGACTGTGCCGCGCGTGTCGTGAGGCACTGTTCCGGTGAACCAGTGGCGGCGCGTCTCGATGAACTCGAGTGCGTGCAGGCCGGTGCGCTCCTCGCGCCAGCCATCGCCTGAGGCGAGAGGCTCAACCTGATTGATGAGTGAGCGGCGCACCCATTCGGTTGTGCGATTCCACTGGATGTTGGCTGCGCCGTGTTTCAGATGAATCGGGCGCGGGCGTCCATCGAGGCCAAGGCGGCCCCAATCCCATAGCTTGAAGGTGAAGATGTAGGGCGTGGCGCTGATTTCCAGCACCATGCTGTCGCGGCCCGAGCAGTGGACGGTGCCGGCAGGGATGAGGAAGTGGTCGTGCTTGTGGGCGGGGAAGCGGTTGACGTATTGTTCGGCGGGAAAATCGAAGCCGCCCTTTTGCGCGCGCTCCAGGTCGCACAGCATCGCCTTCGGGTCGATGCCTTCCTTCAGGCCGAGATAGACGCAGGCGTCAGGCTCAGCGTCCAGCATGTAGTAGCTCTCGTCCTGCGTGTAGTCCATGCCGAAGTGCTCGCGGATATACGAGGTGAGGGGATGGACCTGAAGAGAAAGATTGCCGCCGCCGATGGTGTCGAGAAAATCGAAGCGGATGGGAAACTCCGCGCCGAAGCGGTTGTAGATGTTTTGGCCGAGCAGGGCCTCGGGCTGGGCGAAGACAAGGTCGATGGAAGGGACTTCGACGCGTAGGTCGTCGAAACCGAGTAGCAGGCTGTTCTCCTCAGGTACGCAGTCGAAGCACCAGGCGTGGTTTGGCTTGCCGTCGGGCGGAACTCCGCAGACGCGCTCCATCCAGTGACCGCCCCACGGGCCGGGATCGAAGAACGGAACCACGCGGAAGGGGCGCTTGACGATGGCCGCGAGGCTGCGCCGGAAGACGTCTCCGGAGATGGCCTTTGGCTCGCCGGGGGTGTTGGTGTCGAGCAGCAGGTCGATTTTGTCCAGCAGCCGTTGCTTGAGGCGGTCCGCGGCGCGCCAATCGACGAAGAAAGCACGCTTGTACTTGAGCGAGGGGCGCTCTTCAAAATTGTCTGTTCCGAGGTTCGCGATCTCGTTAGCGCGCTGCCGCATCTGGATTTCCCAGCGCGCCATGTCGGCATAGACGAGCAGGTCCGGCTCGGGGCACACGAGCGAGGCCCCGGTGCCGATCACAATCACCGGCCGGTTCGGATTCGCGCAGCGCGCGCGGGCGGTTGCGAGGAGGCTGGGATGGAAGAAGTCCTCGATCTCAACCTGATTCATCATGCCGAAGACCGGGTCGTCGCCCAGCCAGCGTTCGAGCATCTCGTCGATCTCGGCGGCGGCACGGAAGAGGTCGGCGGTGCGGATGAGCTTCGCTTTCGGAAACGCAGAGGAAATCTCGAGGGAGACTTCGTCGAGAAAAACGCCGGGGTAGCACTCGATGACAATGACGGAGGTTTGTCCGGAGCGTGCGCGAATGGCCTGCGTAATGGCGGGCCAGCCTTCAAGGCACTCGTCGCGCGAGCCGGACGGGATGTAGGGGAACCTATCGTACAACGGGAGACTCCTGTTCAAAGAGGGGAACGACACCGAGCAGGGCCGCATCATTGCCTAGCTGCGCGGCGCGGACGCGCACCGCGCCCCATGGGGTCCAGGCATTGTCGCGGACATAATTCTGAATGTAGGGAAGGATTGCGTCCGCGCTCTTCATGACGCCGCCACCGTAAACGAGCAACTCCGGGTCAAATGAGTTGATGGCTGCGACGGCAGCCGCCCCCCAGACGCGGAGGCAATGGTCGACGAGCTCGCGCGAGACCTTATCGTTCCCATCGGCGCAGGCGAAGAGATTTTCAAAATTGATCTTGCGCTGGGCCAGCGCGCTTGAGGCGAAGCCCGGCCAGTCTTTGGCCACGCCCGGCAGCGCCCAGCCGGACGCTTCCGCTTCGGCGCAACCAAGGCCTCCACAAGTGCAGCGGCGATTGCTGAGGCTCACAGGAATGTGTCCGCCGAGCACGCCAGCCTGATCATGTTTTCCGCGAAGCAACTGGCCGTTCATCATGGCGACGCCGCCGATTCCGGTGCCGAGCGTGAACATAAACACATCGGTTTCGCCCTGCGCGGCCCCGGCATGAAATTCGCCCAGCAGCGCGAGGCGCGCGTCGTTCTCAAGCCGAAGCGGAAGGCTGAATTTCTCCTTCGCCCAATGGGAAAGGTCGATGGACACGGCGTCCGTGTACTTTCCGTTGGTGTCGGCGATGCGCGTGTGCCGCGAGTCCACGAGGCCGCAGAATCCGAATCCAATGGCCCCGGCGAGGGCGGAGGAATGTAGCCGGGTGAGGGGCTCGGCGAGGGCGGAAAGGGTGTTGGCGAACGACTCGGATTCAGGTAGAAGAATAGTTTCGCGAGCAAGAATCTCCCGGTCCTCGACCAGCGCGCAGGTCGCATGGGTACCGCCCAGATCAATCGCCAGTATCTTCATTTAACCCATAAAAGAATATCAGACAATGTTCGTTTAGCGCGCAAAAGCAAATAACTTGCTCGATCCAATGCTATGATCGCATGGAAAACATGGGGAGGAGAACCGGAAAATGCTGAGGAAAATTGCGTTGATTTTGGTGCTGATGATGGCAGCGGGGGTGTATTCGAGCGCCCAGAGCCAGGCGACGCGACATGACCTGAATGACTGGGCGGCGGCGATGGCCGACAACTATACGGTCTATCCCGACCAGCAGTACGGTTTTGCCTCCAACGTGCCTTTGAAGCTGGATGTGTGGCAGGCGCAAACGAAGGAGCCGGCGCCAACTCTTATCTATTACCACGGAGGCGGCTGGTGGTTCGGAGACCGCATGGGCGCGGTTCCGCTGCTGATTCCTTGGCTGGCGCGCGGCTGGAACGTGGTGAATGTGGAGTACCGGATGCTGGGAACGGCGCCGGCTCCGGCTGCGGTGGAGGACGCACGTTGCGCCCTGCGTTGGGTCTATCGCAATGCGAAGCAATTCCATCTGGATACGGACCACATCGTCGTGACGGGGCACTCGGCGGGCGGGCATCTGGCGCTCATGGCCGGCATGTTGCAGGCTTCGGACGGGCTGGATAATGACTGTCCCGCCGATCCCGAGGTGGGCGAAAAGCCGTTGAAGGTGGCGGCCATTGTGGATTGGTATGGGCCGGCGGATCTTCCCGATCTGCTCTCCGGGCCGAACCGCAAGACTTATGCAGTGGCGTGGTTCGGAAGCGAGCTGGACCGCGACGCGCAGGCGAAGCGGGTGTCTCCGGTGGACTATGTGCGGCCGGGGCTGCCGCCGATCTTTATTGTGCACGGCAATCAGGACCCCGTCGTGCCGTATTCAGAGTCGGTGCGTCTGCATCAGGAACTGGACCAGGCCCATGTACCGAACGAGCTTTATACGATTCAGGGCGGCAAGCATGGCCAGTTCGGGGCCGCGAATGATATGGCCGCATATCGCGCCATGTGGAAGTTTCTGGAGGCGAATGTGCCGGGCCTGCCAAAAGCGAACACGCCATAGTTGCTCAGCGCTTCAGCAGGTTGCGGGCCAGGAACAGGACGTTGGCGGGGCGTTCGGCGAGGCGGCGCATAAAGTAGGGATACCACTCCGATCCGAACGGGGTGTAGATGCGCACGTTGTAGCCCTCGGCGACGAGCGACCGCTGGAGATCGCGGCGGATTCCGTAGAGCATCTGGAACTCGAAGCTGCTCTTGTCAATGAACTTCTCGCGCGCGAAGCGCTTGGCGGCATCGATCATGTTCGGGTCATGGGTGGCAATACCGTGATAGATGCCGCTGGTCAGCAGCTTTTCGGCGAGCCTGACATAGTTGGCGTCCACGTCGGATTTTTGTGGGAACGCCAGAGCAGGCGGCTCTTGGTAAGCCCCCTTGCATAACCGGATGCGGATGCCTTCGGCAGTAAGCGCCGCGATATCTTCCGCGCTGCGGTAAAGATACGCCTGAACGACCACTCCCACGTGGCCCCGGTTTTCGGGTTTGGCGTGCAGTGTGCGGGTAAGGTCAATCGTCGCCTGCGTGTAGGGGCTGCCTTCCATATCGATTCGGACAAAGTTATCAACCGCGACGGCATGATCGACGAGGCCCGAGACGATCTCGGCGGCAAGATCACGGCTGAGATCCATGCCGATTTGCGTGAGCTTGACGCTGATGGTCGCATTGATTTTCCGGCCGGCCACAGCGTCGAGCAGACGATGGTAAATGTCAGCAGAGCGGCGCGCCTGGTCGGGTGTCCCGACGTTTTCTCCAAGTGAATCGAGAGTGGAGGACGTGCCCTGATTCTGGAGAGACTGGGCGGCGCGAAGCGCGTCCTCGATTTCCATTCCAGCGACAAAGCGCGAGGACAGTCGGCGGCCCAGGGCCGAGCGCTCCGAGAAGTGGCGGAGAGGCTGATGGTGAGAGAGCGCGATGAAGGCAGAGCGAAGGATGGACATGGTCTGGTGGAGGTCAGGATGGAACTGGCCATTTTCGCACAATCTATGTTGCATCTGGGCGGAGAGTCGAAAAGTTGGGCGAAAAAAGAAAACCTTCGGGAGCGGCGAGGGCATCGTAGAACCATAGAGTAAATAGCAAGCAAGGAGTGTTGTTCGACGGCGTGAGGTGTGACGCCGCCTGAGCTTTTAGTCAATAAAAAGACGTGAAAGTTTGCGCCTGTCTGGAGAAACCCAAATGGTAAATAACTGCGCGAACCCGAAATGCGCGAAACCGCTTCACTATCTGCGCGAAGGCCGAATTT
>JAICYR010000083.1 GCA_025934135.1 Acidobacteriaceae bacterium | reverse complement strand
GGGCCGCAGGGGCCGGTGTCGCCCATCTGCCAGAAGTTGTCCTTCGCGCCGTACTCGCCGATGCGCTCCGCCGGAACTCCCTCGTCGAGCCAAAGCTGGTAGGCCTCGTCGTCGCGGGCCACGCCGTTCTCGCCCTTAAAGATGGTGACGTAGAGTCGCTCTTTGGGAATGCCGAACCATTCGGGCGACGTGACCAGTTCCCATGCGTAGGCGATGGCGTCCTTCTTGAAGTAGTCGCCGAAGCTGAAGTTGCCCAACATCTCGAAGAACGTGTGGTGGCGGCGCGTGAAGCCCACGTTCTCTAGATCGTTGTGCTTTCCCCCGGCGCGGACGCACTTCTGCGAGCTGGTGGCGCGCGAGTAGTCGCGATGTTCAATGCCGAGGAAGACGTCCTTGAATTGGTTCATGCCCGCGTTGGTGAACAGCAGCGTGGGATCGTTGGCAGGAACGAGCGAAGAGCTGTGCACACGGCGGTGCTGCTTCGACTCAAAAAACTTGAGGAAGGTTTCGCGAATCGCCGCGCCCGTCCATTGGTTTGTCGTGCTGGATGACATGATTTGAGTGTACCGGGTGCTGGCCGCACGGGCATACTGCTTCGCGTGGCCGTTCCCGCTGGTCATGGGCCGAGACCCGTGATTGGTTGAGAGGGTGCAGGTTTCTCAGACCGGCTAGAGTGGAGCCGCTTCAGTCGGCGGGATCAGCCTCAGCGGCCTCGAGTCCCTCCAGGGCGTCTTCCGGGACGTTCCAGCGCTTTAGGATGGCATAGATGACGCCGGTCGAAAAGCCGGCCCGGATGAGCATTCGCATGACGCGGGCGGCTTCTTTGTCGTTGGTGGGCTGCTTCACGCCTTTCCGTTCCAGGTGGCGGCGGGCCAAGGCCTCCTCATTCACGTTTTCGTAAGCGGCGTCGAGCGTGGAGGCGATGACTTCGGCCTTCACGCCCTTGACGGCCAGGTCCTGCCGCACGCGGCGCTTGCCGAAGCTGGCGTTCTCCTGCCGCAGACGTGTGTAGTTGGCGGCGTAATCGGAGTCGTTCAGGTAGCTGTATTCCTTGAGCCTGGCGATGACGGCGTTGATCTTCGCCTGTCCGATTTCGCCGGGCTCGACGCGCTGGCGCATAAGCCGGGTGAGTTCGGAGACCGTCCTCATGCGGCGGCCCAGCGCGTTCACGGCGTAGTCGTAGAGTGCGGCTTCGACGAGCGGCTCAGGCTTCTTTTTGGCGCGGAAGGGCATGGGTTACCTCGTCCACTCGTCGACCCAGTCGTTCACGGTCTTGTACCAAAGCTGGGAGTTTTGGGGCTTCAGAATCCAGTGGCCTTCGTCGGGGAAGTAGAGCATTTTGGACGGGACGCCCAAACGCTGGAGCGTGTCGAAGAGCGCGTATCCCTGCGAAACGTCCAGCCGGTAGTCGAGCTGCGAGTGGATGACCAGAGTCGGCGTTTTGAAGTTCGGCGCGGCGAGCATGGGCGACCAGCGGCGGTACATGGCTCGGTTGGTCCAGGGAGTGCCTTTGAATTCCCACTCCATGAACCAAAGCTCGTCGGTGGTGTTGTAGGCCGACTCGGTATCAAACATGCCGTCGTGTGAGACGATGCAGCGGAAGCGGTGGGTATGGCCAAGAATCCAGTCGGCCATGTAGCCGCCATAGCTCGCGCCCAGGGCGCACTCGCGCGACTTGTCGATGAACGGATAGTGCTGCTCGGCGTAGTCGAGGCCGCGCATGAGGTCGATGTAGGGCTTGCCGCCCCAGTCGCCGTTCACGCCGTCGATGAAGGCTTGCCCGTAGCCGGTCGATCCACGCGGGTTGATCATGACGACCACGTATCCGTTGGCGGCGAACAGCTCGGCGTTCCAGCGGTAGCTCCAGCCCTCGCCCCACGCGCCCTGCGGGCCTCCGTGGATGAGGAACTTCACGGGATACTTCTTCTCCGGGTCGAAGTTGGGAGGCTTGATGATGAATCCCTGCACCTTGACGCGGCCGATGGACGGAAACCAAAAGGCCTGCATCGGCTGCATGTCGAGCTGGTCGAGCAGAGCGTCATTCAGGTGCGAAAGCTGGCGCTCCGGAGCGACGGCGAAGGCCGGCAGAGTGGAGGCTGACCTGCCGGGGCTGACCCTCTTCTCTCCGACATTGAGTGCGTAGACCTCGCCGGGCATGCGCATGGTCATTTTGGAGGCGATCAGCAGCTTGCCGTCGGGCGTGAGGTGCAGGTCGCCATATTCGCCGCGCCGGGTGTAGCGGACGAAGTCGGAGCCGTCGATTTGGACCGAGCCGACGCGCTCGTCGCCCTCATCTCCGTAGGCGAAGTAGATGGCCCGCGAATCGGGGGCCCAGGTGAACTCGTCAACCCATCGGTCGAACTTCGGCAGCACGTCGCGAATCTGCCTGGTCGCGCGGTCGTAGATGACCAGCCGGAAGCGGTCGCTTTCGTATCCGGCGCGGGCCTGCGAGCGCCAGGCGATGGAACGCCCGTCGGGCGAGTAGCGCGGGGAGTGGTCGCCCCCGGGCGAGGTCGATATCTTGACGGGTCGGGCGTTGGGATCGTCGAGGCGCAGCGTGAAGATGTCGATGTTGGTGCTGACAGCGGGGTCGGACACCAGCTTTTCTTCGTAGGCAATCTCCTTGCCATCAGGCGAGAAGCCGTACTGGTCGGGGCCTTCGAGTTGGAAGGGCGGGACATCGTGCTCTTCGCCGGGAGTGAGGTCGCGCGGCGTGCCACCCTCCACCGAAACCAGAAACAGATGACTACGCTTGTCTCCGGTGAAGTGGTTCCAGTGACGGTAGAGCAGGTGCGTGAAGATGCGGGCCTTCACCTTCGATTGTTCCCGCTCCTCATCGCGCTGCTGGTTGCAGGCGTCGTCGTGGCAGTCGGGATAGACCTTGGAGACGAACAGGATATTCTGGCTGTCCGGCGACCACATCGCGCCGTCGGCCCCGGTGCTGATGGAGGTCAGCGGGTGTGGGTCGCCGATGGTTCCGCTAGCGGTGTCGAAGTCGGCCAGCCATATTTGCTGGACACCGTCGCGCGGGCCCTCGAAGAGAATCCGCTTGCCGTCTGGCGAGAAGCGGCCCCGGCTCTCGCCGGCCAGGGCGTCCGTGAGCGCCCGCGATGGGCCGCCCGCGGCGGGGACGATCCAGAGGTGGGACGTTTTAGAATTCTTCGCCAGATCCACGTCGGTGGCCGAGTACATGGCCCAGCGCCCGTCGGACGAGACGGAGATGTCGCCGAGGCGGCGCATCGCCATCAGATCATTGAAGTTCATGGGACGGCGGGCCTGCGCCGCTGCCGCCAGACTGAATAGGAATCCGAGAAGAACTATCGCCGCGAACCGGCCCCGCTTCATACCGGATATGGTACAGCGGGACTCGGGAGCGGGAGTTTCGTCAAAAATATTGCTTCTTCGCCTGCTACAACTCATTCATTCTAATAGAGTTTCTGAAAAAGCCTGTTGCCACAACTCATTGATTTGATTAGGTTTTCTGAGATTTGATGACGCTCCAGATCGCTGATTTCATTGAACTTTCTGGGAAATTTATTGGGTCCGCGTGGGTCGCTGCTCTTCGTTCCTCTTTAATGAAATGAAAAAGGGCCGCGTGTGCGGCCCTCCTGAGTTAACTCTATATTTCTATTTTACCAACTTAGAAGAATTACCCGTACATTTCGGAGCAGAAAAATGTCGCCTCGAAATCCATAATGGAACTGGGCCACACTCCGGAGATTCGTTTCTTCCGCTTCCCGCGTCTATTGAGTAGCATCGTTTTGCAGAGGGACCCCGTGCCTGTATTCTTCCGTCTTCGCATTTTGGTTGCCGCCGCCGTGCTGGCCCTTGTGGCGGCCCCGGCCCATGCCCAGGTTTCCTTCACCTCGGTACCGCTGGACGCGGGCTTTGGGCCGCTGGACACTTCCGCGCCATCGATCCCGGTTCCGCAGCTTATCAAGGAGTTCACGGCGAAGGAGACGGTGTTTCGCAACGCGCTGAACAACTATACCTACCAGCGCAGCGTTAAGGTGCAGACCATCAATGATGATGGCAAGGTGGACGGGCAGTATTTCCAGGTAACGGACATCACGTTCGATCCGAATGGACGCCGCGTGGAGCATGTGGTGGCCGCGCCACTGAGCACGCTGGAACGCGTGACGATGAGCCCGGCGGATTTTTCCGACATAGAAGACCGGCTGCCGTTTGTGCTGACGACGGAAGATGCGGAGCAGTACAACATCAGCTATGTCGGCAAGCAGAAGATCGATCAGGTGGACACCTATGTGTTTGATGTGGAGCCCAAGAAGATCGAGAAGAACCATCGCTACTTCAAGGGACGCATCTGGGTTGACGAGAAAGACCACCAGGTTGTGGTGACGGACGGCAAGAACGTTCCGGACGATCTTCGCAAGGGGCATGAGGACCTTTCCCTGCCCTTCATCACCTATCGCCAGCAGATTGACGGCAAGTACTGGTTCCCGGTCTACACGCATGAGGATGGGGTGCTGCACTTTACAGGCGGCGACGGCTACATGAGCCAGGACGTCCACCTGCGCGAGACGCTGAAGTACACGAATTACAAGCAGTACCGGTCGACGGTCCGGGTGCTGTTCCAGGGGCAGGACATTTCAAACGGGCAGCCGGGGCAGAAGCAGACTCCGCCGCCGTCGAAGCCGAAATAGCGGTGCATAATTTGCCATGTTCCCCGACTCAAGCCAAAAACAGGCTTGAGTCGGCCACCTGAACGAATGCCTGTTGGCCGACCCCGTGAACCAAGACCTGTTCACGGGGACCCCGGAGTGGGCCACCCGAATTGTTTTTGCCAAACTATGAACGCACAGAAGAAGTTCCGGGGAGTGTTGCAGCCGGACGGTACGGCGCTGAACTGGGTCGTCGTGAAAGTGCCGTTTGATCCGGCAAAAGCGTGGCCCGAGCGAAACCGGCTCAAAGTGAAAGGCACGATCAACGGCTTTCCGTTTCGCACTTCCCTGTTTGGGTCTGCCAAGGGAGGCCATGTGCTGCTGGTGAACAAGCAGATGCAGAAGGGCGGCGGAGTCCGTTTGGGCGGCATGGCCGATGTTGTTCTTGAGCCGGATCTTGAGGAGCGGGTGACGACGACTCCTCCGGAAATGGACAAGCTGCTAAAACGCGACCGCGCGCTGAAGAAGTGGTTCGAGGGCCTGAGCTACTCGATGCGTAAGTACATGGAAGACGCGGTCAACGCCTGCAAAAGCCCGGAGGCGCGGGTGAGGCGGGCTGAGCAGGAAGTAGAGCGCATGATGCTGGCCATGGAGGGTGAGCGCGAGCTGCCTCCGATTCTTCAGGTGGCCTTCCGCCGCCAGCCCCGCGCGGCGGAGGGGTGGAAGTGCATGACTCCGGTGCAGCGGCGGGGGCACCTTCTCGGTATCTTCTATTACCAAAGCCCCGAGGCGAGGCAGAAGCGTGCGGACAAGGCCGTGGCTGAGGCGGTGAAGAAAGCGAGCGATCAGCGTTCAGCGGTGAGTGATTAGTGAATCAATGCTCAGGTGTTCCCCACTCAAGCCAAAACCGGGCTTGTGTCCACCCCGTGAACGAAGACCTGTTCACGGGGACCCCGGGGTGGGCCACCCGCCCGCTTTTGTGAGCCACCCGAAGAGTTTCGGCGCTACTGGCGGGTCAGCGGTTGAACGATGATGTATTGAGGTCCGTGAATCTCATGCGGTGAGCCCGGAGCCTCGTGGTATCCCGTGGGGGTGATGGTGTAGACGTGCAACCGGTTCGCGTTGCTGCCGTAGACGCCCGTAATCGCGTAGAGGTGGTTGCTGTTATCCCAGAACATCTCGTTGATGGGGTCCTTCGTCAGCAGGCCGGTGTAGTGGGTGATGGGCGCGGCTCCGTGGAAGTGGAAGACCTGCAAGCCCTCCTGTCCGGCCACGGCCAGAAGTTTGCCCGAAGGAGACATTTTCATGTCATATACCGTGCGGATGGCGGTCGTGGGCATGTTCGCGTGGGTACTTGTGGTTGTCAAAGAACCGTTTGAGTTCACCGTGTAGGTGGCAAGCTGCACGGGGTCCGAGGTGCATCCGGGCGGGTTGGCGGGATATTCCGCAAAGGCGATGTGGTTGGTGGGATCGGCGGCGCCAAGGTACGGAATATAAGCGCGGAACTTTGCGGGAGCCTTGGGCGACAGCATCACAGAGGAGGACTCGGTCAGCTTTCCATTCGCGGCGCGTGTGAATCTGTTCATGCTGTAGTACATGCAACTGTCGTTGTAAGCCGTGTAGGCGTATTTGTCGTTGCCGATGAAATACGCGGCATTGATGTTCCAGTTGCCAGTATCGGTCAGTCCCAGATAATCCAGCGCTCCCGTTGCCCAATCGACTGCCCAGTTGGTCACTCCATTGTTTGCGCAGTCCACCTGGGACTCCGTTACATAAAGCGACTTGCCGGAATGGTCAAAAATGAGCTGGCTTGGGAAGCCGCAGCCCGGCTGCTCGACCTGCTGGTAATTGGTGGACACGGCAAAGCTCAGTGAGCCGTCTTTGGCGATTCTGTAGGAATTGATGTTGCTTCCGGAGACCGCCATAAGATACTTGCCATTCGCCACCATGTAACCGGCATTCTCCATGAACGGGGAACCTGTGACAGGCTTGAGCCGCCCCTTGCTGTCGGCTGCGAATGCCGAGATTTCCGTCGTATTGCCGCCCGCTGAATTAGTGACGTAGACGTACGCGACGGGCGCTTTGGACGAGGGTTGAGCGCTGGCGGCGACTCCCACAAGAGACACGCCGAGACAGAGAGCGAGTAGATAGCTCCGTTTCACAGGAGACCTCCAAATCAAAAAGGCAAAAGGTGGAAAAGTGACCCGGACAGGCTTATCAGGACGGGTGCGGTTTAGCGACTTGCCGCATGCTGGCTGATTAGAGAGGGGGATGCTGCGGCATGGTTGCTTTGATGAAGAGGGTTCAGTGGTCAGGTTCAGGTCAGTCGGGTAGTGGATCGATGTGGGCGCTCACATCGCTGGACGCGCGGCACCGCTGGTAGACTGTCTTTATCTTGGTCGAGCTGCTTCCATCGATTCTTTCTGCTGACTTCGCCCGTCTGGGCGAGCAGGTTCGCGCCGCCGAGCGTGGCGGCGGGAGCGTGATCCACGTGGATGTGATGGACGGCCATTTTGTGCCCAACCTGACGATTGGACCTCCGGTGGTGAAGTCGCTGCGCCGGGCCACGGACCTGCCGCTCGACTGCCACATGATGATCGAGAATCCGGACGAGTTTGTGGGGCCGTTTGCCGAAGCTGGGGCGAACTGGATGAGCGTCCATTACGAGGCGTGCCGGCACCTGCACCGCTCGCTGCAACTGATTGAGCAGCATGGGATGAAGCCGGGGGTGGTCATCAATCCGGCGACCGAGGTTGACCTGCTGATTCCGGTGCTGGGGATGGTCCACCATGTTCTGGTGATGAGCGTGAACCCAGGGTTTGGCGGCCAGAGCTTTATTCCTTATTCGCTGAAAAAGCTGCGCAGGCTCAAAGAACTTCGCCAGGAACTGGGCCTGAGTTATAGGATTGAGGTTGACGGCGGCGTGGCTCACGACACCATCGCCGATATCGTCCAAGCTGGAGCCGAGCTTCTAGTGGCCGGCAATGCCGTTTTCGGGGATGGAAATCCGGAGCGGGACGCAAGAGCGCTGCTGGAAGCGGCGCGGAAGGCGGAGAAGAAGTCGAGTAAATTTCCCCCTTCGCGCAAGAGCGGCGCGAAGAATGGGGCACCCCGAAGGGGTCGTTGAGGTTTTATGAATCGAGTTGTTACCCAGATTGCTATTGCGGGGCTTTGTACGGCCCTGCTTCCCTGCGCGTTTGCGAAGCAGAAGAAGAAGGACTTTGACCTGAACAAGAATCCGCTGGCGGATGTGAAATCGCAGCAGCCGGACAAGATTCTGTATGACAAGGCGCTGCACGCGCTGAAAAAAGGCCGCTACGATGTGGCCCGGCTGGACTTGCAGACGCTGCTCAACACCTATCCTGAAAGCGAGTATCAGATGCGCGCCAAGCTGGCTATTGGCGACACCTGGTATAAGGAGGGCGGCACCGCCGCGCTCACTCAGGCCGAGTCCGAGTACAAGGACTTCATCACCTTCTTCCCCAATACGCCGGAAGCCGCCGAAGCGCAGATGAAGGTGGGGGACATTTACTTCCAGCAGATGCAGAAGCCGGACCGCGACCCGGCAAACGCCAACCAGGCCGAGCAGCAATATCGCACCATGTTGCAGGAGTTTCCGGACTCGCCGCTGGTTCCGCGGGCCAAGCAGCGGCTGCGCGAGGTGCAGGAGGTGCTGGCGCAGCGCGATTATGAAATTGGCGCGTTTTATGCCGCGCGCGAAAACTTTGCCGGAGCCATTGCGCGGCTCCAGACGGTGGCCGATTCGTATCCGCTCTTCAGCCACGCCGACCAGACGCTGATTACGCTGGGTGACTGCTACGCCAACGAGGCACAGATTGCCAGGCTCCTGCGGCTTCCGCCCAAAGTCAAGGCCGAGATTGTGAAGGTTTACGATGACCGCGCGGCGGCGGCATGGGACCGCGTTGTGACTCGCTATCCCATGGCTCCCCATGTGGAGGAAGCCAAGGACCGGCTGATCGCCATGGGCCGCGATGTTCCCGAACCCACGCAGCAGGAGCTTGCCGAGAGCGAAGCGGAAGAAGGCAGCCGCATGAACGTGAAGCTGCAACAGCGCGCACTCATGCTCATTAAGCAGGGTCCATCCACAGTGAAGGCGGCCCGCGTTGGCAGCCCCACGTTAAAGGACCCGCCGCAGACCCTCGCTCCGCAGATTGTGCGCGAGAACATGGACCTCTACAAGGCTGCGCTCGAGGGCAAGCCACTTCCCGGCCTCACCCCCGCCGGTAAGGACCAAACTGCAGTCGCCATCCGCCAGGGCGAGGCGACTCCGGCGGCCACCAATCCGCAGCCACTTCAACTTGAGACGATTCCGGACCGCGGTGGTTCGGCCGGCAGCACCGTTACGGTAGTAGTTCCGGGCCCGGCAGCCAGCGGCGGAGAGGGATCGGCCGCTCCGAATAATAGCGCAACCGCAACCGTGGTTCCGGCCGCAGCCGCAGGCAATGCGGTGGTCAAGCCGGTTGGTCCGGTGGACAACAAGCCGCTGCCTCCGGTTGACAAGCCGGCCGCGGCCGCCAACCAGACCAACGACGTACAGGGCACCGGCCCAGCCCAGGTGACCACGGGCGCAACCGCTGAAAACGGCAAGAAGAATAAGAAGGCCCCGTACGATTCAAAGACGGAGTCTTCCAGCAAACACAAGCCGAAGCACGGACTGAAGAAGCTGAACCCGTTCTAAGAGCGGAGAGTAAAACGCGAGAGGCCGCCTGCGGGCGGTCTTTCCGTTTTGTGTGACCAACATCGCGCCGCGTACCGGGCGGTCACGCGCCGGCGCGGCCTCGGCCGCATCGCTGTGCTATCGTCAAACTTGGACACTCCTGGAATGCCCCACGAACTACAGAAAGCCTATGATCCCACGGCGATTGAAGACCGCTGGGCCGCCTATTGGGTAAGCGAGCGCCTGTTCCACGTGGACTCGACCTCGGCCACCGCCGGCGCGAAGCCGTTCACCATTCTGCTGCCGCCGCCGAACGTGACCGGACGCCTGCACATGGGGCACATGCTCAACCAGACGGAAATGGACATTCTGACCCGCTGGCATCGCATGTGCGGCGACCTGGCGCTGTGGGTGCAGGGTACCGACCACGCCGGAATTGCCACGCAGATGATGGTCGAGCGCCAGCTTGACAGCGAAGGCAAGAGCCGCCAGCAGCTTGGCCGCGAGGCGTTCATTGAGCGCGTGTGGGCATGGAAACGGCACTATGGCGGGGCGATCCTCGACCAGATGAAGCGGCTGGGCGCGAGCGTGGACTGGTCGCGCGAATACTTCACAATGGACGAGAACCTCTCGCGAGCCGTAAAGGAAGCTTTCGTTCGGCTGCACGAGCAGGGCTTGATTTATCGCGGGGCATACATCGTCAACTGGTGCCCGAGGTGCCAGACCGCGATCAGCGATCTGGAAGTTGTCCACGAAGAGCAGCAGGGCAAGCTGTGGGAGATCCGTTATCCGGTGATTGGAGATGCCAGCAAGCCGGTGCCGGGGCAGTTCCTGACCATTGCCACCACGCGGCCTGAAACGATGCTGGGCGATGTGGCCGTGGCAGTGAATTCCGATGATGAGCGATACAAGCATCTGCATGGGAAGAAACTTCTGCTGCCGCTCATGGGGCGCGAAATTCCTGTTGTCACGGATAGCTGGGTGAGCGCCGACTTTGGTACGGGAGCCGTCAAAGTCACGCCAGCGCACGACCCCAACGACTTTGCGATTGGGCAGAGGCATGGGCTCGAGTCGATTTCCGTGATGGACGACACTGGCCACATCAATTCTGAAGGTGGTGCTTACGCCGGGCTCGATCGTTATGTGGCGCGGAAGCGGATCCTGGAAGACCTGGAAGCGCAGGGTCTGCTCGGAACCGTGCGCGAGCACACGCACGCGGTGGGCAAATGCGACCGCTGCAAGACGGTCGTCGAACCGCGCCTGTCGACCCAGTGGTTCATTAAGATTCAGCCACTCGCGGACAAGGCCATTGCTGCCGTTGAGCAGGGCCACATTAAGTTCACGCCCGCGCAGTACGCCAAAACGTACTTCGAGTGGATGCGGAACATTCACGACTGGTGCATCTCGCGCCAGTTGTGGTGGGGGCATCGGATTCCCGCGTGGCACTGCGGTAAGTGCCGCCAGATCACGGTTGCGCGGGAGACTCCGGTGAAGTGCGGGCGTTGCGGCAGCGAAAGCATTACGCAGGAAACCGATGTGCTGGACACGTGGTTTTCCTCCGGCCTGCTGCCGTTTACCGTCTTTGGATGGCCGCATCGCACCCCCGATCTCGACACCTTTTATCCCACGCAGCTACTCGTCACCGGCTTTGATATTTTGTTCTTCTGGGTCGCTCGCATGATTATGCTGGGCTGCCACTTCATGCTCGACATGCCGATGCCTGACGGCAGCGAGCGTATCCTGAAAGACGCTGTGCCCTTCCGCGAGGTCTACATTCACGCGCTGGTACGCGACGCCGACCGCCAGAAGATGTCCAAGACGAAGGGCAACGTCATCGACCCGATTGAGATTGTGCAGAAGTACGGGACTGACGCGGTGCGCTTTACGCTGGCGTCGATGGCCTCGCCCGGCACAGACATCGCTTTCAGCGAGGCGCGCACCGAGGGCTACCGCGCATTCGCCAATAAAATATGGAACGCGGCGCGCTTCATCTTTATGAACGTGGACCGCGCGGCGGAAGCGGAGATTGTGGTCGATCCACAGTCGCTGACGAACTCGTTTGGTCCCGATGCGGAGTCGCCCATAGAAGCCCGCTGGATCGTCTCCCGCCTGAACAACACCGCTGCGGAGGTCAATGAGGCGCTGGGCGAATATCGTTTTCACGAGGCGGCCAATCTCGTTTACCAATTTTTCTGGGGAGACTTCTGCGACTGGTATCTGGAAATTGTGAAGCTGAGGCTGGACTTCAGCGACGCGGCTGACAAAGCTGCCAGCCGGGCCGCGCTGACCACGCTGCTGGCCACGTTTGAAGCGGCGCTGCGGCTGCTTTCGCCGTTCATGCCGTTCCTTACCGAAGAGCTATGGCACGCGGTTTATGACGGCAGTCCCCCGGCGAAGTCGATCGCGCTTTCGCGGTACCCACAAGTGCTGGAAGAAGCCCTCGACACCAGCGTGGAAGAGGAAATGACGACCCTGCAGGAACTGATCGTCACGATTCGCGCGCTGCGCAAGGACCTGGAAGTTCCCGAGCGCGAGCCTGTGGCCGCGCAGATTCAGACATCCGCAGGGATTCAGCAACTCGCTGCGGCCAATCACGACATGATCGAGAAGCTCGCGCGCGTCTCCGGCTTCAGCTTCCCGGAGCAATGGACGCTCAGCCCGGCGAACTCCCGCACCACCGCGAGCTTCACCGTCGGGCTTGTCTACGAAAAGCAGATTGACGTGGCCGCCGAGCGGGAGCGCCTCCAGAAGAAGCTAGAACAATATGAAAAGCAGCTCGCCAGCGCTGAACGCCAGCTTAATAATGATGTGTTCCTGGCCAAGGCTCCTGAGAAAATTGTTGCGGGCCTGAAAAAGCAGGCGTCCGAGACCGCCCTGCTCCGCCAGGAGACGCTCGACGCGCTGGAAAAGCTAAAGCAACTCGCGTAAGACCGGAAAGCCTATGGACTGGAAAAGCAGAAAGATTGAAGCCATCCTGGAACAGGCGCTCGTTGAAGACAAAGCCACCAGCGATGTAACGACAGCCATTACGGTCGATCCGCGCCTTCGCGCCTCTGCGACCATCATCGCCAAGCAGGACTGCGTGGTTTCAGGGCTTGGCTGCATTCCGCGCTTTCTCGACATCTACGCGCGGCTCGATAAAAAAGCCGCTGGCCGGTTTGAGGTCATCAGCCATCCGGAGATGTTCGACGGTGTAAACGCCAGGCGCGGGCAGGCGCTCGCCGTGATTCGCCACAACGCGCGGGTGATCCTTTCGTGCGAGCGTGTCATCCTGAACCTGATGCAGCGCATGAGCGGCATCGCCACACTCACCCGAAGATATGTGGATGCCATTCAGGGCACCAATGCGAAAATTCTGGACACGCGTAAGACCATTCCCGGACTGCGCATCCTGGACAAATACGCTGTGCGCTGCGGCGGAGGGGAAAACCACCGTCTCGACCTTTCTGATGGAATTCTGATTAAGAACAACCACATCTCGCTCGGCGGCGGAATCGAACAAGTTCTCGCCCGCGCGCACCAACTGCGCCGCGAAGGACAGGTGATCGACATTGAGGTGCGCACCTTTGACGAGTTGCAAGCCGCGCTGGACAATGGGGCCGAGTCGCTGCTGCTGGACAACTTTACGCCCGCGGAGATCAGGAAAGCAGTGAACGTTATCCGCGAACACAATCCGGACATCCCGACCGAAGCTTCCGGCGGCATCGTGCTGGAGAACATTCGCAAGTATGCGCTGGCGGGAGTGGATTATATTTCCGTGGGCGCGCTTACGCACTCCGCTCCGGCGGTGGACCTGAGCATGAAGATCACGGCGGAGATTTACTGATTGATGAACGCCGGGGTGGACGACGCGTTTAATATATCCGCGCTGAATGCAGCGCTGGCGGGAACGCGCTTTCAAGACAAGCTGCACTTCTTTCCTAACATTCCATCGACCAACACCCACGCCATGGCTGAGGCGGAAAGCCGCGCTCCCGATGGGTCCGTTTACTTTGCCGATGAGCAAATCTCCGGACGCGGACGCGGAGCGCACAACTGGTCTTCGCCTCCCGGTTCGGGCCTATACGTGAGCGTGCTGCTACGCCCCGCCATCGCACCCGCCGACGCGCTTTGGTTTTCGCTCGCCGCGGGACTCGCCGTACGCGAAGCCGTGCGGCAGGTGACATCACTCGAATGTGACCTGCGCTGGCCTAACGACCTGCTCTTCGGCAGCAAGAAATTCTGCGGGATCCTGACCGAACTGAATGCCGAAGCGACGCGCGTGCGGCATCTGGTCATCGGGATAGGCATCAACGTCTATCAGCCGCAATTCCCATCCGAGTTGCGCGACCTTGCAACGTCGCTTCATATCGAAACAGGCCGTGACTGGCCACGACAGGATTTGCTCGCCGCTCTGCTGCAGGGCCTTGACAGTGAAGTGGCAGCGCTTACCGCTCCCGGCAACCTACCCGCCGCGACGGCCAATATTCTTACCCGCCTCGAACGCGCTTCCACATGGATTCGCGGCAAACAGGTGTATGTTGACGAGATGGAAGGCTATGCGGGCGTGACGGAAGGACTGGACGCGCGCGGCTTTCTGCTGGTCCGCGCCGCCGACGGGCTGCGCACGGTTTTTTCCGGCGGAGTCAGAGAACAAAAATCAATCCGGTGATCGAATGCTTCTTGCGCTCAATGTAAACAACACGAATACGGTTATCGCACTGTATCCCATCCAGAATGGGCACGCGGGCAAGCTGCGCATTACCTGGCGCATCAGCACGCGACAGGCACAGACCGCCGATGAATACGGAATCCTCGTCCGCAACCTGCTGCAGGGCGAAGGCATTGGCGCGAAGGACATTACCGGCATCGTGATCGCGTCGGTCGTCCCGCCGATTGATTGGATTTTGCGGCAGTTCTGCGAGCGGTACTTCGGACAGAAGCCGCTCTTTATTGAACCGGGCGTAAAGACCGGAATGCCCGTCCGCACCGACAACCCGGGTGAGGTCGGGGCCGACCGCATCGCCAACTGTGTGGGCGCGTTCGAGCAATATGGCGGGCCGTGCATCGTGGTGGACTTTGGCACCGCGACCAATTTCGACGTGATCTCCGCAAAAGGCGAGTTTCTCGGCGGGGCCATCGCTCCCGGACTGAACATCTCCGCCGAGGCGCTGTTTGCGCGCGCCGCGCGGCTGCCCCGCGTGGAGATCAAGCGCCCGGCCAAAATCATTGGCACCAACACGGTGGATAATCTCCAGATCGGGCTTTTCTATGGCCACATCGGGCTGGTGGACAGCCTACTCGAGCGCATGATCGGCGAGCTTGGCAAAGAGACCCTCTGCGTGGCCACGGGCGGGCT
>JAICYR010000206.1 GCA_025934135.1 Acidobacteriaceae bacterium | reverse complement strand
CGAGGTCGGCGTCGGTTCCGCCCTGGCGCATGAGGCCGTAGAGGTCGTGGTCGAACTGCGAGAAGAGGCAGGTGCGGATTTTGCCGTCGGAGGTGAGGCGGACTCGGCTGCACTGTCCGCAGAAGGGCTGCGTGACGGGCGCGATGATGCCGACTTCTCCGATGCCGTCGTCGAAGGTGTAGCGGACGGCGGTCTCGCTGGGCGTGTTGGGGGCGAGGCGCACGACGGGGCGGACGGTCTCAAGCTGGGCCACGACTTCGCTGATGGAGACTACGGATTCGCGCTTCCAGAGGCGGCCTTCTTCGAGCGGCATGAACTCGATGAAGCGGACGATCACACCTTCCTCGCGGGCGAACTTCGCGAACAGCGGAATCTGGTCGTCGTTGAAGCCGCGTAGCAGAACGCAGTTGACCTTGACGGGCGCGAGTCCGGCAGCCTGGGCGGCGCGGATGCCGCGCAGCACATGGGCGAAGCTGCCGGGGACGCGGGTGATGCGCTCGAAGGTCGCGGCATCGACCGCGTCCATGCTGACGGTGATGCGGCTGAGGCCGGCATCTTTGAGTAAGGCGGCCTGGGCTTCGAGCAGATGGCCGTTGGTGGTGAGAGCCAGGTCGAGTTTTTCTCCGGCGTTGGTGCGGAGCGTGGCCAGCTCTCGGAGCAGGTCGGGCAGGCTCTTGCGGAGCAGCGGCTCGCCTCCGGTGAGGCGGACCTTTTCGATGCCGAGGCTGACGAAGAGGCGGATGATCCGGAGGTAGTCGGCATCCGCCAGCTCGGCGTACTGCGCGCCTTCGTTACCGGTGCGGCAGTAGACGCAGCGGTAATTGCAGCGGTCGGTGATGGAGACGCGCAGATCGGTGATGACGCGGCCGTAGCTGTCGTGAAGCGAGGCTGTCGCCTGCTGCGGCTGGTCCGCGATTTGAGGCTGGAGAGCCATTCCTAAGGCTATGGTATTCGATTCGGGAGTGGCGATGTTTTTGGCACGCTAACAGCTTTTGAAAAATTCTTCATTAAAGAAGTGCTCTGACACAGGGGAGCTTTTCATCAAGTTTCCCACGTCTCAGAATCGAGACCCTTCGGCAATGCTCAGGGCAGGCTCTGGGGCACCCATTCAGTAAAAAAAACCAGCAAATTTCGTTTTTGCTGATGCGCTGTAGTTCATTGATTCCATTAGGTTTTCTGAAAATGAACCCGAGGCTAAGTTATTGAATACTGGTGAGTTGTGGATAAGTTCTCTGTTTGGTTGAGTTTGGAGTCGGGCATGGGCGCAAGTTCCTGATTCTGCTGGAGGAAGGACGAGATTATTGATTCCAGAGCAGATATCTCGTCGATGCGGTCAAGCGTGTAGGTGAGGACGAAGTTGATTTCGGGATAGCGGTGCATGGTTTTGGGCAGCGTGCAGAGCTGCTGATGGAGGAAATTGAGGAGGGCGGAGGCGGGCATGGCATCGAGCTTTTCCCGAATGCGGCCCAGGCGGTCGCAGAGAAAGCGGTCGCGAGTGTAGGCCTGGTGATTGCCGGCATGATGATGGCAATAAGGCTGGTTGCGAAGGGCGGGCGATCCGCAGCGCCTGCCGGAGACAAAGACGAGGGCGCATAGACGAACGGGCTTGCTGGCTGACATGAGGGTTCTCTCCTAAAAAGAAAAAGACCGCGGACAGCGCGGTCTTCTGGAAAAAATTTAGCTTCTATATCTATTTTATCGAATCGGAATAATTCACATACATATTGGGTGAAGTTTTTTGGCTTGTGGAATGAAGGAGTTAGAAAATATTTTAGGCTGAGGGGGTTGACAGAAAAAACAGCGGTCGGCGGTCAGCGGTCAGTGTTGTCGTCGGGGAGGTCTTCCCACTTCGCTCCGCAGGTGTTGCAGGACCAGGTTGGTGCCGCCAAAAGCCGCCCGATATCCAGCGATTGACAGGACGGGCAGCGAGGCTGCTCGTAGATGCCGCTGTCGGATTCGATCACGTTCGGAATGGGCTGCGCCAAGACGGCCTCTGCTGCTTCGACGTCTTCAGGCCTGGCTTGAAGACGGATTCCGCCGATCGCTTGAGAGTATCCCCAATCGAGACGGACGGTATTTTCATCTTTTAAGAATGAAAATATCCCCGCCGAATCGAGGACGGATTTGGCAATCGCCGCCTCGGCAGGATCACGGTATCGGCGGACGGTCACGAGGTGCTGGTATTCGTGGCCGTCGTTGTCGGCAAGCTCGGGAGCAGGCATTCCTCGGCGATCAAACTCGGCGCGGAGAACGGACTGCGCTTGTTCGGTCAGCGAGTCGTATTGAGAACCGATTTCGTTGAGTTCTCCATCGGAGAGTTGAGCGTAGTAGACGCGGAGTCTCTCGGACTCGGCGTGGGGTTCTGTTTTCATGGCTTAATGATGTGGCCAGAGCAGGATACACCTGTGAGTCGGCGATTGGCGTATCCCACCCTTGCAGTGCGCTGCGCGCCCTTCAAGGATGGGGTACCCGGCCGTTGCTGACGTTGAGGAAAGGTTCGAGTGTGGAACCCACTGCTGGATCCTCATTGCAAGGCGGAGTTCTTCTTGGCATTGATGGTGTCCACGAATTCATTCCAGCCCTCGAATTCATAGCCGAGTGCGATATACCCGTGCGTATAATCCAGAGCGACCGCTTTTAACCTAATTTCGTCAATGCGATCGGCTCGGTTCTTTGGGTTCCAGTAAGATGCGAGTGTGCGGTCCTGATGTAGCAATCCGGGCATGAAATCGTGGCCTTCAGTCCATATGCTTCCAGACTTCAGGAAATCAAAGTCATTTTCCGCTGGCCCAAAAGCACCGACCAAAGCCTTGTGAAGCGTATCAAAACTATCCTTGAGTTGCTCGCCATCCGAGCTTGTATCGATCGTTCTGCCTACAGCAATTATCTTGAGCAATCCCTCGTCAGGTGAAAACTGTAAGATGTACTCCTCGAAATCGTCATAAGGTTTAGGTGCGGTGGTGACAGTTATAGTGACCCCATCGCTTGATCTGGATTTGACAGCATTTTTGCCGACTAACTGTATAACCTGATCTTTTGTCATGCCACGGTTGAAGCCGAACGGACCGGCGAAGGACAGTGTCGAACAAAAAAAGAGCAAGGCAAAGAAAGTTGATGCCAGACGGATGTTTCTCACAGAACCTCCAAGCATCCAGATGTTATCTCAGAAGATCGAAAATCAAAATAACTAATTCAATCGATGCAGGCGAGTTCTACGCTCAGGGCTTTGCTTTTTTAATCTCTTCCGTGACGGCGGGGACGATGTCGAAGAGGTTTCCCACGACGCCGACGTCGGCGATTTCGAAGATGGGTGCTTCGGGGTCTTTATTAATGGCGACGATGGTGCGCGAGCCTTTCATGCCGACGATGTGCTGGATGGCTCCGCTGATGCCGAGGGCGAAGTAGAGTTTGGGGGCGACGGTCTGGCCGGAGCTTCCGATCTGGCGGTCGAGCGGGAGCCAGCCGTTGTCGCAAATGGGGCGGGAAGCGGCGACCTCTCCGCCGAGGGCTTTGGCGAGGTCTTCGGCGAGGGCGAGGTTTTTCTGCTCCTTGATGCCGCGGCCCACGGCCACGATGACTTCAGCCTGGGAGAGATCGACGGCCTGCTTGGCCTCCTGAAAAACTTCGTGTGGGGTGACGCGGGCGGAGGTTTCTTTGGCGGCGACGGTTTCGACGGAGGCGGAGCCGGATTCGGCCTGATCGGCACGGAAGGCCCCGATCTGGATGGTGGCGAGCCAGGGGGCTTCTCCGGCGAAAGAGACGTCGGCGGCGAACTTGCCCTGGAACATCTGGCGGGTGAAGAGGAGCTTTCCGCCCTCGTACTTGTACCCAACGCTGTCGGAGATGAGGGTGCGGTCGAGGGCGAGCGCGAGGCGCGGGGCGAAGTCGCGTACCTGATAGGTGTGCGGGAAGAGGACGAGCGCGGGCTGCTTGTCCGCGATGAAATGCTTGAGGGCCTCGACGTAGGCGTCGGAAGTGTAGGCGTTGAGGGAGGGGCTTTGGAGCGCGTAGACTTTGGCGACGGCCTTTTGGGCGAGTTCGGCGGCGAGGGGCGCGACGTTGTCGCCGGGGAGCACGGCTTCGACCTGCCAGCCAGTGTCCTTGGAGATTTGCTGGGCGGCGGCGATGGTTTCAAAGGAAACGCGGTTGAGCTTGCCTTCGCGCTGTTCGGCTACGACGAGGATGGTGTTGGGCATGAATTGTTCCAAAAGGTTGGATGATTCGTTTCCCACCCTTGATTGTTCCCCCACTCAAGCCAAAAGAAGGCTTGAATGGGGCACCCGGCAAGGATGACAACGTAAACCAAAAACAGAAACCGCAGATCCTTCGACTGCGTCCGCTCCGCGGACTTCGCTCAGGATGACAGCCGTTTAAGAGTGGCGGTTTAATCCAAAAAGTCGAGGTTGCCGCGCTTGAGGTAGGTCCCGTAGCCGAAGAAGATGACGGCCAGGATGACGCAGAAGATGTTGTAGTAGAACATGGGGTGGACCCATCCGGGGGAGTAGGTCATGTCCTGTCCGGACCAGAGAGTGAGCAGGACGGCGAAGAAGGCGAACTGGCCGCCGAGCACCTGGCAGGTGAGTCCCCAGTGGCGGCGTTTATCGAGCTTCTCGACCTGGTCGGGGGTGAGGTTGCGCTCCTCGGCGGGGATGGTGAGATTGGCCATGATGCGGACTACTCCTTGAATACAAGAATCTGAAATTTTCAGAACGCCGGAGGCGGGCGGGCCGCCTTTGGCTATCCATTAAATCACACGCGCCTGGTTCTTGAGATAGTCAACGAGTTTCTTTGCGGATTCGGCGGGCGGGGCCTGAATCATTTCGGTCTTTTTCTGCTTCTGGGGGACGTAGAGGCGCTCGATCTGCTGCTGGTTTTTGCTGAGATGGGGCTCGACCTCGGCCCATTCGACTTTGCGGACGGGCTTGGTTTTGGCCTGCTTGATTCCGATGAGGG
The DNA here is from genome assembly GCA_025934135.1 of Acidobacteriaceae bacterium. Lineage (GTDB taxonomy): Bacteria > Acidobacteriota > Terriglobia > Terriglobales > Acidobacteriaceae > Silvibacterium. The sequence continues at coordinate 30 of JAICYR010000206.1, read as the reverse complement.
TGGCGTAGCGGAGCTTGTTGATGCCGCTCT
>JAICYR010000187.1 GCA_025934135.1 Acidobacteriaceae bacterium | reverse complement strand
CCCAGCACTCTTCAAAGTATGAGTATGTCACTTTGGCTCCTTTCCTTACTTACCAACAGAGACTACACCAAACGACTCATTATTTCAAGATAAACTTAGTAAAAAAGGAAATAATGAAAACTCATTCCATATTCTGGTTTTTGCGACCTCAATTTTAAACTTCAAGGATTAGGGAATATGAGCGAATTATACTCAGCTTCCATAGCCTGAGTCCTTGACATCTCGCCATTCAACCCAGTAACTTAGCAATCGGAAGGCGTAAGTGCTAAGGGGTCTCTCCAAGGCCTTAAGTTCGCACCCGCTCGCCGGAATCCCGGCAAATTTGAACCAAACTCGCGAGGCAAACCCTCGCGCGAAGGAGAAGCAACGCAATGGCAACCAGCTCTGTAGCGACCACGTTTACTCCGCTGCACGACCGCATCCTCGTTCGGCGTATCGAAGAGGGTGAGACGGTCCGCGGCGGCATCATTATTCCCGACAGCGCCAAGGAGAAGCCGCAGGAAGGCGAAGTGATCTCGGTTGGCAAGGGCAAGTCGAATGACGAAGGCAAGGTCTTTCCGCTCGACGTAAAGGCGGGCGACCGCGTGCTGTTCGGCAAGTATTCGGGCACCGAGATCAAGATTGACGGCGAGGAGTTCCTCATTATGCGCGAGGAAGAAGTCCTCGGAATCCTCAAGAAGAAGTAGGACTGGCCGTCCAGGCAAATGCGCCTTCGGCGCAGAGACATTTGGGTTTCGTAAACCGGAGCAAGGCTCCGTGATTGTTCAGGAGAAACGGAAATGGCAAAGCAAATTCTGCATGGAGAGGATTCACGGCAGGCGATTCTGCGCGGCGTGAACACTCTGGCTGACGCGGTGAAGGTGACGCTCGGTCCCAAGGGCCGGAACGTGGTCATTGAGAAGAAGTTCGGCTCGCCGACCATCACCAAGGACGGCGTGACCGTCGCGAAAGAAATCGAGCTGAAGGACTCGCTCGAGAACATGGGCGCACAGATGGTGCGCGAAGTGGCGTCGAAGACCTCCGACGTGGCCGGCGACGGAACCACGACGGCGACCGTCCTCGCTCAGGCCATCTACCGCGAAGGCGTCAAGACCGTGGCCGCCGGAGCCAACCCCATGGCCCTCAAGCGCGGCATTGACAAGGCTGTCGAAGCCATCGTCGGCAAGCGCGACGAGGACGGCAACGTCATCGGCGGAGCACTCTCCAAGTTTTCCAAGCCCGTCACCGGCGACATGATCGCCCAGGTCGGCACCATCTCCGCCAACTCCGACTCCACCATCGGCACCATCATTGCCGAAGCCATGAAGAAGGTCGGCAAGGACGGCGTGATCACGGTCGAAGAGTCGAAGACGCTGGAGACGCAGCTCGAAGTGGTCGAGGGAATGCAGTTCGACCGCGGCTACCTGAGCCCCTACTTCGTGACGGATCCGGATCGCATGGAGGTCTCGCTCGAAGATCCCTATATCCTGATTCACGAGAAGAAGATCAGCTCCATGAAGGACCTGCTGCCGCTGCTGGAGCAGGTGGCCCGCGCGGGCAAGCCACTGGTGATCATCGCTGAGGACGTGGACGGCGAAGCGCTCGCCACGCTCGTGGTCAACAAGCTGCGCGGAACTCTGAACGTCGCCGCCGTCAAGGCTCCCGGCTTCGGAGACCGCCGCAAGGCCATGCTCGAGGACATCGCCAAGCTGACTGGCGGCAAGGCCATCACGGAAGACCTCGGCATTAAGCTCGAGAACGTGAAGATCGAGGACCTGGGCAGCGCGAAGCGCGTGACCATCGACAAGGACAACACCACCATCGTCGAAGGGCGCGGAGACTCAAAGGCCATTGAAGGCCGGGTGAAGGAAATCCGCAACCAGATTGAGAAGACCACCTCCGACTACGACCGCGAGAAGCTGCAGGAGCGGCTCGCGAAGCTGGTTGGCGGCGTCGCCGTCATCAAGGTTGGAGCGGCCACCGAGACCGAGATGAAGGAGAAGAAAGCTCGCGTCGAAGATGCCATGCACGCCACCCGCGCCGCGGTCGAAGAAGGAATCGTCCCGGGCGGCGGTGTCGCCCTTGTTCGCGCCACCGCGGACGTGGATGCGCTCATCAAAACACTCGAAGGCGACGAGAAGGTCGGAGCAAAGATCATCCGCCGCGCGATCGAGGAGCCGCTTCGTCAGATCGTCGGCAACGCCGGAGAAGAAGGCGCGGTCATCATCGGCAAAATCCACGAGAGCAAAGACCACAACTTCGGATACAACGCCGGCACCGGCGTCTTCGAGGACCTGGTCAAGGCTGGCGTCATCGATCCGACCAAGGTCACGCGGACTGCGTTGCAGAATGCAGGCTCCATCGCGGGCCTCATGCTGACGACCGAAGCCATGGTGGCGGACATTCCCGAACCCAAGGCGGCTCCCGCCCCGGGCGGCCACGGAGGCATGGACGGCATGTACTAACCCCGTCACGCGGCCACTCCCGTTGGTCGTGGAAGCGGATCAGAGGCAAGGCAGGCCCCGCAGCGATGCGGGGCTTTTGCTTTGGCGCGAGCTTTCAGCGGTCAGCGATCAGCGATCTTGAACCTGGTCCGACCTCACATGAGGCCAATGGGAACGCCTTCGAGCGCTCCTTTTTCTTTTCGGCATCCAAGCTCTGAAATGGGCCCGCCTAAAAAGGAGTACACCATGCCCGCAGTCAAACCCATTCCCGATGGATACCACTCCATCCAGCCCTATCTCATCGTCAACAACGGTGCGGCCGCCCTCGATTTCTACGCCAAAGCATTTGGAGGCAAGGAGCGTTTTCGCATGGAAAAAGACGGCGGCATCGGCCACGCCGAAGTCGAAATCGGAGACTCCTGCGTCATGCTCGCCGATGAGCATCCTGAAATCGGCGCTCAAAGCCCCGAACGGTTCGGAGGTTCGCCCGTCAGCCTTGTGCTCTATGTCCCCGATTGCGATGCCGTCTACAAGCAGGCCCTCTCCGCCGGGGCCAAAAGCGAGCGCGAACCCGCCGACCAGTTCTACGGCGACCGTATGGCCACCGTCCTCGACCCCTTCAAATACAGATGGCACATCGCCACCCATGTCAAGGACGTTTCAGCGGAAGAGATGAAACAGCACGGTTAGAGCAACGAAAGGATCCGCCGCTTATCTCGCCCGCATCCGGTGCGGCCAGTCAAACCTGCGCCCCACGATTCCCTTTACGATCAGATGGTCGGTACTCGCCGTCACTCCCACGCCCACTCCAAAGTTGACTTCCCACTTCGGAGAGAGGTTCAAATCCACCGCTGGAAAAAACTGCTGCTCCTGCTCGCGCGCCGGAGCGAAATTGCTGATCCGCCCGAACGCGCCGTAGTATTCCAACCCGCCCGCGATCGCTTTGCTGAAGTTATAGCTGACCTTCGCGCCGGGCGAAAATTCCACTCCGTCGGAAACGCTCGGCCCATGGAATGACCGCTCCAGCGCCGGATTCACAGCCCAATACCAGCGGCCCACTTGCTTGTCCACAATCGGGCGAATCTCCAGGCTCCATGTGTCCGGTGAAAATCGCGCCCTCTGATAACCAACTTCGGTGGAAAGGCTCACGCCCACCGGCCAATGCCAGCTATCCGGCACGCGCACCCGAGGGCGAATGTGATCCCCCACCCATTGCCAACCCTGTCCCTCGTGCGCGCTGGTGAAAATGTAAAAGCCAACTTCCGACCAGCTCGTGATGCCTTGGGTGATCTCAACGGTTTCATGCTCGGCGTGGTTTGTCGGATACGTGCCCTCCGCGGTGTAAGGCGAACCAGGCAGCGCCTTCGACCCATTGGCGGTAAAGTTGCTGTGCAGCTCCACCATGGTCGTGCGCGGCGCAACCGTCTCCGACCCATAGACCTGAATCTCGTAATTGTCCTGCGCCCACGCCCGCCCGGCGGGCATCAGGAACAACACGGCTATCGCTATCAAGAAGAGAACTTTGGGCGATTGTCTGCTCGCACGATGCAATGCGGGTTCCTCCGGAAATTACACCAGCATATAGCACCAGATATATCTCGCGCAGCGCCATGCTCCGCGTCCCCAGCCCCGCATCCAAGTCAATGATGCGTACAGGAGACGCAACCTATGAGCGGAACAAAAAAGTGCGCGCATCCGGCTTGTAGTTGTCAGGTACCCGCCGGACAAAAATATTGCGGCCAAAGATGCGAGTCCGCGGGAAAATCGACGGAATTGACCTGTCAGTGCGGACACCCGGATTGCAAATAAAACGCGCGCCCTTGCGACAAGAGCGCGCGCCTGAGTGATGGAGCGATCCAGCGGCCCGCTACTGACCGATGTTGCGCAGCGGCTTGCCGGCCATCAGGTTGCGCTCGATGTGTTCCAGTGTGACGCCCTTCGTCTCCGGAATTAGGAAGAACGTAAGAACCAGGAACACCACGTTAAAGCCCGCATAGAGCCAGAACGTCTGCGCGTGTCCAAAGTTGTTGAGCAGCGACAGGAACGTGAACCCAACCACGAAGTTCGCGACCCAATTCGTCAGGGTCGAAATGGCGATGCCGAAGTCGCGACCCTTGATCGGCTGCACCTCCGAGCACAGAATCCAGATCAGCGGGCCTGCCGACATCGCGAATCCAACGATGAACACCAGCAGCATGGCCACCGTGAAGAGCCGTTCCGGCTGCGTCACAATGCCCAGATGCATCATGGTGCCCACGACGCCCAGGCCGATGGCCATGACGGAAAATCCGGTATAAAGAATCGGCTTGCGCCCCCACTTATCAACCAGGAAGATGGCGATCAGCGTGGCCAGCACGTTTACCAGTCCAACAATGGCCGTGAACCATAGCTGCGCCTCGGTGTGATAGCCCATGTCCTGGAAAATGCGCGGCGCGTAATACATCACCACGTTCATGCCAGTGAACTGCTGCACAATTTGCAGCATGATTCCCAGTCCCACCGAGCGGCGGAAATTCCTGTTCTCCAGAAACATGTGCCAGCCGCGCTGCGGAATCTTCAACTGCTCGGCGATTTCCGCCTCTTCTTTTTGCACCACCGCCGGATTGCCGCGAAGCTTGGTCAGCACCTTGGTGGCCTGCTCGTTCAATCCGCGCATCATCAGCCACCGCGGGCTTTCAGGCAGGGCGAACACTCCCAGGAAAAACAGCGCGCCCGGAATCGCGATAATGCCCAGCATCCAGTGCCAGTTGCCCGAATAGCTGAAGGCCGTATCCGACAGGAACGCCAGAAAAATGCCGATCGTGATCATCAACTGATAAATCGAAACCATCGCGCCGCGAATGTTCTCCGGCGCAATCTCCGCCAGGTACATCGGCGCGGTGAACGACAAAATTCCGATTGATACTCCCAGAATCAGCCGCCCAATCAGCAGAACCTCCACCGAGGACCCTATCCCGCATATCACCGAGGCAACAACGAATATCAGCGATCCCCACAACAGCGATTTCTTGCGCCCCAGTGTGGACGACAGCCACCCGGCTCCGATCGCGCCCACCGCCGCGCCCAGCATCATCCAGCTCACAATATGTTCCAGCGTCGTATCGGAAATTCTGAAGTCGTGCTGGATAAACTGCTGCGCGCCGGAAATTACGCCGATGTCCAGCCCGAACATCAGGCCCGCCAGGCCTCCCAGCACGCAGGTGAATACCGCGGTTGCCTTGGGATGAGGCCCCGTTGTGCTCGATTGCGGTGTACTGTCCATGGTCGTCAGGTTTGGGTTATTCACTGTGCTGTGGTCCGCCTTTTTGAATCAATCAACGTCGCCCTCGGCTGTGCTCCGCGCACATCGGCCCGCCCAACAGAGCGGAACTACCTGCCACAAACATTCTCAAGGGCATCTCGCGTCAATGTACACGCTCTCATTGGCGTTCGTCCATTCGTGGCGGGATGGACTGGCGCGTAATGTTCCAAAGTCGGTTGCGGAATTAACCGGCAGCGAGTACTTCGCCTTCAAGGACCGAAAGACCCTCAGCCGAAGGCTGGTATCCATCGCCCATGCCGTGCCAAATTATTATGTCCTGAGCTTTCACCCGCAGTCGCCGCCCTCCGGGTTTCATGCACTGAACCTG
>JAICYR010000278.1 GCA_025934135.1 Acidobacteriaceae bacterium | reverse complement strand
TGGATGCGGCCATCAATCGTGGCCTGATCTATGCGCCCTATGTTGACATGCTCTGGTGCGAAACTGCCGAGCCTAACCTTGAAGAAGCGCGCCTGTTTGCCGAGGGCATCCGCTCAAAGTTCCCGGAAAAAATGCTGGCCTATAACTGCTCCCCCTCGTTCCACTGGAAACGCAAGCTGGACGAGGCGACCATCGCCAAGTTCCAGCGTGAACTGGCAGCCATGGGCTACAAGTTCCAATTTGTCACGCTGGCGGGCTTCCACGCGCTGAACAACAGCATGTTCGAGTTGGCGCACAGCTTCGCCCGCGAGGGCATGACCGCATACTCCCGACTGCAGGAAAAGGAATTTGCGAATGCAGACAACGGATACACTGCTATTCGGCACCAGCGGTTCGTCGGTACCGGCTACTTTGATGAAATCGCGCAGACGCTCGGGCAATCCTCTATCGTCGCCCTCGAAGGTTCCACGGAAAACGAGCAGTTCGATGTGGACGACGCCACGCCGGCTCTCCACCAGGTAAACGGTCACGGAAAGTTGCAACCGGCAGTTTAGTCTCGCTCAACAAACTGTTGTCCATGGGGAAGGCCCTCCGGTTTTGGCTGGAGGGCCCCTTTTTCTGTGCGAGTCCTGACCGGCGCTGAAGAGCAACTTAAATGCTGGGGAGTCGTGCTCCTTTACCTTTCCAAGGTCTCCACCAGCAATTTCGTATCGTCAGATATGATCGCGTCAACGCCCAGGGATGCGAAACGCAGCATCTGTCGCGGATCATTGACCGTCCATGTGACGACCTTCTTACCCTCCGCATGGATTTTTTCAACCAGCCTGCGGGTGAGCAGCCGATAATGCGGCACCACGTACGTGACGGGGAGCATGCGCCAACGGCGAAGCTGCCAGCGCGTTTGCGCCAGAGCTCCGAGCAACAACGAGCTGTCCAGATCATGCAGCCGTCGCACCACTCCCGGAAGGAATGAGGAGATGAAGTAGTGCTTGGGCCGCGTCCGCCGTACAGCGCGAACAATGATCGGCTCCACGCCGCGAACCTTCACCTCTATATTGAGGAAGATGCCGCTATAACGGTCCAAAACGTCTTCCAGACAGGGCGGCGTCTCACGGCTGTTGCAACTCTCCTGGATTTGCCGGAACGTGTGCCGTCGCAGCACAAGGTCATTCAATTTGGGATCGTGGCACAGAATGGTCCGGCGGTCGCGAGTGCAGCGTACGTCAAACTCAAACCCGTCAGCTCCGTGCTTCAGAGCAAGGTCGAACGCGGCGATGGTGTTTTCCGGCGCATAAAGGCGGGCGCCGCGATGTCCGAGAAGTAGGATCTTCGAAGGCAAGAGGGCGTTTAGTCGAGTTCGAAGTCGCGAAGGCGCGGGCCTTCATCGGGCGTCTCTTTGGCCTTTTTCACCGCTTCCTGGAATTTCTTTTCGAGCAGCGTAGCCTTGTTCTTTTCCGCATCCACAGCCTGGCGGAAGAGCGATTCCTTTCGGCCTTCCTGCTCGCGCATGGCTTTGGCCGCAGCATCAAAGTCGGAAAACATCTTGGGCTTGATCGGGGCGACATGCGAGATCACCGCCCGCGTGGCTGGATCCACCTTCAGGGTGGCGCCGCAACAGGGGCAGCCAACTTCAAACGGTTCCGGGGACGACTTCGCCATACGCAGATTGTATGCCCCTTTGCGCCGTGGGCCAAGCCAAGGGTCCCAATCCTCTGTCTGCTAGAATTTTGAGCGTGGCGAAAACCATGGCTCCTCAGGCGCATTTCACTGATGTCCCCACGGCGGTTGAAGAAATTCGCGCCGGGCGCATGATCGTGGTGGTGGACGACGAAGACCGCGAGAACGAAGGCGACCTTACGCTTGCGGCCGAGAAAGTCACGCCGGAAGCCATAAACTTCATGGCCAAGTACGGCCGTGGGCTGATCTGTCTGGCCATGACATCCGAGCGTCTGGATTATCTGCGCATCGGGCCCATGACCCGCGAGAACACCTCCCCTTACGGCACCGCCTTCTATGAGAGTGTTGAAGCACGCGAAGGTGTGACGACTGGCATCTCCGCGCATGATCGCGCTCGCACAATTCAGGTTGCCATCGATCCCGCGAGCCGCGCCGCCGATTTGGTGCGCCCCGGCCACGTATTCCCTCTCTGCGCGCGTAAAGGCGGCGTGCTGGTGCGCGCCGGCCAGACGGAAGCGTCCGTGGACCTCGCCCGAATGGCGGGGCTGGTTCCCGCAGGTGTGATCTGCGAGATCATGAATGAAGACGGGACCATGGCGCGCGTGCCTGACCTGATCGACTTCTGCCGGCAACACGGTTTGAAAATGCTGACAGTCGCGGAACTGATCCGCTACCGCATGGAAAACGAGCGTTACGTTGCCCGAGCGGGCGAAGCCATGCTCCCGACCCGTCATGGTGAGTTCCGCATGATCGCCTTCGAAAGCCAGCTCGACGGCGAATCGCACGTGGCTCTCGTCCGTGGGGACGTAGAGCATGCTGCAGGCCCGGTGCTTGTCCGTATGCATTCCCATTGTCTTGCGGGCGACGTTTTTGGCGGCGCGCTTTGCGACTGCCAGGAGGTCCTTGATCGGTCCCTGGAACGGATCGCCGACGAAGGAACCGGCGCACTGATTTACCTGCACCAGACCTCAAAAGGATTCAGTGTGGATGACGAGAAGCGCCTGGTGTTCCATCGCGTGACACCCCGAGCGACCGCGGCCCACCAGCG
>JAICYR010000155.1 GCA_025934135.1 Acidobacteriaceae bacterium | reverse complement strand
CCGGGGGTCAGCTCCGGTGTGGCGCTCACCGCAATGGAGAACCTCGCGAAGAAGCACATGATGCCGGGAATGCAGTACTCCTGGACTGGTCTGTCTCTGGAGGAGATCGAGTCGGCGGGCAAGACCGTGCTGATCTTCGGGCTCGGCATCATCGTGGTGTACCTCACGCTGGCCGCGCTCTATGAGAGCTTCGCCCTGCCATTCATCATTCTGCTGGCGGTTCCCATGGCCGTGCTGGGCGCACTGGGCGCGGTGTCTCTGCGCGGAATGGCCAACAACGTGTATTGCCAGATCGGCCTGGTGATGCTGATTGGACTCTCGGCGAAGAACTCGATTCTGATTGTCGAGTTCGCCGAACAGATTCGCAAACGCGGCAAGTCCATTTTCGAGTCCGCGCTGGAGGCAGCGGAACTGCGGCTCCGGCCGATCCTGATGACCTCGTTCGCATTCATTCTCGGGGTGGTGCCGCTCTATATCGCCACTGGTGCGGGCGCCAATGGACGCCGTTCCGTAGGAACAACCATCATCGGCGGAATGGTCGTTTCGACCGTGCTGAACCTGTTCTTTATCCCCGCGCTGTATGTAATTCTGGAGTCGATGCTGAGCCGCTTTAAGCGAAAGCCGAGGGTTCGTCAGCAATTGGCCGTTGGGCAGGAGCAGTGAGCCAGGGGGCTCAGGCGGGCTCCGCCACTTGCTCCGGCGCGGGTTTTCTCCGCGCCCGTGATGCTTTGGGCTTCGGCTGAGCTTGGCCCTTCAGGAAGGCATCGCTTCGCAAAGCCGGGGCTCGCGGTGCGGCTTTGGCCTTCTTGATGGCGAAGGCCGCAACCGATTCCACCACCCACTCGAAGGCCTCCGCGCCGAGCGTTTGCAGGTCGGCCTCGGGGGCGGGGTTCATGAAGTCGATGGCATAAGGGACGCCGTCCTGCACGGCGAACTCCACCGTGTTGAGGTCATAGCCGAGTGCGCGGCAGAGCGTGAGGGCGTCGGCCCGCAGGCGCTTCAGCAGCCGGCGATTGGTTGGTGGAGCATCGCGCAGGTAGCGCTCGTGATGCGGCCGGCGAGGGTCATACGGCATGATGAGGACCTTCTCCCGGCCCACCACAAAGCAGCGGAAGTATTCCGTAAAGTCCACCTCCCGCTGCAAGACCATGCACAGATCGCGGCTCTCGTCGTAGGCTCGGAAGAACTCCTCGCGATTTTGGACGTGATGCACGTCGCGCCAGCCGCCGCCATCAATTGGCTTGAGGAAGGCTGGGAAACCGACATGGGTGAAAATTGAGTCCCAGTTCAGCGGATATTCGAGGTTCCGCATGGTGCGGTCGGTGGCTCCGTTCGGCAGGCTCTTGTGTGGAAGCATGACGGTGACGGGAACCGCGACGCCCATTTTCGCGGCCAGCGAGTAGTTGAAGAATTTGTCGTCCGCCGACCACCAGAAAGGATTGTTGATGATCGTCGTACCCCAGAGCGCGGCGTGCTTCAGGAAGGCGCGGTAGAAGGGGACGTCGTGCGAAACGCGGTCCACGATAACTGCATAGGCGGGGGGCTTGTCGGACGCGACGCCGCCGGTCTGGACAAATTCAGCCCTGATTCCTTCCATCTCCTTCGAGTTGATCCGTTCGACAAGAGCGCCGGGAAAGGTGTTTTCCATGCCGAACAGAACGCCGATTTTCTTCACTGCCCAAATCCTTTGCTGCTGAGAATGCGTGCGGATTGCGAGAACCCTGAGCCAACCTTACCGCATTTTGGCGGGATGGCGCAGCGGAACCGCAAGGGCGTCGAATTCGTATTCCAAAATATAGGAGCCCGTCGATGCTGAAGTTCCTTCTGTGGTGTTTGCTGTTTGTGCTGTGCTGGCCGCTGGCGTTGCTGGCACTGGTGCTGTATCCCATTGTGTGGCTGCTGCTGCTTCCCTTCCGGTTGATCGGGGTAGCGGTTGGCGGCGCACTGGAGTTGGTCGCGGCGCTGATCATGCTGCCTGCTCGCCCGATTCGGGCCATCTAAGCTATCGCCCGATGCCGCCCGGTACTCCGGGCCTGCTACTGTATCAGGGTGCGGCGAGAGGCCCGGCTTCCTCGCCCGGAGGGAGGGTGCGGTTGCAGGAGCCAGAGCGGACGTATCCGGACCGGCAGGTCCTCTCGCCCCGGCTGCACCTGTACGCCCGGTTCCAAACCCTGTTTCTGCCGGATGAGCGGGACGTCCTGGTCTATCTGCCGCCGGGTTATGATCCGGAGCGCGCGTATCCCGTGCTGTATATGCAGGATGGCCAGAAGCTATTTGGTTGCAGCAGCTTGAAGCGTGAAGGCGAGGCTCAATGTACGTGGAGAGCCGAGGAGGCAGCGGATGCGGCCATCACAGGACATGAGTCAGAGCCACTGTTGATTGTTGGAGTTGCGGCTTCAGAACAGCACCGAATGACGGATTATACTCCCACCGTCGACTGGAAGATGGGCGGAGGCGAAGCCGACAAGTATGGCCGACTACTCGTTGAGGAACTGCTGCCGTTCCTCGCCACTCAGTACCGGGTCAAGTCCGGGGCCTCAAATACCGGCCTTGGCGGGTCATCGCTCGGCGGGCTGGCCGCTCTGTACCTCGGCCTGAAGTATCCGGATGTTTTCGGCAAGCTCGCGGTCCATTCTCCTTCCATCTGGTGGAACCATCGGACCATCCTCGCGCTGGTCGGGGAAGCCTCCCAGCATCTGGCTTCGCGTCCGTTTATCTGGCTCGACGTGGGCGAGGGCGAGGGTCAACGCACAGTGGCCGACACCGACCTCCTTGATGCCCGGCTGAGGGCGAACGGCTGGCGGGCGGAATCCAATCTCAAGTACCTGCGCGTCCCAGGCGGCACTCACGACGAGGGTTCCTGGGCTCGGCGGGTGAGGCCAATGCTGCGGTTCTTATTTCCAGCGAAACGTTGAAAAATGCAGATCTGCTTCCTAATCGCTTTCCCTACTCCGACGGAATCACCAGATATTGCTCCAGCTTTCCATCCGGCATGGTGTAGGTCGTCACCCGGACCTTCACGGGCGAGTCCGCAAACGTCACGGAGAACGACCGGAAGGTCATGCCGCCGCGCAACTCCTCCTCGGTCTGCTTGAACGACGTGGGCGGCCCAAGTGGAGCAAGGCTCGACTGGAAATCCCCCAGCGCTGTCTGATCAAAATACGCATTGCAGTTCGGAGTGAACAGCGAGCGGTCGACCTTGCCCTGCTGGAAGCCGACGAAAATTTGCCGCGCCTGCGCCTCGGCGGGAGTTGCCGTTCCAGCCGTTTCGTTTATCTCCAGCACTAGCGGAGCAATCGCCGTACCAATCGCCGAAGCCGCCGTAGAAGCTTCCTGATTCGTCAGCACCGTGATGGCCGCCTTATCTTGGGGAAAGACCATATTCTCCGAAACGAAACCTGACACCTCGCCCTCGTGCTCAAGCTCCGGATGCCCATCCAGGTCGCGAACAAACAGCCCCAGGGCATAATGCGAGCTTTGGCCATTCTTCAGCATGACGGGAGCGAACATCTCGTTATACGACTTCTGCGCCAGCAGCGAGCGATTCATGATGCTGATGTTCCACTGCGCCAGGTCGTAGGCCGGCATGGCCAGCTCGCCCGCCGCAAACATCCAGCCGCGGCCCTCCTTTGGGGCGGGGCGCAGCGGCCCCAGCGCATAGCGAATGTATCCCTGCGGATCGGTATCGCTCAGCGCATTTACGTCCGTGTTCATCACCTGCCGCATGTCCAATGGATGGAAAATGTGCTGCTGTAGGAACTCCATCAGTGGCTGACCGCTCACTTTCTCCACAATGGCCCCGGCAATCACAAAATTGGTGTTCGAGTACTGCCACCGCGTCCCCGGATCAAAGTCCAGCAGCTTCTTTCCCCACACATCCAAGATGTGCTGAGCCGTCGTCGGCTTCATCATGGGAGGCATGGTGTAATCCTCCGCGTAGTAATCCTGATAACCCGACGTGTGCGACAACAGCATCCGGATCGTCACTTCGTTCGCGCGCGTTAGTTCGGGCAGATACTTCGAGACAGGATCATCAATCGACAGCTTCCCTTCCTGCTCCAGCATCAGCATCGCTGTCGCCGTGAACTGCTTGGAGATCGACCCAATCGAATATCGCATGGCCGGGGTAGCCGGGACCGGCGGTTCAAGCCGGGCCTTGCCATAGGCGTGGGTGTAGACGATCACGCCATGCTGCACAATGGCGATGGAGGCCGAAGGCACGCCCGTTTTCGCGAGCACCCGCTCCGCTGCGGAGTCGATCTTCGTTTGAAGGCCGGGAGAAATCGAGTCCACCACCAGCGACCCCGACGCGCCGGGCGCGTTCTGCGCATACCCAATGCCCAGGGAACACGCCAAAACCATCACGGCAATCAAAATCCGTCGCATACGACCTCCGCGAGACTGATTCAAAACACAACTCCCTGTTTTAGCATGAACAACTTGGCGCGCGAAGCTGAATGAATGTGCCCGCGCCTATAAAATACTGCCGTGGCCCTAACCCAGCTTGTTGCTGTTCCTGCACGACGCAGACTTCCAATCCTGATCCCGGCTGAGTACTGGCACCTGCTCTCGCTCGACGCTCCCTGTGTCGCCACCATCTGGGCGTGGAGCATTGCTCGCGCCCTGCGAATCACGCTACCAGCCAGCCCGCTCCTGATTCTCTTCCTCGGGACCTGGCTGCTTTATGTCGCCGATCGCATTCTTGACGGCCTTGATCCGGGAAACAGCTACCGACTTCGCGACCGGCACTTTTTCTACCTCCGTCACCGGGCTGCAATCTTCACCGCGACGATTCCAGTCGCAAGCCTGCTCACATGGCTTGTCCTGCTGCACATGCAGGCCCGCGCCCGCCATGCCGATGCTCTTCTCTTTGTGCTTGTCGCCGCTTACTTCGTGCTCGTCCATCAGCGGGGACGCGCGATCGAGAGCTGGTTTCCGAAGGAACTCCTGGTTGCCGTAATCGCTGCGGCGGCGATTGCCGTGCCCGCGTGGTCACGGGTTGCTCCGGGCGATTTTGAAGCCGCCGTTGTCCTTGCGTTCCTGGCCGTCTTGTTCGCGTTCCTTTGTTGGCTGAATTGCGTTGCCATTGAAAAATGGGAGCGTCCGTTGGAGTGGCAAGTTCGCAGGCCAACGCATGTCACCGACCGGACTACGAAGTGGGGACAGCAGAACCTTCGTCTCAGCGGCGCTCTCATTGCCATTGCGGCGGCAGCGGTGGGAGGCGCCCTCTTCGGCATCACGCAGACCTTCGCCGCCGAGTTGTGCCTGGCCGGATCCGCTTCCGCGTTCCTTCTGGCGGCGCTCGACAGAGCCTATCCGGATAGCCGAATCAGCGCGCTCCATTTCCGTATTGCTGCCGACGCAGCCCTGCTCACGCCGGTGCTGCTCATTGCTCTTCGCTAATGCCACGCACCCAATTCGATCACCTCGCGCGGCCGTACCGCTGGCTCGAATACCTGACTTTCGGCCCCATGCTGGCTCGTTGCCGTTTTCGTCGCATTCCCGAATTGACCCATGCCCGCCGCGCGCTCGTCCTCGGTGATGGGGATGGACGTTTTCTTGCCCGCCTGCTGGCTACCAACCCCATGCTCCAGGCCGATGTTGTCGATCAGAGCCCGGCCATGCTCCGGCTTCTTCGGGCACGCACCGAAGCTCTCGGAGCCGCGAACCGCGTGAGCATTTATGAAATTGACGCGCTGGCCTTCCGCCCCGCTGAATCCGCGGCCTACGATCTCGTCATCGCTCATTTTTTTCTCGACTGCTTCACGACGGAGCAAGTCTGCGAACTCGCCCGCAATATTCAGCCCAATCTCGCGCCCGGCGCGATCTGGATCATCTCCGAGTTTTCCATTCCGCGCGGCCTCGCCGCGCTTCCTGCCAGAATTATCGTGCGCTCGCTCTACTTCGCCTTTCGGATTCTCACCGGCCTGCGCGCCCGCGCACTTCCAAGGCATGCCTCGGGGTTGGTCCAGGCCGGACTGGCTCTTCGTCACCGCAAAGCTTTTCTTTTTGGCCTGCTGATTAGCGAGACCTGGGCAGTTACTGGCCTGTCGCGATCCAAGAAAGTCGAGGCAACGCAGTCGCGCCCATGCCGCTCCCACCAGCATGAGTTTATTTCCAACCAACAGCGCCGGGTTCAACCGCGCTGGAGAACCGGCTGGCCCCGGCATTGATCCCGGCCCACTTCCCAAACCAACGCCCGGCCCCGATCCCGGCCCGTCGCCGGAGCCGAATGTTCCAGTGGAACCCGATCCCGAACCGCAGCTTCCTCCGGGGCCGATGCCGATACCCGCTCCAGTCACGTAGTCACCTTTACGCGCTAGCGGCTGAACGATAGAATCACAAAGAGCAACGCCGACGTAGCTCAGTTGGTAGAGCAGCCGATTCGTAATCGGCAGGTCACCGGTTCAAGTCCGGTCGTCGGCTCCAGCGTCCTTCCAAAGCGCAATCCTCGTAACAAATTAGATTCGTACCCCCTTATCCACGGAAATTTGCGTTTGCGTGCTTGTTCAGCCGCGATAGGCGTCGCATAATCAGTCCAGTTACACCAATTCATGAGTCACTGTATTTCGAAGCCGATGCATTCAAGTTGACGCAACCATCAGGGAGCGGCAACCCGGCACGAAAGGAACGAAGTCACAGGAACTCAGGAATTGGTGCAGAAACGACGGTACGTTTGCGAGCACCAAACAGTGACCCGATATAACCGTCAGGATGTTTTGCGGATTCTTCGCATCCACACCCGCCAGCTCCAGGCATGGGAGCGAGCGGGCTTGGTCGCTTTCTCTGAAGAGTACGGATTTGAAGACCTGGTGCAGTTGCGCAAGCTGCGCGACCTGAGCGCGGCGCGACTTTCCGCGGCCAGCATCCGCGCGGGCGTCAGCGCTATGCAGGCGGTCTCCGGCATGACCAACCCGTTGCTTGAGGCGGGAGCGGCCCGCAGAGGCTCACGGCTGGTATTTCGCCACTCAGGTTCCGTGATGGAGCCGATTGCGCGGCAATTCGTATTCGACTTCGAAGCGCGGGAGCATCCCGCCAACGTCAAAAGCTTCCGTCAGTCTCCTGCCCAGAAGAACACATGGATTTCCGAAGCTTTTATGGAGGCCGTGCATTGCGAGGAAGCGGCGAAAGTCCGCGAGGCCATGGCGCTCTACGAAAATATCCTGGAGCGCGAGCCGAAGCATGCGGCGTCGGCCATCAATCTTGGAACGATTCTCTACAATCAGGGCGAATTTTTGCGGGCCGAGCAGTTGTACCGCCGCGCCGTTGAGTCCGATCCAAACTACGCGCTTGCCTTCTTCGATCTTGGCAATGTTCTGGACGAATTACAGCGGCTGCCCGAGGCCGTGGAAGCGTACCAGACCGCAATTCGCCTCGCGCCCAAATATGCCGACGCCCACTACAACCTGGCGCTCGCCTGGGAGCGGCTCGACGAGCGGCGCAAGGCGCTGCGGCATTGGGGCATTTATCTGAAACTCGACCCCACCGGCCCCTGGGCCAGCCACGCGCGCGAGCAGGCAAAGAAAATCTTGACTCGGGAAAAGCTGGCGATCGTGTGGCGGAAAGCCACCGGCCATTAAGGCATATTGGGTGCCACAACTCTGAAGTTAGCGCGGCCCTGCAACCGCTGCTGTACCGCTCCAACCGGGTGCAGAGGCTCGTTCCCCGCATCATCCCGGTCTCCAAACTCAAGTTTGCGGTATTCACCAGGCCTGGCCCCGACAACTCGCTTGAACGCTTTACTGAACGCCGCATCAGACTCGTAACCAACCGACCGAGCAACGTCTATGAGCTTCTTGTCGCGCTCTTGTAGTAACTGAATCGCCTTCTGCATCCGCCACTCGGTTACATATTCCAGTGGCGTTTGTCCGAGTAGCTCTTTAAAGCGAACTGCGAATGCGGAGCGAGACATGGTCGCCGCTGCGGCCATGGATTCGACCGTCCACGGTGTACTCACACTGTCGTGAACGGCACTCAGAGCAGTGCCCACTTGAGGATCGAAAATCGCACGAAGCCATCCAGTGTTGCGTTCCGGTCCCGACGCGATATGCGCCCGGAGTACCTGGATAAACAGAACCTCGGCTAGCCGAGTCGCGACTACTTCAGATCCCGGCGCCTGTTCTGCCATTTCTGACGCCAGCGCTTGCATTGTGTTGTGAAGAGCAAGCGTGCGTGCCTGATCGGCCTTAATCAGAATGAAGCTCGGTAATAGCTGCGTGATGGGCTTCAGGCTGGCTCGTTCGAAACTGAGGGAGCCGCAGACGACTGTCGTTGGTGCGCCACCGCCTCCGCAATGAGCGACATTACCGTTGGCTTTAGCGGCGATTTCGCGGAAGGTTGACCTTGGACGTGTTCGCGGGCTATCGCGCATGACGATCGAAGTGTCGCGGGCCAGCAAGAAGCAGTCGCCACCGGTGAGGGGAATCGGGTCCGGAATGCCTCCGATACTGAGCCAGCAGTTACCGCGGGACAGCATGGCGAAGTGCGCCACATCTGTGGGTGGATTCTTTTCGCCGGAAGGCGT
>JAICYR010000232.1 GCA_025934135.1 Acidobacteriaceae bacterium | reverse complement strand
TGCGAAAAACGCTGCCGGAAATAGGCATACACAGGCCGGGGCGAGCGCGCCAGCGGCGCGAGCGGCGTGTCATCGCCCATGGACCAGATGGCGTCCTTGCCGTCGGTGGCCATCGGCTTCAGAATCATGTTCACGTCTTCGCGCGTGTATCCGTAGCCGTGATGCAGCCGGCCCAGTTCCGCCGCGTCCATCGCCGGAATCGGCAACTCAGTGTCCAGCGTGCGGTTCTCGATCAGGTTCTCGTACTGCGGGGCCGCCTCATCAAACACGGCCTGGATCTGCTCGTCCTCCAGCAGCACATGGTTCTTCAGGTCGGCCACAATCATCTGCCCCGGCCCAAGCCTGCCGCTGTGGACGATGGTTTCAGGATCAAGATCGACAAGACCGGCCTCCGAACCCAGCACCACCATCTGGTCATCCGTAACAAAATACCGGCAGGGCCGCAGTCCATTGCGGTCCAGAATCGCGCCCACCAAATTGCCATCAGCAAAAGAAATCGCGGCCGGGCCATCCCACGGCTCAGAGCAGTCCGCCGCATAGCGGAAGAACGCCGAGCTCGGCTTTACGGTGTGCGCCGGAGGAATCAGCATTCGCAGCGCCTCGGCCACGGTGCGCCCGCTGCGCGCCAGCAACTCCACAGTTTCGTCAAGACTGGTCGAGTCCGAGCCGCCCGGCGTGAATGGCGGCTTCACCTCATCCGGAAAAGTTGCCGACCGAGCTGACATGCGCGCGCGGTTGCCCCACACAGTGTTGATCTCGCCGTTGTGCGCCAGCATCCGCAACGGCTGCGCGCGGTCCCACGACGGAGCCACATTGGTCGCATAGCGCTGATGAAAGATCGCAAACGACGTCGTGAAACGCGGGTCCGTCAGGTCGGGGAAAAAATCGCCCAGAATGCGCCCCGCGCACATGGATTTGTAGACCATGGTCGAAGCCGAAAGCGAGCACAGGTATCCCGGCGCTTTCGCGCGCTCGAACTGCTTGCGCGCCAGAAAAAGCTTCCGGTTCAACTTGCCGGTTTCTTTCGAGGACAGATCGTCGGCGGTAATCAGTACATGCCGGACCACCGGCATGGTCGAAAGCGCAATCTCGCCCAGAATTTCCGGCCGCACCGGCACCTCGCGCCACGCCAGCACTCTCAGACCCTGCTCCGTCAGCGCCTGCTCCAGTTCCGCGCGAGACTCGGGGGTCTTCGGCGGAAAGAACACCACACCAACGCCCAGCGGCTTTTCCGCCGCCAGCTTCGCGCCGGTTTCGGCCAGCAGAAACTCCCTCGGAATCGCGGTCGCAATCCCGATTCCGTCACTTGATTTACCGTCCGCCGCCACGGCCCCGCGATGTTCCAGGCGCGACAACGCCGTCAGGGCATTGGCGAGAATTTCGTGCGAAGGCTGGTTCGTGAGGGTCGCCACGAAGCCTACGCCGCAGGATTCCTGATCGAAGCGTGGGTCGATTAGGGAGGGGCGAGGATGGCCCGGGACGGACAGGGAAAATTCAGAACTTTTTTTGCGGCCCATACGTTACTATACGATCTCCGTGGATGGCCAGCACCAGTAAAATGCGGGCATGGCCGGATTTTTGGTCTGTTATAAAAATTCAGAATCGGGAGTATTAACAAAAGTTATTCCAGCCCGATCTCGCGCCCTTGACAGACGTCTCTCGTATATTTATACATGATAGTGTATTTTTATGCATAGGGGCGCGGAGTAGTTTTCCGCGGTTTTCTTTTGGCAAAACACGATCGTCACAATGCGATTCGCGAGTTGGTCGCTTCCGCCGCCATCGCCAGCCAGGACGAGTTGCGCCGCAAGCTTGTGCGCCGGGGCTTCGATGTGACCCAGGCGACGCTCTCGCGCGACATCCACGAACTGAGCCTCTACAAAGGGCCCAACGGCTACGCCATGCCAAACGGAAACGGCAACGGCGACCACGAAGACGACCTTCCCTCGATCCGCGAAGTTCTCGGCGGATTCGGCCTCAAGGTCAAGCAGGCGCAAAACCAGTTGGTACTCGTTACCACGGCCGGAAGCGCGCAGCCCGTCGCCCTCGGCATCGACCACGAGGATTGGGACGAAGTCGTCGGCACCATCGCCGGCGACGATACCGTGCTCATTATTTGTCCGGACATGAAACGCGCTTCCAGGCTGCGCGAACGGCTTGACGAAATGATCGGCTGATTGAAAAGAAAGGTTGGGATGGCAGATTCAGTACAAACCGCGATTTTAGGTGTGAGCGGCTACGCCGGAATGGAACTCGCCCGGCTGCTGCTGCATCATCCCCGCCTGAAGGGCCGCGCCCCCGTCTTTCTTGGCCGCGCCGACGCGGACCACGACGCCTCGCTCACCGCGCTGCATCCGCAGTTGATGGACAACAACGGCTCAGGCGCGCTCAAAATCGAGCCGTTCTCCTGGGACCTGCTCAAATCGCGTGGCGTTAATGTTCTCTTTCTCGCCACTCCTCACGAGCAGTCGCGCGAGTATGCTCCCCTCGCGCTCCAACACGGTATCAAGGTCATCGATCTCAGTGGTGCGTGGCGTCTCACCGATCCCGCCAATCGCGCTGTCTACAAATTCGCCGACGACAGCGCGCCCGCAGCCGTAAAAATTCAGGCACAGGCCGTCTACGGCAGCCCCGAGCTTTATCGCGACGAGATCCGCACCGCGCAGCTTGTCGCCAATCCCGGCTGCTACTCGACCACGGTGATCCTCGCCCTGAAGCCGCTCCTCGCCGTCGGTTGGGTCGATCTTGACCGCGGCATCATCTCCGACGCCAAGTCCGGTGTCTCCGGCGCGGGCAAAGCACCCTCGCCCAAGACCCACTATATGCACGCCGCGGACAATCTTTCCGCCTACGGAGTCTTCGGCCATCGCCACACCGGCGAGCTGCTGGAGCAGCTTGGACTCGACCGCTCGCAGATCATTTTCACGCCGCATCTGCTACCCATTCCGCGCGGCATTCTGGCCACCTCCTACGTCACTTTTAAGGAGAAGAAGACCACCGCCGAAGTAGATGCCCTCTATCGCGACTTCTACGCCGGAAGCCCCTTTGTGCGCTTCTTCGGCTCCGGCCATCTGCCGCAGATTCAGTATTCCGTCCGCACCAACTACTGCGACATCGGCTTTGAGTTGGACAGCGACGGACGCCGCTGCGTCATCGTCTCTTGCCTGGACAACCTGCTGAAAGGCGCGTCCGGGCAGGCCGTCGAAAACCTGAACCTGATGTGCGGATGGGGCGAAGCGGAGGGATTGGCATGAAATTTGTCGTCAAGCTCGGAGGCACCACGCTCGAAAATCCCGAAGTTCTGCACCAATGCGCGCGGGCTATCGCCGAGCTGGTGAAGGACGGCAACCAGGTCGCGGTCGTCCACGGCGGCGGAGTGCAGCTTACCCGCACCCTCAAGCAGTTGGGCAAGCAAAGCGAATTTATCGCCGGCCTGCGCGTCACCGACGCCGAAACTCGCGACGCCGCGCTCATGGTCCTCGGAGGTCGCGTCAATAAATTTCTCGTCGCCGCGCTCGGCTCGCACGGCCAGTCCGCCGTCGGCCTTTCCGGCGGAGACGGACTCATCTTTCGCGCCCGCAAAAAGCGCACCGGGCCCGACCTCGGCTTCGTCGGCGAAATCGTTTCGTCCGACCCGCGCTGGCTGGAAGCCATTTGGAAGATGGGTTCGGTGCCCGTAATTTCCAGCATCGCTCTCGGCTTTGACGGCGAATACTATAACGTGAACGCCGATGAGATGGCCGCCGCCTGCGCCGCCGCCTGCAAGGCCGACGCGCTCGTCTTTCTCACCGACGTTCCGGGCGTCCTCGGGGCCGACGGCGAAGTCATGCGCTGGCTCAGCGTCGACCAAATCGCCGCGCTCACCCGTGATGAAGTCATCAAGGGCGGAATGTTGCCCAAGCTCAGCGCCTGCCGCGAAGCTTTGCTGCAAGGCGTCAAGCGCGTGCGCATTCTTCCCGCTGGCGAGGCCGCGCTGCTGCCCGACCTTTGCAACTCGCGCGTCGTTTACGGAACAGAAGTACTGGTCGCATAAACATTTCAAGGAGCCTGGCATTGAAACTCGACGAAATCCGGGCGGCGGAAGCAAAGCTTCTGCTCCCCACCTATGAGCGCAACCCCGTTCT
>JAICYR010000198.1 GCA_025934135.1 Acidobacteriaceae bacterium | reverse complement strand
TTGACTTCGATGGTTGCGACGCCTTCAAACTTCTTCTTGATGGCCTCCGCGTCTTCCTTGCTGATGTTCTCCTTCAAAGGCTTCGGAGCGCCATCCACCAGGTCCTTTGCTTCCTTCAGACCCAGGGAGGTGACTTCGCGCACCGCCTTAATGGTGCTGATCTTGTTCGCGCCCGCATCCTTCAGGATGACGGTGAACTCGGTCTGCTCCACTGCCTCCGGGGCCGCCGCGCCCGCGCCCGCACCGGCAACCATCACCGGAGCCGCCGCTGCCGCCGAAACGCCGAGACGCTCCTCGAGCTTCTTCACCAAGGCCGCCGCGTCCAGAAGGCTAAGCCCGACAATCTGATCTTCCAACTGCTGTATGTCCGCCATGTTTTTCTCCAAACAAAACTAAATTTTTACTTGCTGCCGAAAGACCCGCGCCCTCCGGTTGCCGCCCGCCCACGCCCTGAAGTTTCCGATGCGCCCAGACCGACGCCCTTCAGACCGCTGCCGCGGCGAATCTTTTTAGCCCAGCCTCTGACCCTGGGTGCCCCATTAATCCTGGGGTGCCCATCTTTGCCTGAGTGCCCCATCCTTCGCGCTGCCTTTGCGCGAAGGGTGGGATCAAACTCTAGCTCGCTTCCGCGAACTTCTTCTGCTCCACCGCCTGGTTGATAACCACCGCCAGGTCGCGTCCCGACGCATTGATCACTGTTGCCAGCCGCTGCGCAGGAGCCTGGATAAGGAAGAGCAGTTTCGAGAACAGCTCCTCTTTGCCCGGCATTGTCGCCAGCGCCTTCACTTCCTCGACGCCCAACACCTTGCCGTCCACAATGCCCAGCTTAAAGGTGTATTCCGCGTTCTCTGTCACCCAGCCCGCCAGCGCCTTGGCCAGCGCCACCGGATCACCGCTCGTATACGCGACGGAAGAAACGCCCTTCAGCCCCTTGAGCGCGGCTTCAATCTGTGTGCCCTTCGACGCGCGCTCCGCCAGCCGGTTCTTCAGCACGCGATACCGTCCGCCCGCCGCCCTTACCGTCTTGCGCAGCTCAAAATCCTGCGCGACCGTCAGCTTCGCGAACGTCCCGATAATGGCGCTCGTCGAGCCTTCCAGCTCCTTCGCCAGATACTCGACTTTCTCCGTTTTTCTTTGCCTGCTTAATGCCATCTCAATCTCTCAATCTTCATTCAGTTCGCTAGCGGCTAGCAGCCGGCGGCGGTCTCTTTTACGCCTTGGCGGCGGCTTCCGCAGCCGCGCTGTCCAGCGGAACCCCGGGCCCCATCGTCGAGCTAAGGAAAATGCCCTTGATGTACTTGCCCTTGGCCGCCGAAGGCTTCGCCCGCACCACACTCGTGATCACGGTCTGCGCGTTCTCCACCAGCTTCTCCACCGGGAACGACAGCTTGCCCACCGGCACATGCACCAGCGCCGTCTTGTCGGTGCGAAATTCGATCTTGCCAGCCTTGATTTCCTTAATCGCGGCGGTCACATCGTTCGTCACCGTGCCGGTCTTGGGATTCGGCATCAGGCCACGCGGCCCCAACACCTTGCCCAGCCGCCCGACAGACTTCATCATGTCCGGCGTGGCAATCAGCGCGTCAAAGTCTGTCCAGCTTTCCTTCTGGATCTTCTCGACCAACTCCTCGCCGCCCACAATCTCGGCTCCGGCGGCCTCGGCTTCCTTCTGGCGATCGCCCGAGGTCACAACGGCCACGCGCTTCGACTTGCCCAGCCCATGCGGAAGGACCACGGTGCCGCGCACCATCTGGTCGGCATGGCGGGGATCGACTCCGAGACGCAGCGTCAAATCCACCGTCTCGTCAAACTTTGCGAATTTCACTTTTTGCAGAAGCGGAACCGCTTCCGTCAGCGCGTAAGGACGCTGCTCAACTGCCGCGCGCGCCTTGGCGACGTTCTTCCCAGCTTTTCTCGACATACTTCCTCGACTTCTTCAGTCTCCCACCGCTCGGCATTGCCGCCACCGGCCGTGGTCACGATACCCGCACCCCGTTACAAGGGGCGTCTTCTGATTATTGAGTAAAAGCGAGGAGATTGCAAGAGCGGCTCATTTCCTTGCCGTCCGCTCCAGCCAGTGAGGGTCACCCATAAGAATGTCATATACCGCCGTGCTGTAATCTCGATGCCAGACAGTGAAGGACTTCACACCAAGCTCTGCCCTTCCAAAGTTATCCTGAACAATCCTATCTAGGGCGTCGCTTTTGAGGTGAGCGTAGCAAGCCCGGGCGGCGAAAGCTGCTTGTGCGATGTTTACCTCTTTCACGGAAGGATTAACCACGTTTCGCGGGCGATTCACGTTCGGAAGTATATGCAGGCATTTCTCAGGGGAAATTGGTAGGAATACCTCTACATTCTCTCGATGAAAGCCCATTCCGAGCGAGAATTGCTCAGGTCCGACCCGCTCCCATGTAACGACCGGAGCGTCAGAAATTATGAATGGATCATCAAGTGTGGTCCGAATGTAATTCCACTGTCCTGAACTTAACTTCTCGTCACATTCGGACATCATTCTTTCGATCGTTGCGACGTAACTGCTTTGGGCGCCCATTTCGGTCAAATGCTTCTCAAGGCGATCGCGAACCGACTCTCTAACGTCGCCGCCCGTTATCAAAACTCGTCCTAAGCGTCCACTCAAAAAAAGGTCGATGTTCCATTTGGCAGCAACCGTCAGAACTTGGCGTTCATTGTTCAAAAACTGATCGTATGCACTTCTAGTCACCTGTTGCAGATGACTCGATGCCCTGCGCCGAGCAGTTGATCGAAAGAAAAGTAGGGCCACATAAAAAGCGAGACATCGGCGATGCTCATCTGTTAGGACAAAGCCCGGGTCGCCCATTCGGAACAGAAATTCGTTAGCAGGCTCCTCGAATTCACGAGCAAGCCGAGTTTCCAGCTCCTCTTCCTTTTGTGGGTCGTCGGGATCGGCGAAAGGGCCGTCACGTCTGGTCGCCGTTGTCGGAGATGCCTTCGGATATGGGATGCGATCTTTTTCATATCTCCACAGTCGCAGCGAGCCGGTGTTCAGGTCTGAATAGGCGAATTGCTCCAGGAGCTTTCGTGGCACAGTGTGGGATTTCAATCAATGGCTCGCTTTAGCGCCTCGCTCGGATTTCAGTGATTTTGTAATTCCACTCGAAATGTCCCCGAACCTGGGTTCCATTCCCGAAATAGACAGTGGTATTTATGTCCCGAACTTCTCCGGGAGGAACAAGAGGGGCCATATCCCAAACCTCCTCATCGCCCACTACGTCGCAATCGGATTGGTCATTGCAGTCGAGGACATGGACTTTTGCTTTAACTTCAAAAACCGTATACGGCGAGTTATTCCTGACCCGGCCAGTAAGCGTATATGAACCATAGTCACCCGGTCCAAGCCGCATATCAGTAAATACCAGTTGGTCCGCGCGCACGAGGTGTTTGGATGATTCTGTGTCCGACTTCTGATGAACGGCATATGCGGCGATCGCCACTACCAGAAGACCAACTATGGCTAAAAGTGTGAGCCTGAAACCGCGGAATCTAATCGCGAGTAAAATGCACCCGATAGCCGCCAAGGCCCAGACCACTCCCACCTCCAGAATCGCGTTGCATTGAACTACAGGGCGATACGCGGTCGATTGTACTGCAGCTCTTATCGGAACCCGGCCGCGTTTTTGAAAAAATGCTCTATATGGCATAATTAAGAAATGCGATGGGCCGCGTACTTCCATCCCAGGTTTAAGGCGGAGTTTGATGAGTTGCCCGCGTCGGTTCAGGATGAAATGCTCGCGTCGCTGGTTCCATTGCGCGAGTACGGGCCGTCGCTGGGAAGACCCGAGGTGGACACACTCAATGGTTCAAAGTACCCGAATATGAAAGAGCTTCGATTCAGGGCTGGCGGCGGTGTCTGGCGTGTCGCTTTTGCCTTCGACCCTCGACGGGACGCAATCCTGCTGGTTGCCGGAGACAAAGCGGGCGTGAGCGAGAAGAAATTTTACAAGCGGCTGATCGAAAAAGCCGACAAGAGGTACGAGGAACACCTCGATAATCTCTAGTCAATGGAGTGACTACGATGCGTGCAATGATTGCGGTGGATGACGTGCTTGCGTCCTTGCCGAAGGAGCGGCAAAAGAGGATTGCCGCGCGGGGAGCCAAACTTCTGGAGAGAGTCCAGCAGCGCATGACTCTCGGCGAAATTCGGAAAGGACGAAAAATCACCCAAACGGAAATGGCCGAGGCGCTTGGAATCGGCCAGATGCAAATCTCGCGGCTGGAGAGGCGAAAAGACCCGCGGCTCTCCACGATGCAGCGCACCGTCGCCGCCATGGGAGGCCACCTGACCATGATTGCGACTTTCCCAGATCAGGAGCCGGTTGTGCTCGTCACACAGCAGCCAGCGTCCGCTCCCAAGAAAAAAAGGCTCGCGTAATTCTGGTCTGCCCGTCCGTTCTCCCCTCTACCCCGCCTTCCGAATCGTCGACTCATAATCCGCCACAAACTTCTGGATCCCCTTGCGGGTCAGCTCGTGCTGCAGGTCGTACTGCTCCCAGGGCCGGTCCAGGTCAATATTTTCGTAGGGAATTTCCTTGCCTACGGGCTTGTAGCTGAAGTTCGCGTCCGGCAGCGGCATACCCTGCTTCGCCCATTCCTCCAGCACCTTCGTCGGGACCGTCGCTAATTCCGCGCCCACGTGGAACGCATACATAAGGTGCTGCAGGTTTCGAATGCTGGCCGCCAGCACATGAACGTGTCCATCGCCCTGGGCATACATGCGCTTGATGTTCCCCACCACGTCCACGCCGTTCTGGCCAATGTCGTCCAGCCGCCCCACAAATGGAGACACATAAACCGGCGCGCGCGAGCCTTTCGTCGCCGCATAAACCGCCGCCGCCTGTTGCTGCGAGAAGCACAGCGTGATGTTCACGCGAATGCCTTCCGCAACCGACTGCTTCGCCGCCTTCAGCCCCTCCGTCGTGCAGGGATACTTAATGTAGGCGTTCGGAATCCACGAATTCATCTCGCGGCCCTGCTTCAGCAATTCGTCCGCCGTGCTGTCGAGGTCGGCAAACACTTCAATGGAGACGCCCGCGTCGCCCACCAGCGGAGAAATCGCGTTCACAATCTTCCGGTACTCGGCCCGCTCCTGCTCCTCGCTCAGCCGCTGGCCAGACTCCACCAGCCGCTTCACCTCCGGGTTCTTCGCAATCAGCGACGGGTTCGTCGTCTGCCCATCCACAAAACCAATGAGCTGCTTGACCCGCTTCGTCTCCTCGGGATCGCCCCCATCCACCAGAATCTTCGCCTTCGGTCGCTTCG
>JAICYR010000098.1 GCA_025934135.1 Acidobacteriaceae bacterium | reverse complement strand
TTATTGTTTTCTCGGCGTTTTCGGTGGTCAGAATGCACCGCAATGGCCGCGTGAGTTCTTTATTTTCAACTGAACTACGTTTTCCCAAGCTGGACGTCGCGGGTTCGATCCCCGTCTCCCGCTCCATAAAATCAACAACTTGCGGAATCTGAGAGCAGGCAGAAGCAGGAAAAAGCGAGTTGAACGAGGTTAGGCAGCCGAGCCCGTTGTAACAGCAAGGCCGAATGCCAGCTACGCGATCATGGGGGTCCGGCCTCCAAAGGCCCGGACCCGAATGTCATTCAGGCATCGCCCGGGTCAGGGCCGCCTTCGGCTTCAGCGCGGCGTTCCGCGCGATCGAGCTTGCCGATCGTGTCAGCGCGAACTTCGACGATGCGGTGCTTCGCGCCTTCGCGTTCATACTCGCCCGTGCGCACGGCTCCTTGCACCATCACGTACGAACCTTTAGTCAGGGTTCGCGTGAGCTCGGCCTGCCTTCCGAAAGAAACAATGCGGTGCCAGTGTGTTCGGCTCTGCCACTTGCCGTCGGCGTCTTTCCAGGACTCTTTGGTCGCGACCGAGATCGTAACAACAAGAGTGCCGTTCTGCGTGTAGTGAGCTTCGGCGTCGTTGCCGATGATCGTGATCTGATTCATGGCGTACAAGTTCTCCTCTTTCTGCCGCCCGTTTGTTTCGGGGGCAACCGGAAAGCAAGCGACCCCGCTCCCAATCGAAGCCGGAGTGCTTTGTTGGCGGGACCGGCGCTGAGGTTCTTCCTCTCCTGCACGCCGTCCTGACGGGATTGGGGAGTGAACAGGAGCAGGTCGGGGAGCTTGCCTGCTGTTAACCAGGGCATTCCGCTGTGATCGTTAACCCGCCGAAAAGCCAGGCGTCTGTCACCATCGATGCCGTGCCAGCCGAGGCTGGCGAACCCGAGCCGTTCGGCAGCCATCGACTTCACCGGATAACGTAAGATGGCCTCCACCTGTCCGATTTCTATACTCATTGTTTCTCCGAATCTCCCGAAAGATACGCCTGATTAGATTAAGAATAGGTTGCGTGGCGGTTGAGGGATTACCGGTGTTTGGCGTTCCGGTCGGCTTAATCAATAGGGTCAGCCTCGTCGTCCGAAACAGGACAGTGTTCGCCGGTGCCCCGGCTAACATCGCCGTCTCGCAATTGAACTGCACAAGCTGAAGGATCAGAGCTTCGGGGAGTGGGTCGGCCATAGCACGTCTTTTCTGCGTTCGCCTTTCTGCGGCTCTGTCGCGACGTCCGGTAAGCTAGTGTAGGCATCAATCGTAAGGCCATGATCAAACCGGTCGCCTCTGTGACTGCCAGGAACCCGGCGGTGACCTGAAAAGGCAGTCTCCAGGGACCGCCGGCAACGTGGGCAACGTGATCGCCACCGTGAACGAAGAAGTGATTCCAAAGGCCGAAGAGCAAGGACGCTGCCATCGCCGTCGCGAGTGTTCCGGCTCCCTTCAGACGGCTTCCGCGCTTCAGTAGAACGATAGCCGCAACGGGAGCGATTCCGATCACCATTGCCACGAAGACTCCGGCCCAAGTGGAAAGTGCTACGTGCAACCGGGCGTGCGCCGCGCCGTGAATGATGAAGATACCGGCATGGACGTAAACGAGCGCGACGGCTGCGCGCGTCGCACGGGTTGCTTCTGTCGCCGTCTCAGATTTGCGCTCCGTGTGAAGTAAGTCCGGCCTCATTGATTAACCGTACCTTTCAGTGAGTTCGGATCACCACAAGAAAGCGCAAACTCTCGGCGATTCGCACCGGTGGCCTCCGCTGGACTGCCACCCGGCATTGTCCGAACAATCCGCCGGACCACCAGTTCCGCGTCCCGTCCCACTCCGCCAAGCAGCGTCGACGTTAACCCGACCTGAAACGGGACGCCCAGGAAGTAGAGGCCTGGAATCTGTGGGGCCGAGCCATGGTCGGTAACCGGCCAGCCCTTCTGATCGAACGAGAGGGCTGGAAGATCCAGAAAAGGGTAGTTCGGCAGAAACCCGGTGCACCAGACGACGGCCGCAGGCTCCAGGATCCGACCGTTCTCCAGACGAGCTTTGCCGTCCTGAACATCCGTCAAGCGAGGCCCAATTTGGACGCCGGCGGCGAGAGCGTGCGCCAGGTTCAGGCGGAACAGCGGCTGACCTCGGCCTACCGCCTGGCTCCGGACCTTTCGTCCGAAGGCCGTATCCACAGTGATTTCATGTTTCATCAGCGCCCAGTAGGCTCTGCCCAAAAGTCTCCCCACGGGATGTTGCGAAGCAAATAGCGTCGGCACGAACCTTGAAAAGAACTGAGAAGTCGGGTGCCCCGACAGAACCACCTTCCTGCCGGCTCTGGCCAGTTCGGTCGCAATTTCAACTCCCGAGGTGCCGAAACCCACAACGAGTACTGATGATCCCGGGATATCGGAAGGCCGCCGGTATTCGGAGGAATGCAGCTGATGGATGCTGGAATCCAATTGTTGTGCGAATTGAGGAATGTGCGGACGGGAATAGGTGCCCACCGCCACGATCACATTCCTGCTCTCGAACCGGCGGCCGTTACATTCGACACTCATCTCCGGCGACGCGCCAGTCACGCGTGTGACGCGCACACCGGGGAGGATCGGCAGTTCGAAATGGCGGGCGTACGCCTCCAGGTAATCGGCGGCTTCATCCTTGGTCGGGAACGTGCCCTCGGGCGCCGGGAATGGCAGCCCCGGAAGGCCATCATATTGTGCCGGCGAAAACAGCGTCAACGTATCCCACCGGCGCCGCCACGTGTCGCCCGGCCGCATTTCCGCATCGATGATCAGAAACGTTCGTCCGGCGCGTTTCAGGTAATGCCCCGCCGCAAGACCGGACTGCCCTCCGCCCACGACGATAGTGTCATAACAGGTTGTCCTTGAACTTTCCATGAGACAATGATGCGGTGCCGACCGGCCGGAGAGCGATGACGCCTCGCGACAATTTCATGACTGCGCGCGCCACTGACGGCAATCCGTCGCTTTCAGCCAGCCACTCTCAATCGGAAATGCGGGGAATGTTCGGCGCGCTGGAGCGGTTGGGTTACGACGTGGACTCGCTGCTCGCGACCGCGGGCCTCCGCCGCGCGGATGTCGAAGACCTGGATGCAGCAATACCAGCTCAGGCCTGTGCCGAAATCCTGTCCGCTGCTTACCGCAGCGGACGCCTGAAGAATCTGCCAGTCCGGCTGGCCATGGAGATGCCGACGGGTGCGAACCCTCTTCTCGATTACATGCTCGCTAGTTCGGAGTCGGTCGGGGAGGGGCTCAGGCGCTTAAGGCGGTATGTGCGCCTTGTCAATCCAGGCATCTCCATCGAACTTCGAGAGGAGGAAGATCCGATTCGAGTTCTCGTCGAGAGCCCCCGCGACCGCTTCGGTGTCGAACTGACCGTTTCGCTAAGCCTCAACCGCATGCGCAGCGAGTCCGGCAATCAGCTTCTGGCTGAAGCAGTCAGTTTTCGGCACGATCCGGAAGACGCGGCTGAAATCTCGCGCCTGCTGCAGTGCCCGGTTCACACAAGTTCATCATGGAATGGCTGGGCGCTCCGACAGGATGCGTGGCGCCTCCCGTTGCGGCGCAGTGATCCAATCATGCGTAGATGGCTGGAAAGCAAAGCAGCGAGAGTGGTCGCAGCTCAGTCAGCCGGCGCCACCGTTACAGACCAGGTGCGCAAGGTGCTTGTATCGCGGCTGTCTGGAGGCGACATGGGTCTCGGGCCAGTCGCGCGTAGCCTGGGGACGACACCCAGGACGTTACAAAGGCGGCTCGCTCGCGAGGAGACGTCCTACGATGATCTCCGCCATAGCGTG
The DNA here is from genome assembly GCA_025934135.1 of Acidobacteriaceae bacterium. Classification (GTDB taxonomy): domain Bacteria; phylum Acidobacteriota; class Terriglobia; order Terriglobales; family Acidobacteriaceae; genus Silvibacterium. The sequence continues at coordinate 9,200 of JAICYR010000098.1, read as the reverse complement.
CGTAAGGATACGGCGGGCGAGCTGCTGGACGACACAACGCTTTCAGTCAGCGAAATCGCTTACCTCCTGGGCTACTCCGAACCGGCGGCATTTCATCGCGCCTGCAAACGCTGGTTCAACGCGAGTCCACAAGCGCTCCGGCGCAGGCTTGCACCCCCCGAAACGCAATCCCGGTTCAGCGGGTAGAGCTACTCCGGCGAACACGGGAGTGTCCGCGACGCGTGATCTCCAACGCAGCGGCCCCGAATGAGCGTCCGTTCCCGGGGGCGCTGGATGCGGGCGTATCCGGAGCCATTTCGGACGAGTTACGCCACTCGGAACTTGGCCATCAATCAGCCATGTTGACGCGTAACGCCGTTGCTGAACTCTGCCCACGGCACACGGATCGCACGAAGCACTGGTTTTCGTGCAGCCGGGGAAGCCTCTCCTCTCGACCGATTCAGATGCTTGTGTCTTCCGAACCCCTTAAACATTTTCGACCCGCGCCGCAATTTGCAGACGCAGGGCTTCACTGGTCGTGGCGCAACAACCACGATGTACGACGCCACCGAGACCAGTGTGTCGATCTCGGGCATCTTTCAGGCGCCCGACGACTTCGCAGTCCTGGGCTGGTGGAATGCCTTCGAGTATTACAATCACCTGCGGTGCAAGCACCTTCCCAGGACCGGTCCTCGCGGGCTGAAGCTCGAATTTGACATCGAGTGCGACGACCATGCGCTTGACGGAGCAAGCGTGCCGAACTCCGTGGCGCTCGCCGCCGGGACGGATGGCACGTGGGAGACGATCGACGGGATCTCGCCGGTGATGACCGAGGGAACACGTAGGTGGATCAAGGATCTTGCCGGCCATTTTCAGTCGGCGGGCATCAAGGCCAAGTTGGCCTTCTCCATGGAATGTCGCCCGCCGCCCGCCGCTATGGGGGGCGAAATACCTGTCCTACACCGGCGGCGTGGCCGCGCCAGGCGCGGACGTCGATCTCGGCGTTTCCTCGCACCAAATGCACTTCGGCGCGCGCGTCCGGAACTATCTTCCCAGGCCAATGCGTCGTCACTCCCTCGACAACGAGCGACTTCATCTTTCCCTCCATTCTCCGCGCGCCCTTGATATGGCAATCTGCCCGAGCGAGAACTCACCACAGGCTCTTCTGACGAATCAAGAAACAGTCAATAAGAATTCCAGGTGCGCTAAAAGATTCGGAGGACCACCTCCCCCGATAATCGAGGCGTGGCAAGAGGCTCTCGAATTTGTTGCAAGGAGCATGAACAATGATTCGCATAGAAGGAATTCCAGTTGTCGCCACCAAACTCGCGGCCGACCTGACATCCACGAAGGCTGTCAAGAACCCTACCCGGTTTCGCAGACAGCGGATGCAGCCAAGCGTGTCTCCCAGTCCCTCAACAACCGTCCTAGCCCGCCGGCCACGGGCGAATGCACAAGAGCGCGCATAGCGGAAGGAGAAAAGGAAATGCCTCAATGGAAACCCGATCCAACATTCTCTCAAGCGCCCAAGGTGGCGATGCAAGCAGGTCAGGGGACTGTAGCCTTATCGCACGGGCCTTCGCGTCGTGGGTTTCACCGCGAGGTACGGGTTGGGAACGCAGGTCTGCCTCGTCAAGTCAAGGCGGGCTCGCTGATGAGAACGCTAACCTTCATATTCGGTCTGGCTGTTGTTGCGCGTGGACAGGACGCCATTTCACTAAAGGAAGCCGTTCGCCAGTCGGTGGTGCGGAGCAAGGTCATTGAGGCGTCCGGTGCGTCTAGAGACGCAGCGAGTGCACGCGTCACTGAGGCTAAAGGTGGTTTATTGCCCAAAGTGAACTACTCGGAATCGTGGACTCGCAGTGACAATCCGGTATTCGTCTTTTCGTCACTGCTCACGCAGCGGCAGTTTAGCGATTCGAATTTCGACGTCGCGAGCTTGAACCGGCCGGGTTTCCTCAATAACTTTAAGTCGCTGGTAACCGGAGACCAGCCTCTTTATGACGCTGGAAAGACCAGGCGCGCCGTACGCACCGCGAAGCTCGACGAGGATTTATCCGGCGAAGACAGCCGCCGTAGCCGGTCAGAGGTGATAGCGCAAGTGGCCCGATTCTACTATGACACGCAGCTCGGAGCCGAGGAAGTTAAGGTCACCGCGCAAGCGATGCGGTCGGCCGAAGCGGACCTTGAACGCTCGGAGGCGCGGCGCGCGAGCGGCATGGCCACCGATGCCGACGTGCTATCCATTCGCGTGCATCTCGCCGGGGTCCGCGAAGAGCAGATCCGGCGGTCGGCGGATTTAGAAGTGGCTCGCGCGGCTATGAACGACGCAATTGGATTGCCCCTGGACTCCGTTCATTCCCTCACCACTCCTCTGGCGCCCTTGCCGGTCGCACCAACGGAACTGAGCGGGTATGAGAAGAATGCAGTCGATGGCCGGCCGGAAGCGCGTCAAACCCGGCTTGCCGCGGAGATAGCAGGGGTTCAGGCGGCTGATGCGCACAGCAACTATCTGCCGCAAGTAACTCTACACGGCGCCTTCGAAGCCGATCGCCAGCGAATTGCGTCTCGCGGCGGAGGGAACTGGCTGATTTCGATCGGTCTCCGCTGGAACCTCTTCAACGGAGGCGCGGACAAGGCAAAGATCGCGGAGAGCGAAGCCACGATGCGCCGTGCCGCCGCGGAGCAGGCTAGGGCGGAATCGGCAATCCGCCTGCAGGTTCGTCAGGCATGGGCGAATTTGAAGGCCGCGCAACAGAGAATTACATCTGCGCAAGCGTCCGTGGAAGAAGCCCGGGAAAGCCTTCGCATCTCGCAAAACCGCTTTGCCGCGGGACTGAGTACTGTGACCGATCTGCTCCGGACCGAAACCGCGTTGCTCGAAACACAGACGCGCTATCTGGCGGCTGTACATGATCAACGAATCGCTGCCGCGATGTTAGAGTTCGCGGCAGGCACACTTAGTCTCGACTCGGAGGTTCTCAACTAATGCGCCTCTACTATGCGCTTGCAGTATTATTGCCCTTATTAACAGGATGCGGAAGCGAACCGGCGCTCAAAGCGGTGAGTACGCCGGTGACCCGGATGCCGGTTGAAACCGTTGCCGCCGCTGAAGCCGACTGCCCATCCACCTACGAGGCGACGGGCACCGTCCGCGCCACGACGACAGCCACCATCTCATCGAAACTCATGGGGTATGCGCGTGAAGTACGAGCGCAAATTGGAGACCGCGTGCGCGCAGGACAGCCGCTGGTCCTGCTGGACGCTCGCGACCTGGACACGTCGGTGGCGCGGGCGGAGGCCGGGCGCGAGGAAGTGAAAAGCGTCATTCCCGAGGCGGAGAGCGCCGTCGCCTTGGCCAGAGCTCAACTGGATTTGGCGCAAGTGACCTTCCATCGTATGCAGGATCTGTTGAGTAAGGGGTCGATCGCCAACCAGGAATACGATGAAGCCTCGGCGCGTTGGAAAACGGCGCAGGCCGCGCTCGGCGTGGCGCGCGCCAAGCGCACTCAGTTAGCCGCGAAGATGGCGCAAATCGAGCAGGAGGTCCGCGCTGCTGGGATTCAGCGTGGCTATTCGGAAATCATCGCGCCCTTCTCCGGGACCATCATTACCAAGTCCATCGACCCTGGCACTTTAGCGGTACCCGGCGCACCGTTATTCACCATCGAGCGCGCCGGCGCCTACCGGCTCGAGGTGTCCGTGGAAGAGTCTCGACTTTCCATGGCACGGGTAGGAAAAACGGTCTCGGTCACGATAGACGGGATTGATCGAACCTTTCCGGCGCGCGTTGCCGAGGTGGTTCCGTTGGTGGATGCGGAAGCAAGAACCGGTACGGTCAAGATCGACTTGCCCTCGCTTCCCGAGATGCGCTCCGGTTTGTTTGGAAGAGCGCTCTTCGACACCGGAGTGCGCAAGATTCTGACTGTCCCCATTGCGGGCGTCATGGAACGCGGACAGCTGCAGTCCGTCTACGTCGCGGAGAACAACACCGCGCACACGCGCCTTGTAACCGTCGGCACGAGGGTGAAAGACCGAGTTGAAGTGCTCTCCGGCCTGACCCAGGGCGACCGCGTGATCGTTCCGATCCCCACCGGCTTGGCCGACGGCGCGCCCATAGGGGTTCGCCAATGAACCGGACCGGAAAGCTCGGCCTGGCGGGGACATTTGCGCGCGCCTGGATCGATTCGAAGCTCACACCCCTCGTGATCGCCGGTTCATTGCTGCTTGGCGCGTTTGCTTTTTGGAAATTGCCGCGCGAGGAAGAGCCCCAAATCATCGTTCCGATGGTGGACGTCTTTGTCCAAATGCCGGGCGCTTCGGCGCGCGAGGTGGAAGAACGTGTCACCAAGCCAATGGAAAAGCTGCTGTGGGAGATCCCTGGAGTGGAATACATCTACTCGACTTCCAACCCTGGTATGGCAACGGCCATCGTTCGTTTCCTGGTCGGGCAGGACGAAGAGAAGGCCATCGTCCGGCTGAACCAAAAGCTGGCCGCCAACCGGATCTGATCCCGCCCGGCGCGTCGCAGCCGCTGGTCAAACCCCGCTCGATCGATGACGTTCCGATACTCGCGCTGACGTTCTGGAGCCGACGCTACGGCGATTTCGAGCTCCGCCGCATCGCGGCGCAAGTGGATGACACCATCAAACAGACTCCGGACGTCTCGGCTGCGGCGTTGACCGGCGGCCAGCGCCGCGAGATTCGCATTACTTTGAATCAGGCGCGCCTTGCGGCCTACAATCTATCGCCAGTTCAGGTCGTGGGAGTGCTGGGTCTTTCCAATCGCCGCCTGCCCGCGGGCCAATTCGCGAGCGGCAACCAGCAGTTTCTCATGGAGACCGGGCAGTTCCTGCGCACGACGGACGATGTCCGCAATGTCGTCGCCGGAGTTGCCGCCGGCAAGACGATCTCTGTGCGCGACGTCGCCGAGGTGAGCGACGGTGGTGAGGAGCCGTCGCAATATGTGCGCTACTCGAATGGTAAAGGCTTTTTTCCTGCCGTGACCATTGCCGTATCCAAGCGCAAGGGCACCAACGCCGTCACGGTGGCGGAAGACGTCCTCAGTCGCGTGGGGCGGTTGCGTGGCAGTGTAATTCCCTCGGACGTCGAAATGACTGTCACGCGAAACTACGGCGACACGGCCAAGGAAAAATCCAACGAACTGCTGTACCACATGCTGATAGCCCTAATTTCTGTGAGTGTCCTCATCGCAATCACCCTGGGATTGCGCGAATCACTGATCTTATTCACGGCGATTCCCGTGACCCTGGCGCTGACCCTCACCGTCTTCTATCTCTACGGTTACACGCTGAACCGCATCACGCTCTTCGCCCTGATCTTCTCCATCGGCATTCTGGTGGACGACGCGATCGTGGTGGTGGAGAACATCGTTCGTCACTGGAGAATGCCGGACAATCAGGCGAGGCCACCCTTTGAGGTGGCGGTCGAGGCAGTTGACGAAGTTGGCAATCCGACCATCCTCGCCACGCTCGCGGTTGTGGCGGCCATCCTGCCCATGGCTTTCGTCGGTGGTCTGGGGGGACCGTACCTGCGGCCCATTCCGATCGGCGCCAGCGCTGCGATGCTCTTTTCCCTGCTGGTCGCCTTCATCGTGACGCCTTGGGCAGCCGTACGACTTCTCAAACCTGATGGCGCGCACCACGCTGGCGAGCGCGAGGCCTTCGCGACGCGGCTTTACCGGCAGGTCATGGGAACTCTCCTGCACTGGCCTCTCTTCCGCTGGAGCTTTATCGGCGGTGTTGTGGTCCTGTTACTGGCCTCCTGTGCGCTGTTCTACACCGGTTTCGTCAAGGTCAAGATACTGCCGTTCGATAACAAGAGCGAATTTCAGGTGATTGTCGACATGCCGAGCGGCACCACGCTGGAACAAACGGCTCGGGTGGTGCAGATCCTGGGCGAGGAAACGCAGAAGCAACAGGAAGTGGTCAACATTCAGACCTACGCAGGAACGGCTTCGCCATACAACTTCAATGGCCTGGTGCGTCACTACTATATGCGCCGCGGACCCAATGTGGCTGACATCCAGGTGAATCTGTTGCCGAAAGGCGGCCGCGATCTGCAAAGCCATGAAATTGCCAAGCGGGTGCGGCAGCGCCTGGAACCTATCACCAAGCGCTATGGCGCGCGAATCAAGGTGGCCGAAGTGCCGCCCGGACCGCCGGTGCTCGAGACACTCGTCGCGGAAGTATACGGGCCGGCGATGGACCGTCGGGTCGAACTGGCGCGGCACATCCGCGATCTGCTAAAGCAGACCAAAGGCGTCGTGGACGTCGATTGGTACGTGGAAGACGATCAAACGAAATATCGCTTGCTCGTGGATGAGGAGAAGGCCGCCCTCAACGGCATTTCAGAAGACGACATCATACGCGCGATGCAGGTGGCCTCCACCGGTTATCAGGCGGGGCTATTGCACCAGGACGCGGAGAAGGAAGACGTTTCGCTGAGCGTGAGGCTGGACCGCGCGACTCGATCCGACCTGGAGCGTATCCAGGGCCTGAAGATCGCCGGCCGCAATGGGCGAACCGTGTCTCTAGGCGAATTGGTGCACTCCGAAACCGTGGTCGAGGACAAGAGCATCTATCACAAGAACCTGTTACCTGTGACCTATGTCACAGCAGACATTGCGGGAGAGATCGAAAGCCCGGTCTATGCAATGCTCAAACTCGGGCCGGAGATCGGCAAGATCAAGATCCCGGAAGGATATGTCATCGAGCAGCACATGGCTGCGCTTCCCTCCGACCCGAACCGCTACTCGATGAAGTGGGACGGCGAATGGCAGATCACATATGAGCTGTTTCGTGATCTGGGTATTGCCTTTGCCGCCGTCCTGATTTTGATCTACGGACTCGTGGTGGGCTGGTTCCAGTCGTTCTCGACGCCGTTGATCATCATGGCGGCGATCCCGTTTTCGCTGGTGGGCATCCTGCCGGCGCACGGCTTGCTACATGCGTTCTTCACGGCGACCTCGATGATCGGCTTCATCGCGGGCGCGGGCATCGTCGTACGGAACTCGATCATCCTGGTGGACTTCATCGAGCTGCGTTTGAGCGAAGGGATGCCGCTAGATAAGGCCGTGATCGATGCCGGCGCCGTGCGCTTCCGTCCGATGATGTTGACGGCCGCGGCCGTGGTGGTCGGCTCGTCCGTCATTCTGTTTGAGCCCATATTTCAAGGCCTGGCGATCGCGCTGATGGCCGGAGAGATTGCTTCTCTTCTGCTTTCGCGTATGACCGTTCCGGTACTGTTTTATCTATTCAACAAACAAAGGAAGAAGCTCGTATACCTTGAGACGGCGACTATTTCCAAGGGCCATTCCTCAAGAGAAGAGGTTCTCCGTGTAAGACGTGGCGCCTAGCCCAGCGCCGCCGCGTCCAGGGACCGATACTGGTCAGGAACGCGGTTCCCGATATCGGGCCATGGCTATACAACCTGAATTGGGTCTTGTTTCTTGCCGCCCAGTTCTGGCGCCATGTCGAGTCAGCTTCCGGCTCGAATCGCCGATCTTGCGGTCACCCGCGGACATTCATTCGCTTGGCTGATTGGGACTTTTGCACCGAACTCGCGACAAGTTCGCCGGCCTCCATCAGGTCGGCGGTCCCGGCGCCTTCGGTGAACCAGCGGTAAGCCGGAGCTAACGCCCGCAGCCCATCTTGCGGCATGCCGCGCGCTTGCAGGAGCCGGCACAGACTCACTGCGGCGCGCAATTCGAGAGCCCTCGCTTTCTGCTTCTGCGCGATCTCGAGAGCCTGGCGGATATTCGCTTCGGCTTCATCCTCGGCCGCGCGGCCTCCGGTCTGGAGCACCAGAACGCCGCGAAGCCGGTAGAGTTCCGCTTCATGGAAGTACGCCCGGCTTTCACGCACCAGAGCGAGTGCCTCCGCCACCAGAGCGAGCGCCTCGGGGACCTGCCCATTCGCGGCACAACTTTCCGACAGCAGTGCCAGTAGGTACGGCCGGTCCATATTGGCGCCGATTTGATTCAGGAGGGCGATGCCCTCACGCATGAGTGCCACACCGTCGTCAGGCCGGCCGCTCATCGAAAGTGCCCATCCCTTGAGGGCCCGCGCGAAGAAACTCACGTACAGGTAACCGTGCTCCTCGGCAAGCGTGGCTGCGGCTGTGGCCCAATGGAGCGTCTGCGGCGGTTCACGGCGAAGTTGGTATACATGGGCCGCGCGGACATTCGCACCGGCTTGGCTGAACATGAGGTCCGGATGGCTGGCGAGTTCAAGCGAACGTTGCACGCGTTCGAGCGCCTTATCGACATATCCCAGGCACCAAAGCGAGAGAGCTGCCCAGCCATGACACGCAACGGCCGGATTCTCACCATAGGTGGCGGTCAGGCCGACGTACTGCTGCGGATCGTATAGATTCACCCCATCTTCCGCACGTTCAATGGACCGTGAGAATTGTCCCTGATGGAATAAGGAGCAGGCGAGCAGCGTATTCGAATCGATCTGGACGGCCGTACAATCCTTGACTCCTGGAAGGCGGAGTCTTTCGTCCAGAATCTGCTCGGCCAGCCGGTATTCGCCGCGAAATTCGTGCATCCCTGCGAGATGAAAGAGAAGGTGGTACATTTCCTCCACGCGCACCAGGCGGAGTCCGAGTTCGCGCGCGCGCTGAAAATTGAGGACCGCCTCCGGCGCGGCGAATCCCTTCACAGCCATCGTTGCGGGAGCCATCATAGAGCGAAATGCGAACTCGTCTGCGTGGCGTTCCGTCGTTTCGGGCTGCTGCTCTACCAGCTCGAGACCACTCTTCAACAGGCTTACCGCCTCCCGGTGGGCACTGCGCCGCAGCGCCTGCTCGGCGGCGAGCCGGAAGTACCGGATGGCGCGCCGGTGATCGCCGCCATAACGAAAGTGGCGCGCGAGTTCATTCGCATTCGCATCGGCAAGGGTGCCGTACGCGGTTTCAAGTTCCTCGCCGATGAGGCGATGGAGGCGTGAGCGCCGGCCCGCCGGGACACGTTCATACACCGCCTCCCGATAGAGGGCGTGAATGAAACGGAATCGCGCGGAGAGGCCTCCAGCCGGCCGTTCGAGCACACCGGCATCGCGGATAAATGTTCCCTGCCGGGCCAGGGTGGCGCACCGCAACTCGGCGTCGTCGTCCGACCATCCGAGGCCGGAGGCAAGAATACCCGCCACAAATTCGCGGCCTGCGACACTGGCGGCCTCCAGTAGCAGTTGCTC
>JAICYR010000009.1 GCA_025934135.1 Acidobacteriaceae bacterium | reverse complement strand
GTCCTTATTTCGCCACACCGAACTATGTTTCAGCCCAAGCTCCAGAACCGCGATTTCGCCTGTCTTGCGGTCGCCGATCAGCCAATCGTTCGCATAACCGCCGTTATTTCCCTTACGCATGATCGCGATGTAGTCATCAATTGAATTCGCGTATTGCATCGCCTTCCGCGCCCGCACAAATTCCGGAACCCCATTCGAGTTCCAGCCCACAAACTGACTGATCGTCGTCTCCGTGACCATGATGCCCGCGTCGTTAATGCCGAAATCATCCGCGCTGTCGATCAGCCCCGGAGCGCCGTCCATCAAGATCCGGTGCCCGCGCGTCGGCTGAATATCGTACACAATCACCCAGCGCGAATCTTCCGCATACGACGACCAGTTGTTGTGGGCGATCACAATCTTCCCGCCCTTTGTATAGCTCCCCGTTGCGATAAACGCGCTGCAATTCCCCGGCGCTTTGGGGTCAAACTTTGCCGGAACATTCGCCGCGTGCTGCTTCCGGTCCAGCCACGGAACATAATATTCCGACAGCTCCATCCAACCATTCATCGCCACAATGTCCCACACATCGAGCTTCACGCCCCGGGCCTCGGCCCCGGCGGCAATTCCTTTCAATTCCTGTTGGTATTCGCGATCGATGTGCGGCCACAGAATGGTGCGCCCCGCCTCGCGGTAGAACTGCCAGTCGCGATTCGTCGAGTGCTTCGTCTCCACCTTAATCACATGGGAAAAATCGGCGATCTCGGCGGCAATAAGGTATCCGTTCTGAAATCCGATCTGTTCCGGCGTGCCTTGCAGGTGAACATACGTCCACCCGCCGCGCTCAAGCCGATACGCGCCTGCAAGGCGCGCGTCCTTTTCATTGGGAGCAGTGGAAGCCGAAGCAATCCCGGCTACGGCAACGCTGAGAATGGCAACCGCAAACCCGGCGGCCAATCGAAAACGTCCAGCGAACATGGGTCAGACCTCTGTTCTGGGAGAGTCGATACGAACAGCGGAATTATCTCTTCTTTTTGGTGGGCTTCGCAGCTTTTTTCGCAGCCGGCTTTTTCACCGGCTTCGGAGTGGGTTTCTTCGCGGCTTTGGCGGCGGGTTTCTTCTCCGTCTTCGCGGCGACCTTCGGAGTGGCCTTTTGGACTTTCTTCGCCGCCTTTTTCGCGGGAGCGGGTTTGGAAGCCTTTGCTTGCTTCGCGGGTTTCGCGGCAGGCTTCTCCGTTCCAATTCTGGCGGCCTTCGACGGCTTCTCCACCGGCTTCGCCTTGGTAGCCGAAGCAGTCTTCTTCTCTGCACCCGCACCCTTCTTCGCAGCAGCAGGCTCTTTCTCAGCCGGGGCGCCCTTCGCCGCCGGAGGCGCCTTCTCAGGTTTCAAAGCGGGTGCTTTCTTCGCTGGCGGAAGCGGAATCGCGGATTCGTCCTCCTCGTGCTCCTCGTCGAGGTCCGCCTCGTCCGCGTGTTCCTCGTGTTTCTCAGCTTTCTTCTTTGCGCGTGTCCGCCGAATGCTGACAGGAGGCGGCGGAGCAGGTGGCGAATGAGGCTCCAGAAAGGCCCGCATCTCATCCTCGGTCTGAATCTTGTTGTCCATCAGCGCGAAGAATATCTCCTCCACCAGCGCGTCGTAGCCCGGCAGGTCCGGCGTAATCCGCATCTCCTGCATCAGCAGCGTCGGAATCTTCTGCCGCGCTTCCGGCCACACCGTCAGGAAATTCTTGAACTTCGCCTGCACCGGAGCGCTCTTCGTCGTGTATGCCAGCCACAGCACCGGCTCGGGAGCGTGGCTTGTCAGCAATTTCCACGTAGCCGACGGCGCAGCATTCTTCTTGTCCAGCAACTCCTTCTGGAACTCCTTCGTCGCGTGGTCCAGCTTCTCCCAGTGCTTCACAAATCCCGGCTGCGGAAACAGCCGCTTCAGCGCCGAAATTTCCTTCGGGGCCAGCTTCGCCGTCAGCAGTTCCATCTGCGCCGCGGCCAGGTCCGGCTGGATTCCCTGCATCAGCAGCCCCAGCAGCGCTTCATGCAGGGCCTCAAGCCCGCGCGCGTCCGCCTTTGCGCTCGTCCAAGCGGGAAAAATCTGCTTCATCCAGCCCTCGGACTCCAGCGCCTTCAGCGCCTTCAGCGCGTCTTCCTCGTGCGCAATCTCCTCAAGCTCATACCCTTTCAGATACGTGGAGATCACTCCGATCGAGCCCTCTTCCTTTGCGTTCTCATAGCGCGTCTTCGTGCGCTCATCGAGTTCCCAGCCGGTCCGCGCCTGCAAGCGAACAGCCCGCAACAGCCGCGATGGGTCCTCAATAAATCCATAAGGACTCACCAGCCGCAGCGTGCGCGCCTCCAGGTCGGCGATCCCGTTCAGCGGATCAAGCAGCAGTCCATAGGAGCCTTCATTCAGGGAGACGGCCATTGCGTTGGCCGTAAAATCCCGCCGCCGAAGGTCTTCCAGAATCGTCGCCCAATGGTAGACCGGCTTTCCCGGTTTGGGAAAATCCTCACGCCGCGCGCTCGATACTTCGACCCGCGCACCCTTGAACCACAGAAAGAGCGTCCGCGTGGGCTCATACTCGCCCCAAACTTCGAACCCGGCCTTCTCAAATGATTTCTTCAGCTTGAGAGGATTTCCCTGGACTGTAAAATCAAGGTCTCGGACAGGGAACCCTGTTGACAGGTCCCGCACTGCCCCACCGGCCAGAAACACCGTCATCCCATGATCAAGGGCGATCTCACGGACCTTGTCTAATGCCCCGCGCTGGCCTGCGGAAAGCCTGTTTTCAAGCAGATATGCGTAGTCGGCCATGCTTCCGAATTCAATGACGGATTTTTTGCGTCGCTCCGGCTCAAGCTTCTAAGTTACAATAGAACAATAGGTTACATCCGGAGAGAGCGTTTACAAAGCTCCACTGTAACATGAAGGATGCTGTTCTGACCACCACTTTGCACAAATTTCGCGACGTTTCTTCTCCGGCCGTGCAACAATCCTAGTTCAGCCCATGGCTCGCAGCCGCAAAAAAGCCATCGCCCGCCGCCTCACCCAGGAATGGGTCGCCGGATACCTGCCACCAGCCGGCTTCTTCCAGCAAGGCGTGGTAGAACTTCTGGCCCTCGACGGCAAAACCGTCCAGCTTCCCGCCGCCGGCCTCAAGTGGATATGCTATGTTCGCGACTTCAATTCCGGTGAGCCCGCCAACCCTGAACGCCTGATTCGCAAGACCTTTGCCGGACGCCCCCGTACCGAGGGCCTACTCGTCCGGCTCCGCCTCGCCGACGACGACACCATCGAAGGTCTCGCCGGCAACGACCTCAGCCTCGTATCCGGCGAGGGACTCTTCCTCACCCCGCCCGATGTTCGCTCCAACACCCAGCGCATCTGGGTTCCGCCCACCGCTATCTCAGAGTTTCAGGTCATCGCCTTAGTCGGCGCCAAGCGTAAACAACCGCGCCCGCCCGAAACTCCCGCCGCTCAGGAAACGCTGTTTCCCTGACCTGCCAGATCGGCGGCGCGCCGGCCCCAAAAGTAAAGCGCCTGGATTCCTATTAAAAGGAACCCAGGCGCTAGAGCAGCCCTCCCCCAGAACTGCCCACGTTGTCAAAGTAGTTTCTTTTGCCAGAGTTGGCAAGGAATCTTAGGTAATTTTGAAGTAACCGTAAATCAATTACGAAGGTATGCTTTGGTAACTTACGACCGTCGCAGGCCGATTCTCAATGCGGCACAGCAGGACTTCGACAGGCCCAATCGACCGCGCCTCCGCGCGAACCAGTTCTTCCACCCGGTTGGCGTGTTCCTCCGAATCGATCAGCACCAGCACTCCCGGCCCTGCCCCGCTCAACGCGACTCCCAGCACGCCATCCGTGCCGGACAGCGGCAGGAGCGCCGGCAACAGCGGACACACCTCCCTGCGATACGGCTGATGCATCCGGTCGCGCATCGCCTCTGCCAATAGGTCCGCACGGCCCGTCGCAAAGGCTGCTGTCAGCACCGCGACCCGTTGGAGATTCGCCACGACGTCCGCGCTCGAATAGCTCTCCGGAAGCACCGCTCGTGAAGCTGTCGTCGCCAGTGGCTTTTCCGGCAAAACCATGAGAGCTCGCCAATTTTCCGGAGGCGAAATGGAAGCTGCCCACAGCTTCGCACCATCCCAACACGCGGCGACAAAGCCGCCCATCCAGCAGGCGGCGGTATTGTCCGGATGCCCTTCCAGCCGCGTGGCTTCCGCCAGAATCTGTTCTCGTGTCCAGCCCAGGCTGCCAAAATGCGCCGCCAACGCCACACCCGCCAGCCGCACCGCCGCCGATGACCCGCAGCCCATGCCCAGCGGAATCCCGTTCTCCACGTCCAAGGCCAGCGGCGTCACCGCTCGCCCATTCGCTTCCAGTGTTCCGCGATACACATCCAGCAGCAGATTCCGTTCCAGCGCTCCGCAGATCTCCGGCCCTCGCCCGGTCGCGGTAATCGAAAATTCCCCGGCTTCGCGCGCCTTTACATCCAGATACAAATCCAGAGCCAGAGCCAGAGCGTCAAACCCCGGCCCCAGATTGGCCGAGGTCGCGGGCAGCCGCAGATGCAGCGGTCTTATTCTCGATTGATTCTTGCTGCCTTCGTCCATTTCTCGTTCGCCCTTACCAGATACACATCAATCCACGACCAGCGGGAGTGGCCCATGCCTCTGTACCAGGATGCGCCGAAGGCGCGTATGCCTGGGCGACCAGCCCTATTGCGCCTTCTCCAACTCGCGCAGCACAGCCTCGGCATCGGCCTCAAGCTCAATCGTGTTCCGCCGCGTAATCTCAATCTCCGCGCCCAGATCTCCGATTTCTTCGTCCCGCAGCAACTTGCCGCGATGGTAGTCGATCGTGTAGTCGGAGTCCTTCAGCGTGTGGCCCGTGAGCAGCAGCACAACTGTTTCGTGGACACCAATCTTGCCTTCGGCTAAAAATTTCTTCAGTCCCACGAGCGTCACCGCCGAAGCCGGTTCGCACCCAATGCCTTCCGCGCCAATCTCCGCCTTGGCCAGCGCGATTTCGGCTTCCGTGGCCTGCTCCACCCAGCCGCCCGTGGCACGCACCACGTTTCTGCACTTCTTCCACGACGCGGGATTTCCAATCCGAATCGCGCTGGCCCTCGTGTGGGCCTCGACTGGCTCCAGTCGCTCGCCGCCCGACTCCCTCATCGATCGGTACAGTGGATTCGCCCCCTCGGCCTGCACCACCGAGACGCGCGGCACACGGTCAACCAGACCAAGCTGCTTCATCTCCAAAAATCCTTTGCCAAGCGCAGATGAATTCGCCAGGTTGCCCCCCGGAACAATCACATGGTCCGGAACATCCCAGTTCATCTGCTCCGCAATCTCCAGCGCCGGCGTCTTCTGCCCCTCAAGCCGATATGGATTCACCGAGTTCAGCAGGTACACCGGAGCGCGCCGCACTACCTCGCTCAACACCTCCACGCACCCGTCAAAGTCGGTCTTCAACTGGATGGTCAGCGCACCGTAATCCAACGCCTGCGACAGCTTGCCCCACGCGATCTTTCCCTCGGGAATCAGTACCAAGCTGCGCATTCCGGCGCGCGCGGCATAGGCCGCCATCGCCGCCGAGGTGTTTCCCGTCGAAGCGCACGCCACCCACGAGAATCCCCGCTCGTAGGCTACCGAAAGCGCCGTTGTCATGCCCGTATCTTTGAACGAACCCGTGGGATTCATCCCCTGATGCTTCGCAAACACCCGGTCCGCGCCCGTCGCGTCCGCGGTTCGCACCAAGTGATACAGCGGAGTGTTCCCCTCGCGCAGCGACACAATATGCTGCTCGTCGCGCAAAATCGGCAGCAACTCGCGAAAACGCCACACTCCGCTCTGGTCCTTCAATTCGGTCGAGCTGCGCCGCTCCTTCCAAAGCCAGCGCAGCGCGCTCGCGTTGGGAGGGTTGCAACGTACGCCGCCATCAACAAAACCACGGCCGTTCTGCGTGCTCCAGCCCGGATACTCGACTTCATACAAGTCGCCGCACTCTGGGCAGCGAAAGTTTTCCTTCAGATCGGGCAGCGCAATCGCGCGTGCGCAACCCGTACAGCGCAATATATGAGAATCCTGCATCATGATCGTTGCTCTTAGAATACAGGGAATCGGGGTGCCCATCCTTCGTCGTGCCCCACCCCAGAATCTGGGTGCCGCGTCCTTCGAGCATGATTTTCGCGAGAAGGGTGGGATGGATGCGCGCACCATAACGCAATCGCACTACACTAGGAGCTAACAGCTAATTCCCATGACCTGGACCACCCGAGACATCCCGCCGCAGGTCCGCAAGCTGGCCGTCGTTACCGGAGCCAACAGCGGAATCGGCTTTCACGCCGCGCTAGTCTTGGCGCGAGCCGGATGCGAAGTCATCCTGGCCACCCGCTCACCCGAAAAGGGACGCGATGCCGCCGAGAGCATCCGCCGCGAGCTTCCGCAGGCCAAGATCCGCGCCGAGGTTCTGGACCTCGCCAGCCTCGTTTCCGTGCGCCGCTTCGCCGCAAAAATCGATCAGGAACCCAAGCTCGACCTGCTCATCAATAACGCCGGAGTCATGGCCATTCCCCAGCGCGAGCTGACCGCGGAGGGATTTGAGCGCCAGCTTGGAGTCAACTTCCTCGGCCACTACGTGCTTACCGCGCTGCTGGTGCCTGCGCTGCTGCGGGCGCGCGCCCCTCGCGTCACAACCGTCTCTAGCATCGCGGCAAACATGCGCATGAAGCGCATCAATTTCGACGACCTCCAGGCCGAGCGATCCTACGACCCATGGAACGCCTACAGTCAATCCAAATTGGCCGATCTCATGTTCGCGCTCGAACTCAGCCGCCGCTGCGAACGAAAAAATTATTCGCTCCTCAGCAATGCCGCCCACCCCGGCTATTCCCGCACCAACCTCTTCACCAGCGGACCCGGCAAGCCGCTAGGGCCCAAGCAGAGCTTCGCGCTCAAGTACTTCAGCCAGGACGCCGCCGCCGGGGCCTTGCCACTACTGCGCGCCGCCACGGACCACGAAGCCACCCCCGGCAGCTACTACGGCCCCAGCGGCTTTTTCCAACTCAAAGGAGACCCAGTGCCGGTCGCAATTCCCAAACCCGCGCTCGACGAAGCCGCAGTAAAAAAGCTCTGGGAAACCGCCGAAGTCCTCACCCAGACCTACTTTCCCCTCTAATCTTTTCTGAGCGCCTCCGATAGACGCGCCTTTCTTCGATTGTCAGAAGGTAGAAAGAGACGGCGCAAGGAGACTTCGCTGAGAGTCATGCCGTCGAAGTCCGGAGCAGAGTACTCGCAGCGCACGATGCGCGAACGGCGGTCGGCGAGATGCGCGTGCGGCGCAATGCACGGCTGCCGAGGAGGGCGGCCTTGGGGCTGCCTTGACCTCTGCAACATCTCAAGGCGCCCATCTTTGACGTGCAGCTTCATCGCGAGGCAAGGGTAGAAGAACACTACATCGGTATTACCTTCCTTGCGGCGCCATACGCTGACGTCGCCCTGTCCGCCACCATCTCTACCACGTCTTTCCCCTGCTTTACGCATTTTTCAGCTTGGCCGCCAATCGTCTCCGCCGTCTCTCTGATGTAATCTCCGGCGTCTTCCAATCCACGACGAATCTGGCGGCGTGTTCTCGCGCCCGATTGCGGAGCATAAATCAACGCGACAGCCGCTCCCGCGGCTGCTCCAATCGAAATTGCAATCATCCACTTCACCGCACTCATGCAAAACTCTCCTTACCTCGTGGGATAGCCTCACCGACCCATTTGGTTGCTGGTCGTTGCCCGGGGGTGCCCGTCCAAAAACTTGCCGCATCAGCGATCCTGCCTCACAAGAAGTGCAGAGCGGGCAACTACGCATCAATGCTGCGCGCCGGGCATCCACACGCGAATATTCAACAGGTTTTTTCACAAAACTGTTGAAAAACGTCGCGAAAAAATTCTTGCGCTCAACCTCTCTCTGTGAGAGTCTGTTTCCTTTCCTTCAGCGCCCATCCACGAAAAGCTCTGCGCCCTCCCCTGCGATACAATCTCCTTTTGCTGCACCACCACAGAACCTTCCATGACCGCAACCAAACCGAACAGGCCCCCCAGCGTTGCCGGGAAAAAAGGCTTTTCCCTCATCAGCGATGAAAAATTTCGTCAGCTTTATGCCGCTCTTCTCCAGTGCCGGATGCTCGACACTCGCCTCAGCGCCACGCCCGGCTATGATTGCTGGTCCGGACGCGAAGCTGCCTCCGCAGCCGTTTCCTGCTGCCTTCGTCGCTCAGATACCGTAATCTCCACGCCGCGCGCCGCGCTCGCCTGCTATCTCCACACCGGCTTGCTCTCTGCATCTCCGTCTGCGCCCGAACCGGTAACGCACTTCACCGCTGCAACTGAAGTCGCGCTTCGCCACAAAGCTGAAAAGCGCGGCGGCCTCGCTGTCCTCTTCACCGGTCTTGCCAAACCGGCCTCGATGCGGGAAGCCTTCGCCGCCGCCGCAAAGCAATCTTTGCCCGTGCTCTACATTGTTGAAGGCCCCACGCCGTCCGTGGAAATCTCCAGCGGCATTCCGGCCATTCGTGTGGACGCCTCTGACGCCGTCGCTCTTTATCGCGTCGCTTACGAGTCGATCACGCGCGCCCGCGATGCAGGCGGCCCCACCATCCTCGAATGCGCCGCATGGCCCTCCGACCCCGAGCCCAATCCGCTCCTCAAACTCGAACGCTATCTCGCCGCCAAGAAGCTCTTCCGCCCACACTGGAAGCATTCCCTCGAGAAGAAGTACGCCGCCGTCATCGCGGACACCACTCCCTGAGCCCTGATCCCTGGCCACTGGTTCCTAGACGCTTTCCATGTGCGCCCGCCGAAAAAATGCTGTAGCCTGAAGCGAGCAATCCTTAGATGTCCGCATGGCTCCGGCATTGACCTTCACCTCCATGAGGCATAAGTGAGAACTGCTCCCTCCGTCCTTCTGCTCATTGCGCTCGCTTCCGGCCTGCCCGCTCTGGCCCAGTCCACAGCGGCCTCCAAACCCGCCCCTCCCATCGTCTACAGCAGCTCGCTCGGCTCTACTTATGTGCCCATGGATAGCTGGGTCTATCCCGCCCTCGACCGCCTCCACAGCATGGGATATCTCGACTCCGCCTACATGGGCATGCGCCCCTGGACCCGCCTCAGCATCGCCCACATGCTCGATGCCACAGCGGACAAAATCGAAGCCCATCCCGAGGACACCGAGGCCCGCGACATCTATCTCGCCCTCTTGGGCGAATTCCAGGAAGACGTGCAGGGTTCGCCGATCCAGCAGGAGGGCCACGCCGAACTCGACAGCGTCTACACGGTGATGCGTGGCATTACCGACACGCCGCTGAACGACAGCTTCCACCTCGGCCAGACCATCGCCAACGATTATGGACGCCCCTACCAGGCGGGCGTAAACAACTACACCGGCTTCAGCGGACGGGCCGAGGCGGGCCGTTTCTCTTTCTACTTCCGAGGCGAATACCAGCACGCCCCCGCCGCCGACGGCTACTCGCTGCCTATGGCGCAGTACCTCTCGAACAACATCGACCAGATCCCCTTCGCCACCAACCCCTCGCAGGACACCATTCCGCTCGGCCCCATCCCCGCAGCCAATCACTTTCGCGTGATCGAGGCCAGCGTTTCTTATCACCTGCTCAACCACGAAATCTCCTTCGGCAAAAACGACCAGTGGCTCAGCCCGGCGCATGGCGGCTCCATGTCCTGGAGCACCAACGCCGAGGCCCCCTACACGTTCGAAATCAACCGCGTCGAGCCGCTCCGCATCCCGCTTCTCTCTCGTCTCACCGGTCCTTTCCGCTATGAATTTTTCGTGGGCAGCCTCAAGGGACACACCTACCCCAACTCTCCCTGGGTCCACATGGAGAAGGTCAGCTTCAAGCCCACGCGCAATCTCGAATTCGGCTTCGAGCGAACCGCGATCTGGGGAGGCAAGGGCCATGGCTGCCTCGATTCCACCGGCGCCATCTTTCCCTGCGACGAACCCATCACGCTCCACACCTTCCTGAAAAGCTTCTTCAGCTTCCAGAACATCTCCGGCAATGAGAAGTTCTCCCGGGACGACCCCGGCGCGCGCTTCGGCAGCTTCGACTTTGACTACCGACTGCCATTTCTGCGCAACTGGGTCACTCTCTACGCCGACTCCATCGTCCACGACGACGTTAGCCCCATCAGCGCGCCGCGCCGCGCCGGCTATCGTCCCGGCATCTATCTCGCCCGCTTCCCCGGCCTCCAGCATCTCGATCTTCGCCTCGAAGGGGTCTCCACCGACCCCATCAGCAATGCCGGAGCCAACGGCAATTTCCTTTACTACGAGACCATCCAGCGCCAGGGCACAACCAATAAGGGCAATCTCTTCAGCGACGCCATTGGGCGCGACGCCAAAGGCGGCCAGGCATGGCTCACCTACCACATCTCGCCGCGCGAAATGGCGCAGTTCTCTTATCGCTACGTGAAGGTCGACCAGAAATTCATCCCGTCAGGCACCACGCAGAACGACTATCAGTTCGCCGTCCGCAAGCGCTTTTGGAACAACTTTGAGGCGCGCGGCTGGGTCCAATACGAGCGCTGGGTCGCGCCCTTCTACAAGCCCGGAGTCCAGCACGACACCACCGTCCAAGCCCAGATCACATGGTTCCCAAAGCTCCAGAAGTGATGCCCGAATCAGCCCGCCGCATTTGATACACTCAGGAATGGCTGGCGCAATTGTCGAGCGGGAGTAGCTCAATGGTAGAGTAGCGGCTTCCCAAGCCGTTGGTTGCGGGTTCGATCCCCGTCTCCCGCTCCAGTTCAAACCACCCTTAGCAACAGCAAAATCAGCAGGATGATCAGGATCAGCCCCAACCCGCTGCTCGGGTAGTAGCCCCATCCCCGGCTATAAGGCCATGCCGGAGTCGTAAAGATAATCAGCAAAACCAAAATAATAAGCAGAACGATCATCGGTCCTCCCTGGCTCGCGGATCGGGCTCGCGGGTATCAGGCTCCTCAAGTGGATGCCGTTCTACAAACGTCGGGATGTCTCACAAAGCTCACGCGCCCGCCGAAACACTGCCAGAAACATCGCAGGCGTTAGCTTGCCCGTATTCGTGTTTTGCAGCGAGGGATGATAGCTGGCCAGCAGCGTCAATCCGTCGGGCAACCTGTACTCGGCCCCATGCGCGAACTTCAGCCCGCTGCCTCGGGGCAACCGGCCACTTCGCACCAAATGCCGGACGACTCCATCGAACCCAATCTTTCCCAGACACACAATAACGCGCAGGTCAGCGAAGGCTGCAATCTCCTCATCCAGAAACGGCGCGCAGTTCGCAATTTCTTCAGGCAGCGGCTTGTTTCCCGGAGGCGCGCATCGCACCACCGACGTAATCCACAGCCCGTTCAGCCGCATTCCATCATCGCGGTCCGTCGCCCGCGGCTGCGACGCGAACCCCGCCTCGTACAACACCGGATATAGAAAATTCCCCGACCCGTCTCCCGTGAACGGCCTGCCCGTTCGGTTCGACCCATGCGCTCCCGGCGCAAGCCCCACAATCATCGCCTTCGCGTTCGGGTCGCCAAACGACGGCACCGGACGGCCCCAGTACTCGCAATCCAGATATGCCCGCCGCTTCATCTCCGCAACTTGCTTGCAGTACGCCCGCAGCCGCTCGCAGCGATTGCAAGCGATAATGCGGGCGTTCAGTGCGGCAAGCGCCCGCTCGCTGGAAGTGATTTTTCGAGGCATCTCTTCTCATTCTATCGGTGGCCCCCTCAGTCTCCGGGTACCCCACTCAAGCCCGGTTTTGGCTTGAGTGGGGGACACGGCAAACGCAACTCGCGCAAACGACAGCCCTTGGGCGTAGAATTGGGGGCGCGCCTTTGTTCCCACGGAAGAGGCGGCTGGACCCCCGAAAACGTTTGCTCCATCAACAATTGCTTACATCATTGTCCTGAGAGGTTGAAACTATGTCTTTTCGCCCGCAGTACACGCTCATGCTGGCCGCAACCGCGCTGCTCACCGTCGCCGGTTGTAAATCGACTCCGCCCGCGCCCAAGCCGGAAACGGCCGCCACCACCGCACCAACTCAGATCAACGGAGAAAACGTGGTACACCTGTCGCGCACAGCCACATCGAATGGTCAGAAGCCCGAATTCCTTTCCGCAACCATCCTGCCCGGCCGCGGCATGAACGTCTTCCAGATCACCGCCAACGTTCCCGGCAAGGGCACCGTTGACGTGATCGCCTCGCCCTCCCTCGAAGAAGGCGCCAAGGTACTCAGCAATGACGAATATGGAAACGGCAGCTTCAGCTTCGGCGGCGCGTTCCTCGTCCCCTATCCGAATCGCATCATCGGCACGCTCTCCAAAGACGGCAAAACCGTCACCGCCCACTGGCACGGCAAGACCATCACGCTGCCCGCCAACTGGAAAGGCAAGAAGCCCGGAGCGCGGCCCCACGCCATGCACGGCCTCATTCTGGACGCCAAGACAGAGGACGTGAATGTGCAGGACGTTCAGGACGGCCAGCAGCTCACAGGCGTCATCCATGCGGGCGACTTCGGCGGACATTGGCTCTCCAAAACCGATCTCAACTTTAAGCTCACGCTCTCTGGCGACGCCTTTGACGCCGAGATCACGGCGAAAAACGTCGGCAACGAAGACGAGCCCATCGCTATCGGCTGGCACCCCTACTTCAGCATTCCCAGCGGCCAACATGAGCAGGCGCGCCTGCATGTTCCCGGCACCCAGATAGCGCAGGTCAACAACTACGACGACGTCTTCCCCACGGGCAAGCTGCAACCCGTCAAGGGCACACAGTATGACTTCACCGCCCCTGATGGCACTGCGCTGGACAACCACTTCTACGACGACAACTGGTCCAATCTCACACGCACCGACGGCGCGGTCGACGTCAAGCTCATCGATCCGGCCAGCAATTACGGAGTCATGATCCAGGGCCTCTCGCCCGAAATCAAGACCATCCAGGTCTATTCGCCGCCGGACAAGCCGTACGCCGCCATCGAGGAGCAGTTCAACTTTGCTGATCCTTTCGGCAGCGAGTGGCCCAAGGGCATGGACACCGGCATGGTCACGCTCAAGCCCGGCCAGTCCGTGACCTGGCACGTCCGCGTGAAGCTCTTCACGCCCTCGAAGTAACCGGCAATCGGGACGGAAGGAGGCGCAATGCGGCAAACATCAGCCAATGCGCGTGTGGCTGGCGCTTTGCTGGCCATTGGAGGGATCCTCTTCTTTATCGCGGGGGCCCTCCATCCGCACGGCATGGCCGTTCTCGAAATGCTGCACAGCCCCACTTGGACTGCGGCCCACTGCGTTTCCTTCGTCTCCGCCGTCTTCATCATCCTCGCGATCTGGCTCCTGCTGGATGAACCCTGGACAGCGGACTCCGCCGTGGCACGCATTGGAGCGCGCCTCACCATCATCGGCGGGCTTTTCATGATGGTGGAGTTTGCCGTGGAACTGGCTGCGCACGGCGTCATCGGCGCGCTTGCCACCGGAGGCGCTCCCACCATGTTCAGCCTCTTCGCAGCCATGCACGCGCTCGGATGGCCGACCTTTGCCGCTGGCTTCATCGTGCTAATTCTCGGAGTCCCGCACGCGGCCCCGGCAATCGTTCGCATCGTGGGAATCATCGGCGCGGTCGCCTTGGGCTTGGCAGGAGTGCTGGTCGCCGGCTTCTTTCTCCCCCAGTTCGGATGGCTCTTCATCGGGGGCGACCTGCTGGCCATCTGGATCGTCTGGGCTGGAACTCAGGCTTTGCGAAGACGGGAAGCCCCGGCCGCAACCCCGTCCGCCACTGTCTCCGTCTCCTGAGTTTTTTCACGCTCGATGGTGGCCCACTCGGAGGTCCCCATGGACAGGTCTTCGTTCGTGGGGTGGACTCAAGCCCGGTTTTGGCTTCTGGGGGAACAGAACCCTGAGATCGCAATAATCATCGTCTTCCTTCGAACAATATCGTATAAAATCATCTAATGGCTTCGCTTCTCACGCCTCGCCAGGCCGCGCTCCGGTTGGGGATCTCCTACCCAACCATCAAGCAGTGGATCTACCACAGCAAGCTTAAGACCGTGAAAACACCAGGCGGCCACTACCGCATTCCTGAAGCCGAACTCGATCGCTTTCTGCACAAAGCCAAGCGCCCCGAAACGCCCAAACGCCAGATGATGCGCACTGTCAGCGGCCGCAACCAACTCACCGGGCGCATTGTCGAGCTGAAATATGAAGGTCTGCTCGCGCAGGTCAAGCTCTCCATCGGCGGACAGATCATTACCTCCATCATCACCGCGGACGCCGCCCGCGAAATGCAGCTTGCCGTCGGCCAGACTGCTTCCGCGCTCATCAAGTCCACGGAGGTCATGCTCATCCGTGCCTAGCCTTCGTCGCATCTTCACACTCGCTCTGCTCGCCCTCTGCGCCCTCACTGCTTCCGCCCAGCAGCCGCTCCGCGTCGCCGCCGCCGCCGATCTCCAACCGCTGCTGCCCAACGTACTCAAGCAATTCACCGCGCAAACCGGAATCCCCGTCCAAGCCTCTTACAAATCTTCAGCCACGCTGGCGACCGCCATCATCAACGGCGCGCCCTTTGATCTTTTTCTCGCCGCCGACTTCAGCTTCCCACAGCGCGTCATCGCCGCTGGCCGCGCGGAAGAGTCTGAACCCATCGCCTACGCGCGCGGCACGCTGGTTCTGTGGACGCGCAACGATGCCCCATTCCGCAAGCTTTCCATCGCATCCCTGCGCGACAACGCGCTCAAGTCCGTCGCCATCGCCAATCCCGGCCACGCGCCCTATGGACGCGCCGCCGTTGCCGCGCTCCACCACCTCGGCCTCTACGACATGCTGAAACCAAAGCTGGTCGTCGCGGAAAACATCGCGCAGGCCGCGCAGTATGCCGACTCCGGCAACGCGCAGTTAGGATTCATCTCCCTCACTTCCGCGCTCACGCCCCGCCTCCAGGCCTCGGGACACTTCATCAAAGTCCCGCGTGAAAATTACCCGCCCATCCTGCAAGGCGCGGTCGTGATCAAAGGCTCATCCAACGCGCAGGCCGCGCACCGCTTCCTTGCCTTCCTTGCCTCGGCGCCCATTGCGCGCGAGCTTCACGCCGGCGGCCTGGCGCCAGCAAACTAGATGGACCTCGAAGCGCTCTCCGTCACCTTCAGGCTGGCGGCCATCACCACCGCCATTCTGCTGGTCATCGCCATTCCGCTCGCCTACTGGATCGTCTCCACCCGCTCGCGCCTGCGTGCCATAGTAGAAGCCATCACCACGCTGCCCATTCTGCTGCCGCCCACCGTGCTCGGCTTCTATCTGCTGGTACTGCTCGGCCAGCGCACCGCCTTCGGCCGCATCTGGATTCACCTTACCGGCCATACCCTCGCTTTCACCTTCACCGGACTCGTTATTGGCTCCGCCATCTACAGCCTGCCCTTTGCCGTGCAGCCCATCGTCGCCGGATTCTCCTCCATTGACATTGCCCTCGTCGAACAGGCGCGCCTGCTCGGAGCATCGCGCTGGCGAATCCTTCGCTCCGTTCTCGTCCCGCTCTCCGCGCGCTCCATCGCAGCCGCCGCTCTGCTCTGCTTCACCCACACCATCGGCGAATTCGGAGTCGTCCTCATGGTCGGCGGAGACATCCCCGGAGCCACCCGCACCCTTTCCATCGCCATTTACGACCAGGTGCAGGATTTCGCCTACGCCGACGCCAACCGCACCGCGCTCGTGCTCGTAGCCATCTCCGTCACCGCGCTCATTCTCCTCTACGCCCGCCGCGGCGCCTATCCCGCCGCCACCGCCGGAGCGCGCCATGACTGAATCGCCGATTCTCGATGCCCGCATCAACTACCGGCGCAGCGGCTTCAGACTTCAAGTCGAATTCACCCTGCGCTCGCAATGGGCCGTTCTCTTCGGTCCCTCTGGCGCGGGCAAAACCACGGTCCTCCGCATTCTCACCGGACTCACGCAGCCTGACTCAGGCTCCATCCAACTCGGCAATCATCAGCTACTCGATACGAATTGCAGCCTCGACCTACCTCCGTCGCGGCGCGGAATCGGATTCGTTCTACAGCAATCCGCGCTCTTCCCTCACCTCACCGCGAGGGAAAACATCGCCTTCGGGATGCATTCATGGATGCGCGTCGCGCGCGAAGCCCGCATCGAAGAATTGCTATGTCTGTTTGAAATTGCGTCGCTCGCTGAGCGCAAGCCCCAGCAGCTTTCCGGAGGAGAACGCCAGCGCATCGCAGTGGCCCAGGCGCTCGCGCCTCGCCCTAAACTTCTTCTGCTCGACGAACCTTTCAACGCGCTGGATGCACCCAGCCGCGCCGCAATTATCGAAAAGCTTCGGGCCGCGGCTGTGCCCGTCCTCTACGTTTCGCACGACCTGGCTGACGCATGGCAAATCAACGCCCACGCAATCCTCATCGAATCCGGAACCATCCGCGCAGAAGGCGAAACCCGCACCATCCTCGCTCCCCAGCGCCAACAACTCCTCACCCAACTCGGCGCCCCGCAACATTCCTGAACGCGAACGGCTTCTCTAATGTCCCCCCAGCGCCAGATCAATCAGCGTCTTCTGCTCCAGATCGTGCGCCTTGGCCGACCCGGTTGCCGGACTCGCCGCCGCCGACCGCTTCACGCTCAGCACTGAGCGCCCGCGTGCCAGCCGCCGCAGCCGCGGCATTACGAACGACTGCGCGCCCATGTTCTCCGGCTCCTCCTGGACCCACACAACTTCGTGCGCGTTGGGATGCGCCGCCAAGGCCGCCGCCAACTCCTCCTCCGGCCAGGGATAGATCTGTTCCAGAAACACGATCCCCACAGTCTGGTCGCTGCGCTTTTTGCGCTCCATACGCAGCTCATGGCCAATCTTTCCTGTGCAAAGCAGCAACCGCTCGGCATTTTCGATTTCCGTTTCCGGCAGGACCGTCTGGAACCGTGGCTTTGAAAACTCCTCAATCGACGACGCCGCATCCGGATGCCGCAGCATGCTCTTGGGTGTAAACACAATCATGGGCTTGCGCCACTTCCGCATCGCCTGCCTCCGCAGCAAATGGAAATACTGCGCCGCCGTCGAGGGCTGGCAAATTTGCATATTGTCGTGCGCGGCCAGTTGCAGATAGCGCTCAATGCGTGCGCTCGAGTGCTCCGGCCCCTGCCCCTCATATCCATGTGGAAGCAGCATCGTCACTCCACTCAGCAGACCCCACTTGTCCTCGCCCGACGCAATGAACTGGTCCACTACGCCCTGCGCGCCGTTCGCGAAATCCCCGAACTGCGCCTCCCACAACACCAGCGTCTCGGGAGCATCGCGGCTGTATCCATACTCGAAACCCAGCACGCCTGCCTCGGACAGCATCGAGTTATACACATCGAATGGCCGCTGCCCCTCCGCCAAATGATTCAGCGGAATCCACCACTCCTCGTTCTCCACATCAATCAGCACGGAATGCCGCTGGTTAAATGTCCCCCTCTGGCTGTCCTGCCCGCTCAGCCGCACCTGGGTTCCCGTCGTCACCAGCGACCCGAACGCCACTGCCTCGGCCATTCCGTAATCGAACGCCCGCTTGCCTTCGCCCATCTCGGCGCGCTGCTCCAGCAGCTTCTTGATCTTGGGGTGAACGTGGAAGCTCTCCGGAAATGTCGTGAGCCTTTGAGCCAGCTTCTGAATCGTCTCGCGTGTCAGCCCGGTATCCACCTCATACTCCCGCTTCCACGCGCCGCCCACATAAGGGGCCCAGTGTTCGGGCAACTGCACCAGCTTCGGCTTTTTCCGCATCGTCTTGGCCTGCTTTTGCGCATCGTTGTACTGGTCATGCAATGCCTTCGCCAGCGTAGCCGCATCCGCTCCAATCTGCGCCGCGTAAATCTCATACAGCGGAGCGTGCTTATGAATCATCGCGTATCGCAGCGGCTGCGTAATCGTCGGATCATCCACCTCCGAGTGCCCATGCCGCCGATAGCCAATCAGGTCCACCACCACATCCGTCTGGAACCTATGTCGATACTCCGCCGCCAGCGTCGCCACTCGCACCACCGCCGCCACATCTTCAGCATTCACATGAAAAATCGGCACCGGCAGCCGCTTCGCCAGGTCCGATGAAAACCGCGTCGAGCACGACTGGTCCGGCTCCGCGGTAAACCCAATCAGGTTGTTCACAATAATCTGAATCGTGCCGCCGACCGAGTAGCCCTCAAGCATCCCAAGGTTCAGCGTCTCCGCGCAGATGCCCTGCCCCGCGAAGGCCGCGTCTCCATGAATCAGCACCGGCAGCACGCGCTCCATGCCCTCAGGCCAATAGCGAAGCTGCCACGCTTTCGCGCGCCCCATCGCCACCGGGTCCACCGCTTCCAAGTGGCTGGGGTTCGACACCAGATGCAGCGACATCGTACCGCCGCCGCGAGTCGGAAACGTGCCCGTCGCGCCCACGTGATACTTCACATCGCCGCCGCCCAGAATGCTCCTCGGGTCCACGTCCTCAAACTTGGCGAAAATATCGGCAGCGGACTTCCCAAACGTATTCACCATCACGTTCAGCCGTCCGCGATGACTCATTCCCATCACGGAACGCTCGGCCCCAAGCTCCGAACTGCGATTCAGCAGCTCGTCCATAAACGGAATCAGCGCCGTCACACCTTCCAGCGAAAACCGCTTCGTGCCCAGATACCGCGCCTGAATCACCTGCTCAAAAACATCGGCGCGCGTAAGCAAATCCAGAACGTACTTCTGCTTCGCCGCATCCATCGTCGGGGCATCGCCCTCCAGCCGCTCCGCAATCCACTGGCGCCGCTCTTCTGACGGAATGTGCATGAACTCCGCGCCGATAGTCCCGCAGTAAATTCGCCGCGCCTCCTCGGCATCTGCGCCGGAAACTTCCAGATCCGGCACCGCCAGCGGCGTTAGAAACTGCCCCAGCGGATCAAGCCGCGCCTGCAAATATCCCCAGCGCCGGAGGGAGTCGAATATCTGCTCTCGGGAAGCGGAGGATGAGGAGGATCGGGAAGATTTGGGAGCGCGATTTGCGATAGTCGTTGTGCTCATATCCGATTCGACGCCCGCGCAAAGCGCAAAAAAAAACGGGCGCGCGCGGCACCGTACCCTTCATTCTATCGCGTTCGATGTGGGTGCGTAGGAACACAGCGGGGCCACGCGAAGCAGCCCCGCTCCGCTGTGGATTACCGCATTCCGCCGGACGCCAGAAGCGTCTCGCCGGTAAGCCAGCGCGAATCGTCCGAAGCAAGAAAAACCGCCACCGGCGCAATATCATCTGGTTGGCCAGAGCGGGCCAGCGGAGTTTCCGCTATCGCATGTGTCTCAAAGTCGCTCCCGATAATTCCTGCCGAGTGCGTGCCCTCCGTTTGCACAAGCCCGGGATTGATTGAGTTGACCCGAATTCCTTTCGTCCCCAGTTCCCTTGCCAGCACACCCGTCACTGCATCAACAGCGCCCTTGGTCGCCGTGTAGACGACCGTTTGAGGAGGCGTCAGCCGGCTCGCCACCGACCCCACATTGATGATGCTTCCGCCTTCGCCATTAAAGTGTTTTGCCGCTTCCTTCGCGGCAAGAATCAGGCCCAGCACATTCGTATTGAACTGCCGATGAAATTCCTGTTCGGTGACCTCCTCCAGCGGCTCGAACTTGTACACGCCGGCGTTGTTCACTAGCACGTCCACCTTTCCGAAGGCCTTCTTCGTCTCGGCAAAGATGCGCTCTACATCCGTGGCCTTCGCCACATCCCCCTGCACGGCAATGGCCTTGCCGCCCTTCTTTTCAATTGCGGAAACCACGCTTTCGGCACCCTTTTTGCTGGAGGCATAGTTCACCACTACCGCCGCGCCTTCCGCTGCCAGCGCCTTTGCTATACCGGCTCCAATGCCCTTGGAGGCCCCAGTCACCACCGCTACTTTATTCGCCAGTTTGCTCATATTCTCTCCATTGCGACGCTTCGTTGAAATGTTGATACTTCGATAACTGTCGAATTGATGAGACGCGCCGAAATAAAGATTCAGTGACTTTTCCACAGCTCTAAATGGCCGCCAAATGATCCAGGTAAGCGCGCAGCACGTCGCGGCGCAAAGTCAGGTTGGCGTATTTGCCTTCGCGGGCAATCTCAATCAATCCCGCCATCTCCAGTTCCTTCATGTGGTGCGAAAGGGTGGCCGCGCTCACATCCTGGCGGGCCCGAATATCGCCGCAGGCCACGCAGTTGCCGGAACCAATCTGCTTCAGAATCTCCACCCGGCGCGGATCAGAAAGGGCCTTCGCAATCAACTCCCGCTGTCGCTTTGAAAGCATTTTTGGTTTGCCCGCTGCCATACTCCCCATTATCTCTTACGCAAAAAGCCCCGGCTCATAATGAACCGGGGTCTTCGCTTCTACAACCAGACTACTCGCTTACCTTCAGCATCACCGCCCCGTGCTTCGGCACAGTCACGGTATAGACACCGTTGTTCGCCTGTACGCTCTTGTGCGCCCATAGATCGCGCAGCTTCGCATTCTGTCCAAAGCCAATCGCACTCAGCTTCAGCGAAATCGTCCGTGGAGTTTCCGCCCGGTTAAAGATGCCGACAGCCTTGGCTCCGCCGCTCAGCGGCTTGGCCCAGACCGATTCCGGCCCCTCTTCCCACACGCGGTCGCCCTGCTTGCCCAGCCTGTCCTGGTCCACCGCGATGACTTCCTTGTTCATCAGCAATTCCTTGGTTTCGGCAGTCATCTTGCTCAGGTCATTGCCTGCCAACAGCGGAGCCGCCAGAATCGTCCACAGCGTCATGTGCGTCTTGTACTCGTCAAACGACATGCCGCCGTTGCCCACCTCCAGCATGTCGGGATCATTCCAGTGTCCCGGCCCCGCGTACTTCGACAACCCGGCCTGCGAGAAGCCAATCTGTTCCATGCGGTCGTATTTGTCGGTAATGTCGCCAGTCGTGCGCCACAGATTGCCGCCAACGTCAGGTCCCCACTTCCACACGTCGTTCCATCCGTACTGGCACATGCTGAAGACAATCGGACGCCCCGTCGCCTCCAGCGCCTTGTGCATCTTCTGGTAGGCGGCCTTCTCAATCTCAAACGCTTTCTGCGGATCGCCGTTCGACTGCTTCTGCATGATCGGGATAAAGCTGCACAGGTCGTACTTCAAATAGTCGATGCCCCACGACGCATACGTCTTCGCGTCCTGAGCCTCATGTCCATAGCTGCCCGGATAGCCCGCGCACGTCTTCGGCCCCGGAGAAGAATAAATGCCCAGCTTCAGCCCCTTCGAGTGGACGTAATCCGCCAGCCCCTTCATGTCCGGAAACTTGCTGTTGGTCTGAATATTGCCCTGCGCGTCGCGCTTGCCTTCCCACGTGTCGTCTATGTTCACGTAGATGTAGCCCGCGTCGCGCATCCCGCTCGATACCAGCGCGGCGGCGGCCGCTTTTACATCAGCCTCCGTCACATGCTCCGCGAAGTGGTTCCAGCTATTCCAGCCCATCGGCGGAGTCGCCGCCAAAGTCGTGCTCTGCCCTCGCATCACATGCTGATGGTGAGGCCTCGCCGTTTGCGCGCCCGCCGGGACCGCCAGCGCGACCGCTACAGCAGACAAAATCACGGCATGAAACCGCTTACCTGATTTCATAAATAACCCTCCACTGAAACCGAAAAATCGTGAACCAAAAACCCAGAGAAGTGTACACGAGTGGGCCTGCCTCGGAAAAAGCCGATCAGCCGCGCCCACGACTAACGGCAGTGACTGCGCTGAAGCTTCTGCCTGGACGGCCAGTCCTCACTTGGCCCTGGGATGCGTCCGGTCATACACCTCCGCCACCTGACCCACCGTGAGCTGCGTGTATCGCTGCGTTGTGGAGAGCCGCTCGTGCCCCAGCAGTTCCTGAATCGCCCTCAGATCCGCACCCTCCTCCAGCATGTGCGTGCCAAAGGCGTGCCGCAGCGTGTGCGGATGCACATCCGCCGGCAGCCCCTGCGCCACAGCAATGCGCTTGACGATCCGCCCCACACTCCGCGTGGTCAGCCGGCCATCTCCGCGCAATCTCAAATTAAGAAGCAGCGCTTCCGACGATTTTCCCGCCGCGGACAGCCGTGCCGCGCGCTCCGGCAAATACGCCCGCAGAGCCATCGCCGCCGCATCGCCGAGCGGAACGTGACGCTGCTTCCGCCCCTTGCCCCGCACCAGAATCGCTTCGTTCGCCCAATGAATATCGTTCAGATTCAGGCCGACCAACTCGGCGTTTCGGATTCCGCACCCGTACAGCAACTCAAAAATCACGCGATCGCGCTCCGGCCATCCCGCCGCTTCTTCGGCCACTCCGTCCACCACGCGATTCATCTGCTCAATCGTCGGCACGCGCGGCAGATGCTTCGGCAATTTCGGAGTCGCCACCAAACTCGCCGGATTCTGCTCCACGTACCCGCGCCGCGCCAGCCACTTGAACCATGACCGGATCGCAGCCAGCGCCCGCGCCGTCGAAGCCTTCGACAGTCCGCGCCCATACAACTCGCTCAGGTAAGCCCGAATCTGCGGATGCTCAATCCGCTGCACTCCAAACTTCGCACCCTGCTTCGCAACCATATGTACTGCAAAATTCTTCAGTTCGCGCTCATAGGCCCGCAGCGTATGCTCCGACGCCCCGCGCTCATTCTTGAGTGCCGCCAGAAACTCCTCTACCCGCGCAACAATCTCCGGCTTTTCACTCATGCACGAGCCCTCTCAAAACCTGGAGCTAACTCACTCACTCCGCGACCGGGGAGCGGCCACGCGAAGCCGCCGCCTGGACGGCCAGTGCACGGGGATGATGCGCCCGATGCACTGCCTTCAATCTTCCCAGCGCCAGATGCGTATATACCTGCGTCGTCGCAATGTCCGCGTGCCCCAGCAGCGTCTGCACCGTTCGCAGGTCCGCGCCGTGCTCCACCATGTGAGTGGCGCAGCTATGCCGCAGCATATGCGGACTCGCGTGCCCATCCGCCGCTTTCACCAGAGCCCAGATCCATTGCCGCGTCAGTCCTACCCCGCGCACCGAAAGAAAAAGCTGCCCACTCGCTGCGCCCGTGCCGCTCTTGCGTTTTCGGGCCAGCAGCGGCCTTCCCTCTCTCAGATACTTCTCCACCGCCTCCACCGCCGCGCGTCCCAGCGGAACAATCCGTTCCTTGTCGCCCTTGCCGCGCACCAGCACGCGCCCCGCATCCAGCGACAAGTCTTCTTCGCGCAGACTAGTCAGCTCTGATACGCGCAGCCCGCCCGCATACAGCAACTCCAGAATCGCCTTGTCTCTCAGCGCAATGGCGTCGGCATTTTCCGGATCTCCACGCTCCAGCATCGCCGCGACTTCCGACTCCGCCAGCGACTTTGGCAACACCTTCCAAGTCGAGGGAGACTCAAGGTTGATCGTGGGGTCGCGCTCAATCCGCTTGTCCAGAAGCAGCCATTTGTAGAAGCCGCGCAGGCATGACAGTTTTCGCGCCGCCGACCGGCTCTCCACTCCATGCCGCTTCAAATGTTCCAGAAATCCAGCCACCTGCGCGTGACGCGCCGCCATCAGCGACAAGCTCTCGCCCTCAAGATATTCGGAAAACTGCAACACGTCACGCTCATACGCCTCGCAGCTTAAAGGACGCAGCCCCTTCTCCACCCGCAGATACGCCACATACTCCCGCAGCAATTCCGAGTTGAGCCGCCCGCTCACATCCTGATTATCCGCGATCCGCCTCTTTGCCAAACCCGCATCTTCGCAGGGGAACCCGATGGATCATCCATCCTTGCGAACCGTCGCGCCGCCTAGTGCGAGGCGAGATCAGCAAGCGGATCCGGCACACGCACGCGTAATGAATCGTCAAACGAGGTGGAGAGGTCTGGAGGCGCCTTGGCGCGTGCCGCTACTCGCCCTTTTTGCGAGAATCCACCATGCAGGCTTGGCTTGAAAAACGGCTGCTCCGTTATATCGACGAACCCATAATTCAGGGCCGGGGTCCAGTCAAGCGGACTTGCCGTCGAATCGGGCGGACTAAGAAGGGCTGTCCCCTTGGTGCTGTCCTGGAAATCCTTTGAGTAAATGGCTTGCGATTGGCGCGTGGTGGCTGCCGGATGCGTATTCGACGAACCATTTCTCGCGCGCGACACCTGCCCACTCCCCCTCTGCTCCGCCTGCATCGTTCTGTTTCTCACGTTCGCCGGCACTGGGTGCATGGCCGCACAGCCATAAGTCTCGTTCCTCTTTGACTCCGGACCACGTCCGCCGGACAGCCCGCGCGCCGAGCCAACCTCCAACCGCCCATTCACAGGTTTGTTGCACAACGGGCTGATTCGGAAGTCAAGGCGGGTCGAGCCCGCGCCTGCGCCGCTCACCCCACCTTCGGACATCGCGCCGGTAACGCCTTCGGCATCCATACTGGCCGCGGCATCCGCGTTCATCGTGGAACTCGCCCTTGCGGACACCTCGGAACGGGCGCCGATTGACGCCATCCCATTTCCGCCCCGCTGTGCATTAGGCGACAGGTCCGTACCCGCTGCCAGACTTCCGCTCAGGGCTTGGCAGAAAGCCGCGGGCACAGCGCAGCATAAAACCGCGCCGCATACCCACGTAGCAATCTTCCTGGTTCGCAAATCAATATTCTCCTTTCTCAATGCCGGCCGGAACGCAGCCGGAACGACGGAAAGACCATAAATCCGGCGATAATCAATCCGAATGGAAGTACCACACGCAGGAGAGCGAAATATCCAGTCAGGCCAATTTCGGTCTGCAAAGAAGCATAGATAAGCGACAACGCTATTAACATAAGCGGAACGACCCCGAAGCATCTCGCGGCAATGTCATAGATAATCCGCATCAGCACGATGAGCAACAGTGGATAAATCAACACGCCGAGCAGGCCAAAATCCGTCCCGCCCGCCGTCAGAATTGAATTTGCCTGATCACCGAATCCGTACCCGAATTGCTGGTCAACCAAATCTTCTTCGGAAAAGTAGCGGTCTTTCTCCGGATATAGGAAGCTGGGAATCGCGTCTTCCGCCTGCTTGATCACGTCCTCTCCCAAAGCAGGCGTCGTGCGGGAACTCCCCTCCAGAACGCTTGCGAAAAATCCCACCACAAACGTCCGCGTCTGAAGATTTTCCTTTGTGGTGCTGGTGGCGATCGCATAGGCGTTCCCCTTTTCGACCATCTTGTGCGCAAGCTCAAGCCGCTTTGTAAGACTCACTTGTTCTGGATTACGCGCGCCCCAGCCGGCAATCCTAAACAGCATGAACATCAGCGATGCCAAAACAATCGCCACGGCCAGACCCGCGACCACCATGATTTTTTGAAACACCCGCCCCTTCCAGCGATAGCCCACGAGTCCCATGACCAGTAGAACTTCCACCCCCGTATAAACAGCTACCCTTCTTCCCAGGGTTGAAAACATCAGAAGCAGGATCACGGACGTAATACCGCAAAGGACCTTAGCCCGCCGCTGCGGGGCCATCAAAAATGCCGCGACGGAAATTGCCGGAAGAGGTAGATAAAGCCACCCCAGAAATGCCCCCACCGGATTCAGATGCCCCCCAGCCGACGACGTCCCCTGAAACCCAAGTATGTGGGTGGCATATCCGGCTACTATGGCCAAAGTGCCGGCATAAATCAGCGCGCGAGTTCTCCCGTCAATGGGAAAAAGGAAGTCGCGCCCAAAAATTGGCTTCTCGAAAATCTCTCCCAGGCAGTACAAAAGCGCCGACGACAGCAGCACCGCGCCAATTCCCCGCGCGAGCACCCCGGCGTCCATCCCCATTGCGGCGGCCACGCTTAGTTGCCCGCGCGGAAGCGTTGCCCAGGTATTCAGCGCTCCGCCGCCGTAACCGAGCAGCAGCACCATCCCCATTGTCGTGGAGAACCGGGTTGGGGCTTTACGAAACAGCCAGCCCCATAAGGTGTACAGCCCCACCGCCGTCGCCACCATGCACGCCAGCACGAACCCAAAGTCACTTCCCAGGACCCAGCTCAACATCCCGAAAAATGCGAGCGCCGCTGGAATGACCGCGAAAAACGCCTGCCTCGGCGGCGCAAGATCGTCGCCGAAAATCCGCGGGCGGCCGAAAGCTAGATCGACGGTTTGTGGCGCGGTTCCCATGGTTTCCGTTCATCTTTCCGCAATTCTGCCCTTTCGTCGTGCCGTCTCCGCCTCGGGGGCTAATAGCTGAAAGACGTATAAACGACCGCTGCCTGCGCGGCTGCGATCACCGCCTCCATTCCGCGGTATGCGAGAGTCTTGCCCAGGCTGGTGGGCACATACAGAATGTCTCCGTCTTCCACTTTGACGTCCGCCTGTTTTCCCTTCAAAATGCGCTTCAAATCCAGATCCAATTCCTTGTGTCCCTGTGGAATTGTCCGGATCAGCACGGCCTTGCTCAGCGCCGCCTCTTTGTTCCAGCCTCCAGCCAGCGTCAGCGCCTGCATAACAGAAATATGCACATCATTGTCAATCAGGAACCCGCCAGGTTTACCGACGTCTCCCAATATGTACACCACGCCTGCCCGGCCCACCATAATGGTGTCTCCGGGGCGAATCACCGGGTTCTGCTGCGAGCCTAGCTGCGCCGCTCTCGGAACCAGCCGGACCATCTCCGGATGATGCGGATCGTCGCGATGAGCAATTGTGACGAGCTTCCCCGCATTCGGCCCAAGCCCCCCCGCCATCGCGATCAGGTCCAGCAGGCGCCGCCGCCCCCCCGCAACCGAGTAAACCCCCGGCCCCTTCACCTCACCCAGTAACGTCGCGCCGCGTGGAGCGCTCTCCGCAATCGAAACCGTCACGTGCGGCTGAAGCATGATCCCGCGCGACTTCAGCTCCGACTCGATCTTCCGCGCCGCCTCACTTGGGCTCAGGCCCGCCACGGCAATCGCTCCAAGCACCGGCAAATTCACATCGCCCGCCTCGGTCACCCGCGCCGTCTGCGACGACAGCTCGGGCGTATCGAACACTTCCACGTCCAATACGTCGTCCGCTCCAATTATGGAGTTGGCCTCGGCCACTGTCTCCCGCTGGCGCGGATTGGTCTGTCCATTCGCCGGCGGCCATGCCGGCAGGCAGGCGCATAGCAGCACCAGCGCCCACGCAAACTTACTTGTCGCCATCTGCCGCCCCATTGTTGCTCTGATAGCTGTAGCCGTATTTGCGGGAATAGGTGTAGTAATTCTCCAGCCGCAAATCCACATCATTAATTACCGCGCCGGAAATCCGCGCGCCCGCCCGCCGCAGCCATTCTTTCGTCCGCAGCAGTGCCTTTTTGCGCGTAACTCCCGACCGCACCAGTATCAGCACGTTGTCGGCCTGGGTCGCCAGCGCCAGCGAATCGGAAACTGCCAGCACCGGCGACGAATCCAGAATGATCCGGTCATACTCCGTTCGCCACTGCTCCAGCAGGTCCTCCATGGCCCTCGACGCAAGAATCTCTCCAGGATTGGGTGGAATCGGCCCGCGCGTGAGTACCGTCAGCCACGGCATGTCCTGAAGCGGGTGTTCATAGGCTTCCGATCCCGACTCCTTGGCCAGAATCGTGGATAGACCCCGCCGGTTGGAAAGCCCGAACTTCAGGTGCGTCGTTCCCCGCCGAAGGTCCGTGTCCACCAGCAGCACTTTCTCCTGACGCTGCGCAAACGAAATTGCGAGGTTCGCCGCCGTCGTTGACTTCCCTTCCTCGGCAAAACTGCTGGTCACCAGCAAAACTCTCGGCTCACGATCAACCGCCGACAACAGCACCGCCGAGCGCAGCGTGCGATACCCTTCCGCGCCAAGAGACTGTGGCATAAGGTAGGCCACCACGTCCGGTAAAAGGTTGGGCAGGCCCGGCCTTGGAGACGGAGCGGATTTCTTGACCGCGAAATGTGGAATGACCGCCAGAGTCGGAAGTTGGGAAATCGCCTCCACCTCCTCCGACGTCTTCAGCGTGTCGTCCATATACTCCAGCAGGGCCGCCGCAAAAATCCCCACCAGCAGTCCGCCGAAGAAACCAAAAATCACGTCCGTCCTCTTCTGCGGCAGGATCGGGCTGGGTGGGACCGTCGCGCTGTCCACCACATCCACGCTGTTCGAGTTCATCCCGGCCGTAATCCCCGATTCCTGAAGCTTCATATCCAGCGCGTTGTACAGCGCCGAGGACGATTCCGCATTGTGCTTCAAGATGTCGTACTGGGCTGCCGACTCATTTTCCTGATACGCGGTCTTCTTCAGCCCATCCAGACGCGACTGCATCAGGTCTTCGGTCTGAAGCGCCGTGTGGTACTCCTCGGCGAAGCGCTTGGTCAGATTGGTGATCTCGGTGTCGATGTCACCCTGCACGCTCTCCAGTTGCTGATTCAGTTCCTTCACTTTCGGATACTGCGGGCCGAATTTCGATTGCAATTGCGCTCGCTGGACCATCAGGTCCGCCTGCTGCTGCCGCAGCGAACTCAGAATCGTCCCCGGCGCAACCGAAACCAGAAGCTCCGGATTCCGGGTCTGGGCCATCTTGTAACGCGCTTCCTTTACAATCCGGTCCGCTTTTGCCTGCGAAAGCTGCTGGTTCACCGTCTCAAGGCTGTCCGTAACCAGGCTGCTGCCCGGCTGTCCCGTGGATACGATATTGTGCTTCTGCACATAGTCGGAGAACGCCTTCTGGTTGGCTTCCGCCTGCTTCTTCAGGCCGACAAGCTGCTTCCCCAACCAGTCGGAAACCCGCGTCGACCCCCGGTAGCGCGCGCGCAGGTCGCGCTGCATATAGGACTCGACTATTGCATTCGCCGCGTCCTTGGCCACCACCGGGTCTTGATTCTTAAAGCTCACATTCACCAGACCAGTATTCGGCAGCACGCTTATTTTGGTCGCACCTTCAAACGCCCCGATAAGCGCGGCACGCTGTTGCGGAGTCAGTTGGCCGTCGTACGGCTTTTTGGCGAAAAGCTGGGAAAAAGGCGGCTTGTGGTAAAGATCAAGCGCGTCGATGGCATCCAGCGCCACCGTATCGCTCCGCATGATCTGCACCTGGGTCTGGAGTTGCATCTCCGGCATGTCAAACATGTAATTCTGCTGTCCCATGCCAAGGCCCAGATTGTTCGAACCTCCGGGATCGATGTATACCTGGCTCATCGCCTCATATAACGGCGTTGTCGTCAATGCGTGATATACCCCTATCGCGGTCCCTGCCAGGGCAACAATAAGGATGAGCCATTTGCGCTTGATAAGCACCCTTGAAACATCAGCCGGGGTCACCACCAGGCCCGCAGGGGCGGCGCTTGCCACCGGAATATCCGGCTGGGTCTTTTGGGCAGGGACAGTCCCTTGCATCCTGAATGTGCTCCTTGGGCCGAATCCGGCCGCGCACACCATCCGCGCCGAGATGGCTTATTGCCCGGGTACTCTTGCAGGCCCTGGTGTTTGGAATTGGTGTGCTATGAGTGTAACTAACGAGTCATCCCTGAGCAATAGAATCTAACAGGGGTTTTGTTCCATTTAGCATCACTTTCGGCAATACTCCCACTCTGGAACAAATTTTGAAAAGGGGTCGCCCATTTCTTAAATCGGGTGGCCATTCAAGCCCGCTGCTGGTTGAGTCGGGAACACATGATTGATGACCGCTGTCGCTGAAACTAGATATACCTCGGCACCGACGAATCCACCTCAGCCGCCCACGCGTCAATGCCCCCATGCAGCGACTGCACACGCTCGTATCCCTGGTCCCGAAGCCACGCCGTCGCGCTCATTGAACGCTGCCCGTGATGGCAAATCGCCACAATACGCGCTCCTGGATCAAGTTCCTCCCGCGCCCGCGACTGGATCTGACCCAGTGGAATCAACACACTTCCCTCGATTCGCGCTTCCTCCGCTTCCCAGGGCTCGCGAACGTCCAGCAAAACAGGCTTCTCTCCGCCGGCAGCCAACATCTCTTGTAGCTCCCGAGGTGAAATCTCATAGCTCAGCATGTGCATAAGGATACATCCACCGCCGCGCCTCATCCCGCCTCTCCACTGTCACCCCGCCCTCCCAGCGTGATACAAGAGAGAGAGTCCCCCTCGAAGTGTTTATGGTGAAGCAGGAAAAAGTCCTCATTGTCGAAGACGAGCCGCACGCCCTTACCGGACTCGCCGAACTCGTCGCCGGATGGGGATATCGCACGGAAACCGCACGCGACGGCGTTGAAGCCCTCGACAAGGTGCTGGTCTGGCAGCCGGGCATCGTCGTCACCGACCTCAAAATGCCGCGCATGGACGGCCTTGACCTCCTCGAACGGCTCGGCGAGCTCAAGCAGAACCAGGCCGTCGTTGTCCTCACCGCCCAGGGCTCCATCCAGGCCGCTGTCGACGCAATGAAGCTCGGCGCTTACGACTTTATCCAGAAGCCGGTCGATGCCGTCCGCCTCCGCCAGATCCTCTCCAACGCCTCCCGCCAGCGGGAAACTGAACAGGAACTGGAAGTTACCCGCCGCAAGCTGCGCGACTCCGGCGTGCTCGGCGCTCTGGTGGGCACCTCCAGGAAAATGCAGGAGGTCTTCGCCCTAATCGAGCGCATCGCGCCATCCAATGTTTCCGTGCTCATCACCGGCGAAAGCGGCACCGGAAAAGAACTCGTCGCCCGCACTCTCCATTCCCTAAGCCCGCGCAGGAACCACCCCTTCGTCGCCGTCAACTGCGCCGCCATCCCCGAAACCCTCATCGAGAGTGAAATCTTCGGCCACGAAAAAGGCGCCTTCACCGGAGCCATGGAGCGCCGCGCAGGCTGCTTTGAACTCGCCGAGGAAGGCACCCTCCTGCTCGACGAAATCGGCGAAATGCCCATCGGCACCCAGGCCAAACTGCTCCGCGTCCTCGAAGAGCGCACCCTACGCCGCCTCGGCAGCAAAATCGAGTCGCCCGTGGACGTCCGCGTCCTCGCAGCCACCAACAAGAACCCCAGCGAGGCCGTGGGCGACGGACACCTCCGCGCCGACCTTTTCTACCGCCTGAACGTCTTCAATATCCACATGCCTCCCCTGCGCGAACACAAGGAAGACATCCCCGCCATAGTCGAGTCCATGATTGAAGACATGAACCGCAAGCACGACCGCCATATCAACGGCGTCGATACCAGCATGATGCAGCGGCTCATGGCCTGTGACTGGCCTGGAAACGTGCGTGAACTCCGCAACACCGTCGAGCGCGCCGTCGTCCTCGGCGGCGATGGCCTGCTGGAGGCCCGCCACCTGCCCCACGGCTTTGGAGTGCCCCTCGAAAGGCCGGCTGAATCCGTCTCCAACGAAAACTCCATAAGTATTCACGTCGGCTCCACTATTGACCAGGCCGAGCGGCGCCTCATCCTCAAAACTTTGGAGTCGCACGGAAATAACAAAACTCGCGCCGCGGAAACATTAGGCATTAGTCTGAAAACGTTGCACAATAAGTTGAAGGAATACGGGAACTCCGTTACCGAAACTGCCGACGAGCAGTAGAGTCCGACTGTCGCTTTGCACCAAATGCTGCCTGTTTTATGCTTCACTCTTACATTCCGGTGCGACTGAAGACCAAACTCGCCCTCGCCATCACCATTCTGGTGTTCCTGGTGGTCTCTGTGCTGTCCTGGCTCTACATCGGCCAGCTTCTCCAGCAGCACATTGAGCGGTCCTATAACTCCACTGACATCCTCACCCACCAGCTTTTGTTCACCACCCGCCAGGCGCTCGAAATCAACCTGCCCAAGCAGACCATCGACGTCAACGACCCCGCCTCCGTACACGCCGCCGTCGCCAATTCGCTGCGCAACGACCCCGCTTTGCGCGCCTTCACCAACTCCGTCATCAACTACGTGCCCACCGTATTCGACCTCGCCATTGTCGACCGTGATGGGCGCGCCCTCGTCACGGCGCCCAACGCCGCGCTCGAAGACACAATTCTGCCCAAGCGGCCCGACTACTCCACGCTCCGCGGCCATTCCCTCATTGATACTCTGAAGATCGTCTTCGGCCCGCCTCGCGTCTACAACGTCGCTCTGGAACTCGACCGCAATAATCAGCCCTTCCTCAATATCCAGATCGGCATCCGCACCACATTTCTCGAAAACGCCCTCCGCCCCTGGCTTATTGAGGCCATTAGTTACGCCAGCCTCGCCATCCTGCTCTCGCTCATCGCGGCGGCTTTTGTCGCCAACCTCGCCCTCGCCCCCATCGCCCAGATCAGCGCCCGGCTCGACGCCCTTCAGGCCGCCGCAGACGCTTCCGGCCCATCCATCGAACCCGCCTCCGATCCCCCGGCCCTCCCCTCCGGAGATACCGTCGTCCAGGTCTCCCATAAAATCGAGCGCCTCGGACGACGCATGAAAAACGTTGAAGAGGTCTTCTCCGCCCTCAAGGAAAACCTCGACCAGATTCTCTCCAACCTTCAGGACGGGATGATGCTCTTCACCCGCGACGCACGCGCCGTCCTCGTCTCCCGCTCCGTCGAGCGCTTTCTCTCCGTCGACCGCGACCAGATCCTCGGCGCTTCCGTCCACGACATCTTTGACCGCAAGACCCTCCTCGGCCGCACCGTCCGCCAGGCATTCGCCGCCGGCATCTCCATCGTCCAGGAGGAGTTGACCACCGAAACTGGCCGCCGCGTCGAAATCTCCCTCGACTTCATCCATGATGACCACTCAGCGGACCAGAGCCACTCCCTCGGCGCTCTCCTCACCCTCCATGACTTCGAGTCCGTGCGCGAAATCGAAAACGAGCTTGAGCTCTCCCGCCGCATGGCCGCCATCGGACGCCTTACACAAGGCGTCGGCCACGAGGTCAAGAACCCCATCAACGCCATCGTCGTGCATCTGGAACTGCTGCGCAGCAAGATGAACTCAAACTCAGGCGCCGAGCGCCATCTCGAAGTCATTCAAAGCGAAATCCAGCGCCTCGACCGCGTCGTTCAGACTCTCGTCGACTTCTCCCGC
Source organism: Acidobacteriaceae bacterium (assembly GCA_025934135.1). Classification (GTDB taxonomy): domain Bacteria; phylum Acidobacteriota; class Terriglobia; order Terriglobales; family Acidobacteriaceae; genus Silvibacterium. The sequence goes on along the minus strand of JAICYR010000009.1, from coordinate 6,855 downwards.
CCCGTCGAACTGCGTCTTCAGGACGAAGACCTCCGCGATATCGTCTCCAGCGTCCTCATGCTCGCCTCCGCGGAAATGGAGACCCGCAAAATCACTGTGCGCAGCTCTGTCCCCGATCACCCCATCAATGTCCGCATCGATGCCGATCTCATTAAGCAGGCCCTCCTGAACATCGTCATCAACGGCGCCCAGGCCATGTCAAACGGAGGCGAACTCTCCGTCCGCCTGACCGACGACCCCCGCACCGCCATCCTCAAAGTCGAAGACCACGGCGAAGGAATCCCCAGCGAAATTCGCGACCGCATCTTCGACCTCTACTTCACCACCAAGCGCGAGGGCAGCGGAATCGGCCTCGCCATGACGTACCGAATCCTGCAACTCCATCACGGAAATCTTGACGTAGAATCGAAGCTGGGGAAGGGTTCAACCTTCACATTGCGTATTCCGGCAATTCCTCCATCTGATCCGGGGCTGCGCGGCCCTGCGGTGGAGGCGAATACCGAGTTGAAGGGAATCACTGAATGAATACCGCGGTAAAGGCAGCGGCTCTTTTTCTGTCCTCCGCCCTGCTGGCGGGCTGTGGATTGCTGCGCCACAAAGCCGCGTCCGCGCCGCCGCCTCCGCCACCAGCCGTGCCTCTTTCTGAAATCGCAAACAACGTGCCTCCGCCGTATATTCCGACTCCACCGCTGCCCAATATCATTCCGCCCACCATGGCCCCTGTCTCACTGGCGCCTGTGCGCAAGCCCGTCCAATACCGCCGGCCCCGGCACATCACCATTCCCGCCACTCCGGAAACGCCCGCGCCCAAGCCTCAGCCCACTCCCGAACAGCTTGCCACCGGCGTGCCTACGGACATTTCTCCCATCGGCCAGCTTTCCGCCGCCGGAGAAAGCACCAATCTGGAACGCCGCCACCAGATCGTCGACGAAATCGACTCCACCGAAAAGACCCTGAACAAGATCAAACGGCCATTGAACAAAGAGGAAGAGACCACCGTCACCCAGATCCGCACTTTCCTCGACAAAGCCAGACAGGCCCTCAACCAGGCCGACCTCGACGGAGCCCACACCCTCGTCACCAAAGCCCGCGTCCTCCTGAACGAAATCGCCAAGGGCTAAGATTCTAATTCCGGGTGGCCAATCCGCGCCCCCATGGGTGTTTGTCCGCAGTTGACGAACAGGTCTTCGTTCGTGGTGTGGACTCAGGCCCGCCTTTGGATTGAGTGGGTGACAAACCCACCAAAACTTGTCAACCCTCTCCACCTTCGAAGTTACACAAAACACAAAGAAATCCCCATGCATTTAATTTCCTTGGACTTGATATAATAGGCGAGTAGAGACAAAACAGATTCCGCAAAAAAGGCGCAGCCATCAGGCCGCGCCTTTTGCTTTTATTGGCTTGACTCCACGACGTCATCCTGAGCGGAGTCGTTCGCGCCAAAGCGCGACGACGAAGTCGAAGGATCTGCGGTTCTGCCGAACCGGAAGCGCGTTCGTCGGGGAGAAAATCAACATTAATCGCTAAACGCGTTTTTGAGCCTTGGGCCTTGAGCCTGAGCCCTGTGCTCTATCTTCTTGAAAACGGCCGACTTCGCCGCAACTTATTGAGCAGGGCTGACATAGGCCTCCTGCCAGCCCATAACTACAACAAAACAAAGGAACACAGGAGAAATTCAAGCATTAGGCCGAATCACTTCTTCTCTTTCGCTTCGTGGTAATCCTGCTCCGTATTGATCTTCCAAATGCCGGCCTTGTCACCCGCACCAGCCAGAATTTGGTCCACGGAAGTCATGGCCGTAAGCATGGAGTGGTCCTGGTTGTTGTACTTATGCATCCCATTCCGGCCCACAAGATAGAGGTTCTCGAACTTATTGACATAATCGATAACTTCATCGAAGCGGTCATAAGTCCCAAAATAGGCAGGATAAGTCTTCGGTACCCGCACGACATGAGAATCACGGACATCCGCCGCCTTGAGTATCCCTATCTTCTCCACTTCAGAGATCGCGAACTTCGCAATCTCCTCATTCGACATATTCCATAGTGGCTCGGTGTCGTAGCAGAAGTACTCCAGCCCAATCCAGACCTTCTTTGGATCCGCCACCATATACGGGCTCCAGTTATTGAAAATTTGGAGCCGCCCCAGCAGTACATCCGGCTCCTGAATATAAATCCAGGTGTCCTTCAGCAGTGACCCGTCCGGCTCCGTCACCGTGAGCCTGTCCGCCAGCAGCCCGACCGTTACAAAGTCCCGATAAACCAGCCCCTCGCTTACCTCGCGCACATTCGCCGGGACCTCGCAGTCCAGCCCGCGAATCAGCTCCCGTATCGGCATGGTGGAAAAGACATAATCCGCCGCGATGGACGCCGACTCTCCGGCATCACTGACCGCCGTAACTGAGGTGACGCGGCCCCCCTCCACATGCAAACCAGTCACTCGCCAGCCCAGCCGCACTTCCCCGCCCTTTTCTGTAACCAGATCAGCTACATGTTCCCAAAGCTGCCCCGGCCCGTACTTGGGATAAAGAAATTTCTCGATCAGCGAAGTCTCAGTCCCCTTCTGCGACAGGTCGCCGGATTTCCGGCGGCTGAATGTCTTCTTAAGAAAATGCAGTACCGCCGTCCGCAGCGAAAGCCCCTTGATGCGCTGCGCTCCCCACTCCGCGCTGATCTGGTCGCACGGAACGCCCCACACCTTTTCCGTATAGGACTTGAAAAACGTCCGGTAAAGCTCCACTCCGAAGCGGTTGATCAAAAAATCTTCCAGCGTCTTTTCCGGCTTGCGCGGAAACAGCTTGGCCCGCAAATACCCCAGCCCGATTCTGAAGGTGCGCTTCAGCCCGAGCAGGCGCAGCGTCCGCGCATCGAGCGAAAGCGGATAGTTGAAAAAATTTCGTAAAAAGTAAATCCGGCTGCGGCGCGGCCTGACCAGCATCACCAGGTCAGAATCATCCGCGGTTGCCGCAACCACCCGCTCCTTGTTCTGGTAGCGGACCGCGTGCTCGCCGTCGCCCGCAATCGGCATCAACTCGGCCCACCAGTCCATCACCCGGTCGGACTTTGAGAAGAAGCGATGCCCGCCAATGTCCATCCGGTTTCCGTTGTGCCGGATGGTTCGCGAAATCCCGCCGATCTCCCGGCTCGCCTCCAGCACAATGGGATGAACGTCGGACCGGCGCACGAACTCCAGCGCCGCCGTAAGTCCCGCCGGCCCCGCGCCAATAATTACCGCTGTTTTCTTCTCCTGCATTAGAAGGCGGCCCCACATGACTGCTCACACCGACTCGCACGTGTCGGGACAAACTGCCGCGAACGCGCAGCCCTCGCGCTATGAACAAAAACTCTCAGAAACATATTTCCTTATAGTGAAGTCGGAAACGGGCCGCCGCAAGCAAATTCGCCGGCACTAGGTCAGGCTGTGAGCGCCGGCTGCTCGTCTTCGGCCACATCTTCCTCCCGCGCGAGCATCAGTCCGCCTTCCGCAAGGCGATAGATCTGGTTGCGCCACACAATTTCGCGGCTGCCATAGCTGGCCGCCCAGTAGAAGAACCCCAGCAGATCGCGAAGGGGATAAAGCAAGACCGTCCGCAGCAGATGCCGCTCCCGCACGACCGTCCCGCCAATCACGGCTGCCAGTCCGGCGCGCGAGATCACGCTGTAGGCCAGCAGCGCCAATCCAAGCTCGCGATGATGCAACATCACCGCCGCAAAGCATGCCAGCAGTCCAAACGGGACGCTGAACGTGAGCGAGGTCCCGAAGTGTCCCTTGGGCCGCGAAAAGCGCGTGGACTTCATCCAGCGCACCTGATGCTTCTGCGAATCCACAAAATCGGAGTTCAGCACCAGATGGTCGATCACGTGCGTGGAAAGCACCACGGTATGCCCGTTCGCGGCAATCGCACTGCCCAGCACAAAGTCGTCCGCACAATACGCGCCCAGCGTGCTGAACCCGCCCATCTCCCGCACGCATTCGCGACGCACCGCCATGGTCGGCCCCAGCGCGAACTTCATTCCCTCCATCAAATCGGCGGCCACAACTCCGGCGGTCATTTCAATGGACATGCCTGCCGCTTCCAACTTGGCCCACAGCCCCTGATCTTCCGCTACGCCGCGATACAGGCACGTCACCGCGCCCGTCTTCTGCTCGGCAAACGGCGCCACAACTTCACGCAGATAATCCGGCTCAACCCGCACGTCGCTGTCGCTGATGACGAATATGTCGTGCGACGCGGCGCGCTCCATCGATTCCAGCGTGCAGACCTTTGCGTTGATCTGCCAAGGTTCGCCCGTCAGCACATACTTGACCGGCACATTCGGATAGAGCGCCGCCACGCGTCGCGCTGCCTGCAAGCCCTCATCGGACGCCACGCGCGCGCCAAATAAAATTTCGTATTTGGGATAATCCTGCTCAAAGAAGCTCGCCAGTCGCGACTCCAGATCGGGCTCGGCTCCGTGCAACGGCTTGAAAAGCGATACGGAAGGGCAAAACTCGTGACGGCGCGCGCGCTTGCGGCGGGCAACAAACCGCCAGACGCCGGCAAGCACCAGCGCGCTGAATATCGATGATGTAAGCAGGCCAAATAGCCCAAGCCCAAGCCCAAACAGAAGCTTAATCATAGAAAAGGTCAAAACCGGAATTTGCCTACAGATTCCCTGCTATCAGACTAGCCCAGAGCGCCAGAAATTGCGCGGGAAATAGGCGCGAAATCAAAGATTTTTGCGGGAGCTAAAAGAAGGATCAGCGCCGGCCTTTTGCGGGCTCAACGATAGGCCGCTTCAGCGGGACCATCGCCGCCACCTCGCGCGACATACCCTGCTGCATCTGCGACAGCATCTCCGTGCGCACATAGTCCACAAAGCTCTGCATCTGGCGGTTCATCTCCTCCATCCGCTCGCGCATCTGCAGCACAATGGCAATGCCCGCAATGTTCACGCCCAGGTCGCGGGCCAGGTTCAAAATAAACTCCAGCCGCTCTAAATCTTCTTCCGTGTAGAGGCGCGTATTGCCTTCCGTTCGCGACGGCTTCAGCAGCCCCTCGCGCTCATACAGACGCAGCGTCTGAGGATGAATCCCATACATCTCGGCCACCGCCGAGATCATGTAAGCGCCTTTGGATTTGCGTTTCGTTGGCATTAGGCTTTCACTCCCGCCCGAACAGCCTTGGCTTTCCGTCTTGGATCTTCAGCGCGCCGAACCGCACTATCCGCGGGAACAACCCATGCAGTTGACCGCCCGTAATCCGGTATGGAATAAACGCCTGCACCGAGTATCCGTCTCTGTGTTCAATGTCCACCATCACCGCGTCGGTGTAGCCTTCCTTCGATGAACTCGCCATGCTCACATTGGACGCGAACGCCGCCGCCGTAATCAGGCCCTTTTTCGCCCGCTCGCTGAGCTGCTCGTAGAGCAGATCCAGAAGCATGGCTGGCTCAGCTGGCATATCGTGCTGCGCCACCACTTCCAGCGCTACGTCTCCATCGCCCTTCATCCGGTATGCAAACGGCGCGAACTGCCCATACTTCCGCAGCATCCGTTTGGCGTAGGTCACGCTGGCATTCAGCACCTCGTTCGCGTCATCTCGAACGTTTGCGTCTTGGACTTCCTCTTCGCTCATGGCCTCTATACCTTCGCCCACATCGCCGCGCGCGGGTCCTCGGGATTCAGCTTCGCAAACTCCCGCAAAATCTCCTTCGACCGCTCGTCCTGCACCTTCGGGACCATGATCTCGACAGTCACGATCTGGTCGCCGCGCTTGCCCTCATGCGCTGACGACGGCACCCCGCGCTCGCGCATCCTCAGCTTCTGCCCGCTCTGCGTGCCCGGTGGGACCTTCAACTGCGCGCGCCCATCTATGGTCGGGACCTCGATCTTGGCCCCCAGCGCCGCCTCCGCCACCGTTGCCGGGACCGTCACGTAAATGTCGTCACCCTGCCGCGTGAACACCGGATGAGTGCCCGCCTTCACCACCAGATAAAGGTCGCCCGACGGCCCGCCGTTGATTCCGGCGTTGCCCTTGCCACCCAGCCGAATTCGCTGTCCGTCGCGCGTGCCTGGCTTGATCCGGAATTCAATTTGCTCCGTACGCGTAACCGTCCCCTCGCCGTGGCACGTGGTGCAAGCGTGCTGCACCTTGCCCGAACCACCGCAGCGCGGGCACTGGATATTGAACTTCATCCGCCCGCCCATCTGCGTCACCTGGCCCGACCCGTGGCACTCGGGACACGTTTGCGAGCCGCCGGTTGCGCCTTTGCCCTTGCAGGTGGCGCACATCTCCTGCCGCTGGATTTGCAGGCGCGTCGTCCCGCCGCGAATCGCCGTCCAGAAATCGACATTGATCTGGTATTCAAGATCGGTGCCCGGCTCCGGGCCGCGAGGCTGCTCACGCCCGCCCTGATTAAAGATTCCCGAAAAGATGTCGCGAAAGCCGCCCCAACCGCCGCCGCCCGACTCCTGCTGCTGCCGTCCCGCTGCCTGCTGGCTTGCAAAATCGTTAAAGTCGAACCCGCCAAAATCAAATGGAACGCCCTGCCCGCCGTGCCCCGCTCCCGCACGGCCATAGCCGCCGCGCGCCGCCGCCTCGGCCTGCGCCGGATCAATCTGGTCGGAGTAAAACCCAAGCTGGTCGAAAATCTTGCGCTTCTTCTCGTCGCTCAGAATATCGTTGGCTTCGGAGATTTCCTTGAACTTTTCTTCCGCTTTTTTATCCCCCGGATTCACGTCCGGATGATATTTGCGCGCGAGTTTGCGAAAGGCCTTGCGAATCTCCTCCGCCGTGGCCGTCTTCTTTACGCCAAGTACGCCGTAATAATCTTTGCTCTGAGTTGGTGGCATCGTCTCTCTATATCGTCACGC
>JAICYR010000123.1 GCA_025934135.1 Acidobacteriaceae bacterium | reverse complement strand
CGCACCGCAAGGACCCGGTGTACGCGGCGACGATTGTGGGCAAGCCTCCCATGGAGGACGCCTGGATGGGCAAGGCGGTCGAGCGGATTTTTCTGCCGCTGATGCGGATGACGCTTCCGGAGATTGTGGACGTGAATCTGCCAGTGGAAGCGGTGTTCCATAACCTGATGATTGTGTCGATCAGGAAGAGCTACGCGGGCCACGCGCGCAAGGTGATGAACGGCATCTGGGCGATGGGCCAGGCCATGTTCACGAAATGCGTAATTGTGGTGGACGAGGACTGCGACGTGCAGGACCTGCGCGAGGTGACGCTAAGGGTGGCGAACAATATCGATCCGGAGCGGGACATTCAGTTCACGCTGGGGCCGGTGGATTCGCTCGACCACTCGTCTCGGCTGCCGAACTACGGCAGCAAAATGGGCATCGACGCGACGCGAAAGTGGGCGGCAGAGGGATTCAACCGCCCCTGGCCCGCGGAGATCGAGATGGATGCTGCGACGAAGGCGCGAGTGGATGAGGTGTGGAAGAAGTTGGGGATTGAGTAAGCGGTCTACTGCACTTCTGGAATCAATTCGCGCAGCGGCGTACTTGTTGGAGATAGGGTCGGACCCTGTGGTATCACAAGAGGGGAGAAGCTGGACGCAACCCTCAGTTCAACTGTCAGAGACGTCGATTTATTAATTTTGACTTGTAAGTGCGAGGACATGAACCCGGGAGCGCTGATGGACACGGCGTATGTTTTCGGTTTCAGGTTTGCGGTGACAGTTCCGTTATGGCCGGTCTTGAGCACAATGGGCTTTCGCGCTGGCGATGCGGATTCTAAAGCTGGCGCAATCGAAATGGTCGCATTTGAGATTACGGCTGTTGATGCATCCGCGACTTTTATCCTTACAGGGAAAGTAGCGGGCGTTTGTGCAGAAGCCGCAGGAGCGACAACGAGAACCGCGAGCGCGATGGTTGCGGGGAATCTCATCAAGCTACTCCCTCCGCCAGACATCGTATACTTAGAGTATGTCGATCGTCAGCAACGTAGCAGCCATCAGCAAGGGCATGAGCATCACCTTCCGGGAGATGTTCAAGCCGACCGAGGTGGAGAATTATCCCGATGGGCCGGGGCCCACGCGCGGAGCGGTGCTGCAGGAGCGGTTCCGCGGGGCGCACGTTTTGCAGCGCGACGAGAATGGTCTGGAGAAATGCGTAGCGTGCTTTCTGTGCGCGGCGGCCTGCCCGGCGAACTGCATTTACATTGAGGCGGCTGACAACACTGACGAGAAGCGGATTTCGAGTTCCGAGCGGTACGCCAAGGTCTACAACATCGACTACAACCGCTGCATTTTTTGCGGCTACTGTGTTGAGGCCTGCCCCACGGACGCGATTACGCACGGCCACGGATTTGAGCTGGCCAGCCTGAACGCGACCAACCTGGTGATGCGCAAGGAAGACATGCTGGTTCCGGTGGCTGAGATGGTGACGACCAAGTAGGTAGTCATCCTCGCCAGGGTAAGAGTGTTGCTGGGTAATCGAGTCGTGGTCTCAATGCAGGGAGGCAGGGATGAAAGTACTCAAGTCCGCTACGCTGTCTGTCGCTGTTCTCGTCATCACCATTGTTTTGCTGCCCCCCGTCGGCAGGGCGCAGTCGTCGAATCCGGTCACGGATGCGCTGAAGGCATCATTGCAGCGGTCGTCGCGCAACATGGCTGCAGCGGCTGAACAGATGCCCGCCGAGAAGTACAACTTCAAGCCCACGGACGGGTCGCGGACGTTTGGCGGGATCGTGCTGCATATTGGAAATGCCAATCGAATGGCGTGCCATTGGCTCACCGGCGCGCCGGAAGCCGCGAAGAATAACCTGACGGCCAGTTCGCCGAAGGCGGAGTTGGTCGCTTCGCTCAAGAGCTCGTTTGACTATTGCAGTAAGGCGCTGGAGAACTTCAACGACTCGAAGCTGAATGAGAAGGTGCCCTTCTATGGAGGGCGTACGATGTCCGCGGCGGCTTCGGTTCTGGCGCTTGCCGGGGACTGGGACGATCACTACAGCCAGGAGGCTGCGTATCTGCGCGCCAACGGAATGCTGCCGCCTACGGCGCATCACGGCAAGCCGTAGTTAGCGAACAGCTTTCAGAGCAACGGTTCGAGTGATCAGCGGTTCCTTTCATTGCGAAATATCGCAGTTCCATGCGGGAGAGTCGGGGTTTGGGAGCCGTTTCGGTAGCATGGAGAGAGGCGCTGTAGCTTTTTTCTGCTTCCGGCCACAGGTTTCTCAAGAAAAATTCCTATGTCTGATTTCTTAAATATTCTGCGCGAACGTGTCGTGGTGTACGACGGGGCGATGGGCACCAACATCCAGGTGCATGCGCCCACGGTGGATGACTATTGGGGCAAAGAGGGCTGCAACGAGCTGCTGGTGCTGAGCAAGCCGGAGATCATTCGCGGCATTCATGCGAGCTTTTTCGAGGCGGGCTGCGATGTGGTGGAGACGGACAGCTTTGGCTCGTCGCGCATTGTGCTGGCCGAGTATGAGCTTGAGGACCGCACGCGCGAGCTGAACATTGCGGCGGCGAAACTGGCGAAGGAAGTGGCCCGGGAGTTTTCGACCAAGGACAAGCCGCGCTTTGTTGCCGGATCTATTGGGCCGACGACCAAGCTGCCGTCGCTGGGGCACATTACGTATGACGCGATGGCGGCTGCTTACGTGGAGCAGGCGGAGGCGCTGATTGAAGGCGGCGTCGATATTCTGCTGATCGAGACGAGCCAGGATTTGTTGCAGGCGAAGATTGCGCTGGCGGCCTGCCATGACGCGGTTCGCAAGAGCGGGAAACGGGTGCCGATCCAGATGCAGGTGACGCTGGAAGCGACGGGCACGATGCTGCTGGGCACGGAGATTGGCGCGGCTCTGGCGTCGCTGGAGGTCCTGGACCCGGACATTATTGGGCTGAACTGCGCGACGGGGCCGGCGGAGATGAATGACGCTGTGCGCTTCCTGTGCCAGAACGCGGTGCAGCCGGTAAGTGTGCTGCCCAATGCGGGGCTTCCGCAGAATGAGGGCGGGCACGCGGTCTATAAGCTGACTCCGCAGGAACTTGCCGACTATCACCGGCGGTTTGTGACCGAGTACGGCGTGCAGGTGGTGGGCGGATGTTGCGGGACGACTCCGGCGCACCTGAAGGCCGTGGTGGAGGCGGTGAAGGACGCGAAGCCAGCGAAGCGCGATGTGAAGCCGCAGAGTGTGGCGGCGAGCGCTTTCAGCGTGGTTCCGCTGGAGGTGGACGGCCAGCCAGTGATTGTGGCCGAGGAAATGAACACGACGACCCGCGTGGAGCACTTCAAGAACATGGTGAAGGCGGGCGATTACGACGGCATTCTGGCGCTGGCGAAAAAGCTGGCGGCGGAAGGCTCGCAGATGCTGGACCTGTGCTGCGCGATTGTGGGCGAGGACGAGAAGGCCTACATGAACGCGGTGCTGGAGAAGATTGCGACGCGGGTTCCGGCTCCGATTGTGGTGGACTCGACCGAAGCGGACGTGGTGGAGGAGGCGCTGAAGCGGATTCCGGGCAAGCCGGTGATCAACTCGGTGAACCTGGAGGACGGCGAGAAGCGCACCAGCAAAGTGCTGCCTATGGCCAAGCGCTACGGCGCGGCGGTGGTGGCGCTGACGATTGATGAAGACGGCATGGCGCTGACAGCGGAAAAGAAGCTGGCGGTGGCGAAGCGCATTTACAAGCTGGCGACGGAGAAATATGGGGTCCACGGGCGCGACATTATTTTTGATGCGCTGACGCTGCCGATTTCAACCGGGCAGGAGGAGTATCGAACGGCGGGCATGGAGACGCTGGAGGCGGTGCGGCTGATTAAACAGGAACTGCCTGAGGCGAAGACGATTCTGGGCGTGAGCAACATCAGCTTCGGGCTGAGCGCGTATTCGCGGCGTGTACTGAACAGCGTGTTTTTGAAAGAGGCGGTGGACCGCGGGTTGGATTCCGCGATTGTGAACTACTCGAAGATTTATCCGCTGTATAAGATTCCCGAGCGCGAGGTGGAACTGGCGCGGAAGTTGATCTTCCATGACACGTCAGAGGGTGATCCGCTGCAGGTTTACATGGCGCACTTCAGCGGCGAAAGCAAGAATGCGATAGCAGAGGATGAGGTTGCGCTGGAGGCGCTTTCAACCGAGGACAAGCTGAAGCAGTTGATCATTCGAGGCGAGCGCGCGATTGGGCACGGCGCGGAGAAGCGGTCCCTGGAGCAGGTTTTGGAGACGGCGCTCGAAACCTACACGCCGCTGGATTTGATTAACACGGTGCTGCTGGACGGGATGAAAACCGTCGGCGAGCTGTTCGGCGCACGCAAGATGCAATTGCCTTCGGTGCTGGATTCGGCGGGCGTGATGAAGGCGGCGGTCGCGTATCTTGAGCCAAAGATGGAGAAGGTGGAGGGCTCGCAAAAGGGCACGATTGTGCTGGCCACGGTGAAGGGCGATGTACATGACATTGGGAAGAACCTGGTGGACATTATTTTGTCGAACAATGGCTACAAGGTTGTGAACCTGGGCATTAAGCAACCGGCGGACGTGATTATCAAGGCGGCGCAGGAGCACAAGGCGGATGCGATTGGACTGAGCGGGCTGCTGGTGAAGTCCACGCTGGAGATGAAGTACGTGATCCAGGATTTGCAGCGGATGCAATCGGATGTGCCGGTAATTTGCGGCGGTGCGGCGCTGACGCGCAAGTATGTGGAAGACGATTTGCGGCGGGAGTATTCGTCGGCGGTGTTCTACGCGGACGACGCGTTTACCGGTCTGCACGTGATGAGCGACCTTATGACGGAGGAAGACGGCGCGCGCGAGAAGCGGCTGGAAGAAGGCCGCACCGTGAAGGAATTTGTGAAGCCGCCAATGGTGGTGCAAGCGGAAGCGGCGGCGTTGTTGCCGGCTTTGACGGAGCGGTCCACTTGGGTGCAGCCCGCGCCGGACATTCCGGTGCCTCCGTTTTTCGGCGTGCGGGTAAAAAAGGATTTTGATCTGGACGAGGTCTTCTCGTTCATCAACGAAACGGCGCTGTTTAAAAACCAGTGGCAGTTGAAAACGGCTTCGGCGACGGATTACGTGCGGCTGGTGAAGGAGAAGTACCGGCCTGTTTTTGAGGAGTTGAAGGCGGAGATCAAAGCCAAGGGATGGTTCGAGCCGCAGGCGGTGTATGGATTTTTTCCGGCGCAGTCAGAAGGCAACGACGTGATTGTGTATGAGCCGGAAGACCCGACGAAGGAACGGCTGCGAATCACGTTTCCGCGGCAGAGGGAAGGGCGGAAGCTGTCGATTCCGGATTTTCTGCTGCCGAAGGATTCGGGAAAGATGGACGTGATCGGGTTTCAGGTTGTGACGGTCGGACGCCGGGCCAGCGAGGAGACGAAGAAGCTGTTTGACGCTGGCGACTTTACCCGCTACCTCTACACGCACGGGCTGAGCGTGGAGAGTGCCGAGGGCGTGGCCGAGGTGATGCATAAAATTCTTCGTCGGGAATTGGGGATTGGAGGGGAGGACGCGGAGAAGATCACCGATCTATTTCACCAGAAATATCGCGGATCGCGTTATTCGTTCGGCTTTGCGGCGTGCCCGAATCTGGAAGATCAGGCGAAGATTTTCGCGCTGCTGGAGCCGGAAAAAAATATTGGCGTGCGGCTGACGGAAGGCTTCCACATGGATCCGGAGCAGAGCACGAATGCCTTTGTAATTCATCATCCGCAGGCAAAGTATTTTGTGGCGTGAAGAGCGAACAACAGGCGATAGGCAATAGGGATTAGGCAACAGGCAATACTACCCTCCCACCCTTGACACGCGCTGCGCGCCCGTCAAGGATGGGGCACCCAGCACCCGTCAATAGGGAACCGCCAACAGGCAATTGATGAAAATCAGGAGTTGCGCTTTTGTTCGGCGCGGAGGGTCGCGGTGCGGACGGGCTTTTCGTGGAGCAGGAGGGCGTTGGCCTGGAAGAGAAGGTTCGCGTGGAACCAGTCCTGCACGATGTTGCCTTCGAGCAGATTGAGGATGGCGAGCAGCGACATGCCCTGATGGTGGGCCATCCATTCGCGGACCAGTACCGGCTTCTTTTTTGATTCGGAAAAATCAGCGGCCTCATAGAAGCCATAAGCGCCGATCCATCCGGCGTCGGCCATGCGGCGCAGGTTGCGCATCGCGTTGGCGGGGTCTATGCCGAGCGCCAGAAACGTTGAGTAGGGCGAAATGACGGGGCCGGCTTCGGCGTCCCACTTCAGCGCAATCTGCGGAATTCCAAACGCCTGATATTGATAATGGCCGGCCTGATCGGTGCGAGCGTTGCCCGACTCGGAGATGCCCCACGGGATGTTGAACCGGCTGGCGAAGCGGTCCTGAATAGCGATGGCGGAAGTGAGCGAGCGCGAGATGAGCGTGCCCGGATAGCTGCGCATCCAGAGCGACGGCATGAGGTATTCAAACATGGTGCCGGTCCATGAGAGCAGGATGAAGCACCCGAATGCCGAAGTGTGGGCGCGGCCAAGTTTGAACCATCCTTGTTGCGAAAGCTCGCCGCGCGCGACGGCAATGAAGGCGGCGAGGCGCGCCTCGGAAGCCAGCATGTCGTAAGTGGCAACGTGCAGCTTGTTGGAGTTGACGTCGTAGCCGATGGAGAGAAGCTGCCGCTGCTTGTGGATGAGGAAGGAGAAGTCCATGGCCTCGGCTTTGCGGAAGGCCTCATTAGAAATGGCGTTGACGCTTTCAACGAGCCTGACGAGGCGCGCGCGCGCAGCGGGGAGCCGGGAACGAAGATTCTGGATGAGCGGCTGGTCGGCGGGCGCGGCGTCGACGCGGGAGAGGTAATCGTCGAGTTGGGCGGCGAATGCGACGGAATCCTTTAGCGCGGGGACAGGATTTTCCGTTAATTGGGACAGCCGGGCGAATTGAGGCAGGAGCCAGGGCGCGTAATCGGTAATGAGCGATGTGATGGCGCGCAGGCGGGCGCGTGTTTCGTTGAGCCACCATACGACGTCTTCATGTGATGGCCCGGTGTATTCGCGAATGGTCTGGAAGGCGGGCAGGGAGGCGGTTTCGATGGCCCAAGCGCACCATTCCTGAAGTGTGGCGTGGGCAGCGGGCAGGGTGACGGAGGCGATTTCCGGAGGGATGTCATCGTGCTGCTTCAGCGTTTGCCAATGCGTTTGCAGTCCGCGAAAGAGCGCGGACGAAACGATGGGAGCGCGCAGGAGAGAGTGTGTTCCGGTGCGCAGAGTGTAGAGCGAAGCGGCGAGGTTGCCTGAATCGACGGAGGAAATGGTGAAGGGCTGGAGCGGCTCGAAGGTTTGGGTGTCGTACCAGTTATAGATGTGGCCGCGCAGCTTCACGAGGCGGTCCATGGAGGCGAAGCTGTGTTGCGTCAGTTCGCAGAATTCGGGCACGGTGAGGAAGCCGAATTCGACGGCAGCCTGGCGGGCGTTGAGCAGCAGGCCAAAATTCGTGGGCGAGACGCGGGGGGCCTCGAAAAGGGTTTCCTCCTCCACATGATCGGGAATGAAGTAGTTGTGGCGCGCGCCGCCGTATTCGTGGAAGAAGCGCCAGATGCGCAGCGCGTGCAGGCGGAGCAGCGCGTCCTGGCGGGCGTCCGGCCGGGTGGGTTCCTCGCGCGGAGGATGGTTGAGCCAGATGGAGATGCCGTTGGCGAAGGTCCAGAGCAGGAGGATGGGTGCGGCGACTTCGAGCGCATGAAGATGCACGATGGCGAGCACGATAGCCATGGCAATGGCAAAGATGGAGCTTGCAGCCAGGTAGCGATCAACGGGCGTGACCTTGCCTTTGGAAGATTCGGCCTGCGCGGCGGTTTCCCATTCGAGCATGCGCTGATGCGTGACGAGGCGCCGGACGAGGGAGCGGATGATGGCGTCCAGCGAAAACATGGTCTGGTGCGGCAGGAACGCGAGGTTGAGCAGGGCGAGGAAGACGGCGTGGAAGAAGTCGCTGGTGTTTTCGCGGATGCCGCCGGGCTGTTCGCTGAAGATGGCGCGGCCCACTCCGAATACGAGCCGCACGAGAGTTGGGGCGAGGATGAGGAAGACGGTGACCAGCGTCCAGTAGAGCGCGCCGCCGGGAAGTCCGAGCCATCCGGCGACGAGCAGAATAAGGGTGAGCGGCTCGACCAACGAGCGGCGGAGGTTGTCGAAGATTTTCCAGCGCGAGATGGTGGAGATGGGGTTACGGACGAAGCGTCCGGATTCGTCGGGCACGCGCGCGAAGAGCCATTGCGCGATCTGCCAGTCGCCGCGCACCCAGCGATGTTGGCGGCGCGTGTAGGCGCTGTAGTGCGAAGGGTAGTCGTCGATGACTTCGATGTCGGTGGCGAGTCCGGCGCGCGCGTAGGCGCCTTCGATGAGGTCGTGGCTGAGGAGCGCGTTGCGGGGGAAGCGCTGTTCGAGCACGGAGTGGAGCGCGTCTACCTCGTATATGCCCTTGCCGGTGAAGCTGCCTTCGCCGTAGAGGTCCTGGTAGACGTCGGAGACGGCGCGGGTGTAAATATCGATTCCGGCCTGTCCTGAGTAGAGCGCGGCGAGGCGCGATTGCAGGGCCGAGTGGACGCTGACGCCGACGCGAGGCTGAAGGATTCCGTATCCGGCGGTGACGATGCGGCGTTTGGGATCGATGATGGCGCGGTTGAGAGGATGCGCCATTGCGCCGACCATCGAGGCCGCGGTGCCGCGCGGCAACTGCGTATCCGAGTCGAGGGTGATGATGTAGCGCACGCGGGAGAGCGTGGCCAGATCGCCGGTCTTCACAGGGAAGGCGTCGAATTCTCCGCGCAGATATTTGTTCAGGTCGAGCAGCTTGCCGCGCTTGCGCTCCCAGCCCATCCAGACGCCCTGGCGCGCGTTGAAGACGCGGTGGCGATGGAGGAGGAAGAATGATCCGTGCTTTGGCGAGGCGGGATAGCGCAGGTTGAGGTCGTCAATGAGGCTGACGGCGAGATCCACGAGCGGGTCGGTGTCGTTTTCGAGCGGGCGGGAGAGAGAGTCGGGCAGATCGGTGAGCAGGGCGAAGTGAAGGTTGCGGTCGGGATTGGCGAGGAAGCGCATTTCCAGTTCATCGATCAACTCGCGCAACTGCTTCTCGTTCAGCAGGAGGGTGGGAATGGCGACAAGCGTGGTGAATTCGGCGGGAATACCCTCGGAGAAATCGAGCTTGGGGAGCGCGGTGGCTTTGAAGAGCGAGGTGACGGTGTTGTTGATGAAATCGACGGCGGCTTGGGTGGCGGGCAGAATGAGCAGGATGAAGGCGAAGGTGAGTCCGCCGATGATGGAGTGGTTGGGGATGAGTGGCAGCAGAATGGCGGCAATGAGAATGACGGAGAGAATTTCAATACCGCCGATGTAGAAGTCGTCGGCGTTGCGGCGGATGAAGGCGCGGATGCGGTCGATGAGGCGGGGGCGGTATCCGATGCCGGCGGTGAGCGCGTGAACGCCGTGATCAACGAGGTAGTAGCCGATGTGGGAAAAGCGCAGGGCGAGGCGCGGATCGCTGTAGGCGCGGGCGTGGGCTTCGCGGGCGAGTTCGAGCGCGATGCCGGCGATTTCGGTTTCCGAGCAGTCGGAGTGGCGCGCGATTTCCGCGATGCGCTCGCGGTAGTCCTCGCGACTTTTGAAGTCCATTTTGGAGTAGGCCTCGGCTGGGTCTTTGCGCAGGATGGACTCAAAGACGATGAGCGGCTCCATCATGGAGGTCCAGTCGGCGAAGCCAAGTTCGCGCAGGCTGCGAATGCAGGTGGTGAGGCGGCTGGGGTCCGCGGCTTCCGGCGATTGCGGATTGCGCAGCATGGCCGTGGCCTGGCGGAGGATGGATTCAAGCAGGGTGAATTTTATGAATGTCGGAAGCGCCCAGAGTTCCTGCAAGTCCAGAGGGTCTTTCCATTGTGCGGCCTCGACATAGATGCGCAGGGCGGAGCCGTTCCAGATGTCGCCGGCGGCTTCAAGATAGGCGCGGGCCAGCACGGAGGCGCGGGGCTCGTCCGCGATGCGGGGAAGCAGCGGAATGGACTTGCGTGTGCCGGAAACTTCCTTTAAGGCGGTCAGCAGGAGACGGGGATTTTCGCGAAGCTCATGCAATGGCGCGGGCGCGCTTGGCGCGAGGTTGTGAAGCTCAGCCTGAAGGGTGTCGAGGGCGATGCGGGCCTGCTCGACGCGGTTCGGGAATGGCAGCGGGCCGTGCGGGCGGCGGGTGACGTTCCAATTGGCGGCAGCGGCGCGCGCGTGCGCGTCGAGGTCGTCGGGGCGGAAACCGACTTCATCGAAGATTTGCTGATCGATCTCAGGAAGTTGATACATGAATGCTTGTAAAAATCCTCAAGGGCTAAAACCCCTTGTTGTTCGATTCATTTTGTCCCCCACTCAGCAAAGAGGGCGGCCCTATCGATAGCTCGCGGCCTGCATTTCAAACATGCCGGCATAGCGTCCGCCGAGCGCCATTAACTGCTGATGCGTGCCTTCCTCGACAAGCTGGCCGCCTTCCAGAACAACGATGCGGTCGGCCATGCGCACGGTGGAGAAGCGATGGGAGATAAGCAGGGCCATTTTGCCTTCGGTCAACTCGGCGAAGCGTTGGAATACCTCAAGCTCGCTCTTGGCGTCGAGCGCGGCGGTGGGTTCGTCGAGCACCAGCAGCTGGGCATCGCGCAGGTAGGCGCGGGCGAGCGCGATCTTCTGCCATTCGCCGCCGGAGAGATCGACTCCGCCCTCGAAGCGGCGGCCCAGCATCTGGTCATAGCCAGCGGGCATTTTTTCGATGACTCCCTCGGCCAGGCTTTTGTGGGCGGCGGCCTCGATTTCGTTCTCGGTGTGCGGAAGCTCGACGCGGCCAATGGCGATGTTTTCGCGCGCGGTCATTTCGTAGCGCATGAAGTCCTGAAAGATGACGCCGATTTCCTG
>JAICYR010000194.1 GCA_025934135.1 Acidobacteriaceae bacterium | reverse complement strand
GTCTCCCAGGATTGCGTTGCGCAGGTGGCCGACGTGGGCGGCCTTGTTGGGATTGATGCTGGTGTGCTCGACAATGGCGTGGCCCTGATGCCGGGCGGCGGGTTCGATTTCGGAATTCGCGGCGAGATCTTTGGCGGCGGAGGCGCGGTTGAGGCGCGCGTTGATGTAGCCCGCTCCCGCGACTTCGAATGCGGTGAAGCCGGGCACGGGGCCGAGTGCGGCGACGATCTCCTCGGCGATTTTGCGCGGAGCTTTTTTGAGCCGGCGCGCCAGCTCGAAGGCGATGGGCAGGGCGTATTCGCCGAACTTGATTTCCGGCGGCTGCTCAACGGCGAGCAGATCGAGTTCGATGGAGAACTTTTCGCGGAGCACGGCGCGGAGTTGCGCTTCGAGGAGTTTCTGCTGATTCAGATACACGTGGATACCTTGATGGGCTTTCAGACACCGTTGATTTTCTTCTCGATTTTACAAGAGCGCCGATGTCCGCATCGAAGCAGGCGAGCGGCGCATCGCTGTTAAGATGAAGGAGATTCGGCTTTTTCTTCCCTATTTTCATGACAGACAAGTTTTACCTTACGACTCCGATTTACTACGTCAACGCTCGGCCGCATATCGGGACGACCTATACGACGGTCGTGGCCGACGTCATCGCGCGCCGCAAGCGCGCGCTGGGCGTGGACACGTTTTTCCTGACCGGAACGGACGAGCACGGGCAGAAGATCGAGCGTTCGGCGGAGCGCGCCGGATGCTCACCGCAGGCGTTCACCGATGAGGTTTCGGCGCAGTTTCGCGCGCTTTGGGACCGCATGGGCTTGACTTATGACGACTTCATCCGGACGACGGAACCTCGCCACAAGCGCGGCGTACAGAAGCTGTTCGCGCTGTTGAAGGAGCGTGGGTATATCTACAAGGGGTCGTACACGGGTCAGTACTGTGTTTACGACGAGGCCTATGTGGACGTGCCGCCGGGCGCGCCTTGTCCGGAGTGCGGGCGGCCGACTGAGACGATCAACGAGGAAAACTACTTTTTCAAGCTATCGGCATTCGAGCGCCCGCTGCTGGAGTTTTACGAGGCGCATCCGGAGTTCATTCGGCCGGAAACGCGGCGCAACGAGGTGGTGTCGTTTGTGCGCGCCGGACTGAAGGACCTCTCGATTAGCCGGACAAGCTTCAAATGGGGAATACCCGTTCCGGGAGACGAGAAGCACGTCATCTACGTTTGGATGGACGCGCTGGCCAACTACATTACGGCACTGGGATGGGGCAGCGACGATGAGTCGAAGTTCAAGACGTACTGGCCAGCGGACCTGCATATTGTTGGCAAGGAGATCACGCGGTTCCACTGCGTCTACTGGCCGGCATTTCTGATGGCGGCGGGGCTGCCGCTGCCCAAGTCGGTGGTGGCGCACGGATGGCTGCTCTTTGAAGAGAGCAAGATGTCGAAGTCGCGTGGAAACATTGTGCGGGCGGAGACGATTCTGGAAGTGCTGGGGGCCGACGCGCTGCGCTACTTCCTGCTGAGGGAAGTGGTGTTTGGTCAGGACGGCAGCTTTTCCTTCGACGCTCTCGTCCAGCGCTACAACTCCGATTTGGCGAACGGGTATGGGAACTTGGTCAGCCGCACGCTGACGATGATAGGAAAGTATTTCGACGGCGTGGTACCGGAGCCAGCCGGGTTGCAGGCAGCATCATTGGCTACGGAGATTCCGGAGACCGTGGTGGCGGTCGAGCAGCAATTCGAAGCATTGGATTTTTCGCGTGCGCTGGAACGGTTGTGGACCATTGTGGCTGCGACGGATGGCTATTTGACGGCGAGCGCTCCGTGGAAACAATCGGAGAGCCTGACCGATGAACAGCAGCGCGCGCTGCGGGCCACAGTGCTGTATACGGCAGCGGAGGCGATTCGCATCGTGACAGCGCTGGTCTATCCCGTGTTGCCCGATGCGGCCGCGAAGGTGTGGGCGCAGCTTGGGCTGGGCGATATTCAGAAGGCGGATTTGAAGCAGGTTGCGTGGGGCGGACTGAAGCCGGGCACGAAGCTTGGCGAGCTTGGGCCGGTGTTTCCGCGTGCGGAAAAGGATGCGATACAAAAAATGAAGGAAATCGAAGAGAAGAATGCTCCGGCGGCTCCCGCCGAGGATAAGGTCGTCAAGGCGGAAAAACCCGCGGAGGAAGCGGCGGCTGCGGAGCACACGGCCGTGGCTCCGAAGCAAGCCGAACCGCGGCATGAAGCCGGAGGCCGCGGCATGCCGGCTGCTCCGGCGGTTCCTGCCACGGGAACGGTGGTGAATCCGGTTCAAGAGGCAGCGGCTGCGCTTTCAGGTTCCGGCGACAAGATCACGATTGACGACTTCACCAAGGTCGAGTTGCGGGTGGCGCAGATCAAGGTCGCGGAGCGGGTTCCGAAGGCCGACAAGCTACTGCGCCTTGAGGTGGACCTGGGCTATGAGCAGCGGCAGATTCTGGCTGGGATTGCGGAAGCGTATGCGCCGGAGTCGCTGGTGGGACGGAAGATCGTGATTGTGGCGAACCTGGCTCCGAGGAAGCTGCGCGGGCTGGAGTCGAATGGGATGCTTCTGGCGGCTTCGCTCGAAGGCGGAAAGCCGGTGTTGGCGAGCTTTCTGGAAGATGTGGAGATTGGAGCGCGCCTGAAGTAGGACTGGCCGTCCAGGCAACCGCGCCTCCGGCACAATCAATTCTAACTGCGTTCACCCTCCCTGTTGGTCGAGGAATTGGGTTTTTGGCGATCTCATGATTGATTCGCACGCACATATCGACAGCGAACGCTACGATGGCGACCGCGATGCCATGCTGGAGCGGGCGTATGAGGCGGGCGTCCGAACGATTCTTTCGATTGGGATTGGCGATGGGCCGGACACGATGCACTGCGCGCTGGATTTGGCGCGCGCTTACGCGGGGCGGGAAGGAGTTCCGAAGATATATGCGACGGCGGGGGTGCATCCGCATGAGGCACGGCTGATTAGTGAAGCGGTGTTGCTGAAGCTAGATGGTCTGCTGCGCGAAGAGGGCGTGCTGGCGTGCGGGGAGATCGGGCTGGATTATTTTTACCAGCACTCGGACCGCGACCAGCAGCGGACAGCTTTCGCGCGGCAGATGGAGATTGCCGCCACGCGCCGGAAGCCGATCATCATTCATTGTCGTCCGTCTGAAGGCTCGACAGACGCTTGGGACGATACTCTCGACGTACTCGACCGCAACTGGAAGGGTACGGGGCTGGGCGGGATTCTGCATTGCTTTACCGGCAGCCTCAAACACGCCGAGCTTGCAACCGGCATGGGGTTCCTGATTTCCTTCGCCGGCAATTCCACGTTTCCCAAAGCGCAGCCCATTCGCGACGTGATGGCAGCGCTGCCGCTGGAAAAAATTCTGATCGAGACGGACGCTCCGTTTCTGGCTCCCGTTCCTCATCGCGGCAAGCGGAACGAGCCGGCCTGGGTTGCGCAGGTGGCCGCGCTGCTGGGGGAGTTGAAGGGAATTTCAGCGGAAGAGGCGGCGGAGAAGACGTCGCAGAATTTCCGGAAACTTTTCGGTATCGCGTAGCCTTTATTGCCGTGTGAGGTTCCTCCACAGCGCTGCCATGCGTTCCAGGTCAATTTCTTCGGCCCGCGCGGTTGGCGCGATTCCAGACTCTTGTAGAGCTTGCATAATGCGGCCGGGATCGAATCCGGCCGCGCGGAGATTTTTCGCCAGCATCTTTCGCTTTTGCGCGAAGGATTGGCGCAGGAAAACGAGAAAAGCTTCAGGGGCAATTCCAAGCTCTGCGAAGCGCGGGCGCATGGTGAGACGCAGCACGGTGGAGTGGACTTCCGGCGGAGGCATGAAGGCGGACGGCGGAAGGTCCAGCACGCGCTCGATGCGGGTGTAAAGCTGGGCCGTGGCGGAGAGGACTCCGTAGTCGCGCGAGCCGGGCGAGGCGGCGACGCGGTCGGCGACTTCGCGCTGCATCATGACAACGGCGGTTTCGATGGCCGCGTGATGCTGGAAAAGGTGCGACAGAATCGGCGAGGTGATGTAGTAGGGAAGGTTTCCAACTACGCGGAGTTTCTCTTCGCCATTGCGCAGCGCGCTCAGGTCCACAGTGAGGATGTCGGTTTCGAGGACTTCGATGCCGGGGAACTGCTCGCTTAAGTGAGCCGCGAGCGAGCGGTCGAGTTCAATGGCGATAAGGCGTCTCGCTCGTGTGGCGAGGATCTCGGTGATGGCCCCCGCGCCGGGTCCGATTTCGACCACGGTCCTATTGGTCAGATTGCCCAGCGCGTCAACAATCGCGATGGCCGCCGCGGGGTCCGAGAGAAAATTCTGTCCCAATTTTGGTTTGTGCTTCAATCGACCTCTTATTCGCATTCGTGCGAACGCGATAAACTCAAGCTTTGCGGCCCGCGCTCGCACCAATCGACTATCTGATTGCATCATAAAGAGAAAAGAACGGAGTACGACTTTCCATGCACATTGTTTTTGCCGCGTCTGAATGCGTTCCTTATGCGAAGACGGGCGGACTGGCCGAGGTTGTGGGAGCGGTCCCGCGCGAAATTGTGAAGCTGGGGCACCAGGCCACCGTGTATCTGCCGTACTACCGCCAGGTGCGGGAGCGCGCTCCGCAAAAGAAAGTGGCGGTGCGGAGCATAACGGTTCCGTTCCAGTTCTACAATCGCTTCGTAACCGTTCTAGACGGCGGCGTGCATGACGGCGTGCAATTTTACTTTGTGGACTGCCCGGAGATGTTCGACCGCGAAAGGCTGTATGGGACGGCGGCGGGAGATTATCCCGACAACTGGGAGCGGTTCGGATTGTTCTCGCGCGCGGTGCTGGAGGCAGCCAAGCTGCTTGGCGTGCCAGATGTGTTTCACGCGCACGATTGGCAGACTTCGTTGATTCCGCTTTATCTGCGGACCACGTACTACTTCGACCCGGCGCTGCGGAACTCGGCGACGGTGCTGACCATCCATAACGCGGGCTATCAGGGTCGCTTTGCGCCGCGCACCACGGAGCGGCTGCTGCTGCCGTGGGAAATTTTCACCATGGACCGCGTGGAGCATTTCGACACATTCAATTTTCTGAAGGGCGGCATTGTTTACAGCGACGCCATTACCACGGTCAGCCGCAAGTATGCGGAAGAGATCCAGACGCCGGAGTTTGGCGAGGAGCTTGATGGTGTGCTGCGGAAGCGCGCGGACGACCTGTATGGGATTCTGAACGGCGTTGACTACAAAGAATGGGACCCGGCCACGGACCACAACATTGCCGCACATTACACTCCGGAAAATCTTGAAGGCAAGCGCGCCTGCCGCCGCGATCTGCTGCACGCCTTTGGAGCGGAGGACGTGAAGGATGAGACTCCGGTGCTCGGCATCGTCTCGCGGTTTGCCACGCAGAAGGGCTTCGATTTGATTGCGGAGATAGCTCCTGAATTGCTGGCGCAGGATGTGTTTCTGGTAGCGCTGGGCACGGGCGAG
>JAICYR010000214.1 GCA_025934135.1 Acidobacteriaceae bacterium | reverse complement strand
TGTCGCCGGGGAGGTCCCAACGGATTTTAGGCGCGGCGGTCTGGAGGTCGAAGCTGCGCAGCGCGGTGTGGCGGCGCGGCGGAGTGGCGCCGGCGACGGGCGTGAGCTGGCAGGTCCAGAGGGTTTTGTTGGCGGGGTCGGCGAGCATGCCGAAGAAGAAGGTGCCGGGACCCTCGGAACTGACGTCGATGAATTTTTCCGCGGTGGTGGCCTGGGGAGCGAGCTTGTAGACGAAGGGCGTGCTGGCGCTGCCGACGATGACGACGCCGCCGGGGGCGACGGTGAGGCTTTCCGGCGAGGACTTGGCGTCGGCGATGAGGACGTCCGCGGCATAGGCGACGGAGGCAAGGCTCAACAGCAAGGGCAGTCCGGCAATGAGGCTTGTTCGTCCGAGGATGCGCATGGTGGCTCTCTCCTGAGGTTCGATGGTGGCGCTCGCCTCGCGGGCTTTGGGCGGATGGGTCCGCAGGCGGCCCGGAGGAGCGCACTTCAGTATAGGGAAAATTGGGCGGTTCGGGGCGCTGCGGGGGCCTAGAAGATTTTGAGGTGGATGGTCAGGTACTTCTTGGGGTCCTGGCGGATGGTGGTGACGAGGCTGGTGCTTTCGGTGAGCAGCTTGTTGAGATTGGCGTAAGCGGCGTCGTCTTTGGCCAGTTTGCCGAGCGTGCCCTGGCCGGCGTTGATGCCGGTGACGAGCGCGTCGGTCTTCTGCAGGGTGTCGTTCAGGTTTCGGGCGAAGGCGGGGTCCTTGAGCAGCATGCCGGCGGAACCCTTGCCGGCCTGCATGTCGGCCAGGATGGTGTTGAGGTTGGCGAGCGACTGATTGAGGTTGTTGTAGACGGCTTCGTCAGTGAGCAGCTTGCCGGCGGAACCTTTGCCGGCCTGGAGGTCTTTGGTCATGGTGTCGACGCGGCCGACAACGTCGTTGAGGCGGTTGTACATCTCGCCGTTGTCATTGAAGAATTTGCCGATGGTGTTGTCGTTGGAGTTGAGCTTGGCGGTGAGCTTCTGGATCTGGCCGGCGGCGGAGTCGAACTTGTTGTAGAGGCCGGGGTTGTTGATGAGCTGGCCGACGGAGCCCTTGCCGGACTGCATGGCGTCCACGATGTTGTTCATGTGGGCGATGAGGACGTTGACGTTTTCGATGGTGCCCTGGCTGGCCTTGACGACGTCCTGGATGCTGGGGGTTTCTTCGGTGGGGAGCTCGTCGCCGTCGCGCAGCATGGGGCCGGTGGCGACCTGGCTGTTGATGTCGACGATGGTGTCGCCGAGGACGCCGACGGTGCTGAGCGCGGCTTTGGAGTCTTTGTGCAGATCGGGCTGGTACTTGGGGTCGATCTTCATGACGACCTGGACCGGGGTGAGCTTGCGGTCGTGCGCGCTGGTGACGGTGACGCTCTTGACGGTGCCGATCGTGACGCCCTGCAGATTGACGGCGGCTCCGGGACGAAGGCCGGCGGCGTTCTCAAAATAGGTGGTGATGGTGAGCTTGTGCGAGAAGAGACTCATGCCAGAGGAGCTGGTCATGAGGAACAGCAGGGTGGTCAGAATGACGACGGAGATCAGAACGATCACGCCGACCTTCAGTTGTGACCACCGGACCTCCTGCTGGCTGGGCATAAATCTCCTCAGTTGCTCTCAAATTGAAGCTATCGCCGGGCCACAAGCCGAGGTCCGGCGCTTGAAAAACGCACGATCTGAAGCAAAATGCCTTTGCTTTCAGAGGGTATCATTCCCGCCGGGAGCCGAAACTCCGGAGGGGATGGACGGGGTTTGCAGCATATAGAAAGAATGGATGCTCATTCGGGGTCTGGAGTTTCAGGCTGAATCCAGCAACATCAATACTTTGCTGCAATTCCTCCGGTGCGGCTAAGCTGAAATCTGAGCCATGATCCTGGGTCTGGGCACCGACATTGCCGAAATTCCGCGGATTGCCCGCTCCATGGAGCGCTATGGCGATCATTTTCTTCAGCGCGTGTATACGGCGGGGGAGATTGCCTACTGCCAGAGCCGGACCAAGACCGCTGCGCAGAGCTTTGCGGCACGGTTCGCGGCCAAAGAGGCAGGGGCGAAGGCGCTGGGCACGGGGATCAGCCGGGGAATCAGCTGGAAGGAGCTGGAGGTGGTGCGGGCTCCGGGAGAGGCTCCGCGGCTGGAGCTGCATGGGAGGGCGGCGGTGCGGGCGCGGGCGCTGGGGGTGACGCGGATCTCGCTGAGCCTGACGCACTCGGGGGAGACGGCGCTGGCGGTGGTGGTGATGGAGGCATAGGTCGCGGGAATGGAAGCCTGGGAGGTGCGGCAGTTGACCCCGCAGCCGCAAGACGGGACAATCAAGGTCTGCAGGGTTTTTCTCCCCGAGAGGTCGTTTTGTCTATGTCTGTCATTTTTGTTCTAGCGCTCGCAGTTCTCAGCCGCATCCTTCCTGTGGCGTTCCACCAGCAGAGCTGGGGCTTCTCCCTGATGGGAGGATGCCTGCTGTTTGTCGGGTCACGGATGGGGTCGGGCTCGCCCCGCCGGGCGGCGATGCAGGTTGCGGGCGTGCTGGCAGCACTGATGGCGACCGACTACTGGATGACGGTGTATGGCTACGGCTATCCGTTTCACGCTTCGTCGTATCTGCTGACCTGGGCCTGGTATGTGGGAGTCTGCGTGGCGAGCATGGGGCTGCTGCGCAAGGTGACGCCCGTGCGCGTCGCCGCCGCAGCCATTGCCACGCCGACTTCGTTCTTCCTGATCTCGAACTTTGCGGTGTGGATGGACGGCATGTACACGCATACGCTGGCGGGGTTGGGCCAGAGCTACGTGGCGGGAATTCCGTTCTACCGCAACGATCTGGCTTCGACGGCACTGACCGTGGTGGCGCTGTTTGGATTGCCGGCCGTGGCGGCACGCCTGGCGAACAGCTTGGACTCGACGGGAAATGACATGGCAGCCTGACGGCAATGATTTTGGCAAGACAGAGAGAGGAGCCCAACGGCTCCTCTCTTGTTTTTTTGTCACGCGGCGTGGGGCAGGTAGGCGCGCCACTCGTCCGACTCGGCGATGCGCTTCAGCAGGGCAAAGCGCCGACGCATGAGAGCGGCGATGTGCGGGGCGAGGATGAATCGTCCAGCGAGCTGCCCGGCCCATCCCCAAGGCAGCGAGAAGCGGACGGTGTCCTTCAGCAGCACCTCAGCGCCGGCTGCGGTGAAGCTGTGGTCGTGCTGGAAGAAGCGGAATCTGCCGGCGAGCATGGTGTCCTGGAAGAACTCGCAGGGGCGGTACGCGGAGATGAGGGAGACGTGGTAGTTCCAGAAGCCGAGCTGCCATCCCTCCCAACGGATGCGGTCGCCGGCGGTGGCAAGGCCCGAAGTGCGAGTGATATCGGGCGTGGCCACGGGGCGCATGCCGAGCTCGCGCTCCACGATGGCCAGCGAGCATGAGAGCTGGAAGACGCGTTCCAGCGGCGCGGCGATGTGGGTGGAGTCCTCGAGGACGAACAGGTGTTCCTGATGCATGCGATGCCGTGGGCCACTGCTGATAACAGTCTGCCGGGTTTGATGCTGCGGTGCGCGGAGGTGACGCTGGGGCGTTCACAATGCCAGCACCTGGTGGTGTGACAGTCTCGATATTTATCGAGATCTACGGATACACTTGCTCCGCATGCGGAGACTTGTTGGAGGAAGTAAATGAACATATTCCTCGTACTTGCCTATGTGGCTTTCGCCTTCATAGCTACGTTGGTCTGGGGGATGATCGTAGACCGCACGATTCGTCGACCCCCCTCAGAGTGGTTGGCCTCCGCCTGCTTAGCACTATTCGGTGGAATTTTAGTGACGTGCATTTTATCTCTCGACACTATCCGCAACCACCTATTGATCTCGGCCGCACTTGGAATACTGGGACTGCTGTTATTTGTAGGACTTCTAAGCCTCCTATGGAGGAAAGTAAAAATACTTGACCAAGAGTATTTTGCGAAGAGATCCGCTCGGCTTCGTTGACTTACCCGGGGCTCTTGAGGTCAGAGTCGCGAGCTGCGGTGGATGCCAGCCGCCGAGGGCGTGGCCCATACGAGCTATCCGTGACGAGATACATTGAGAACAGCAGGAGGGGCGCGCAGTGCAACGAGTCGTTCGAAGCATTGGCCTTCTCATTTTCCTGTCTGCGACCCTGCACGCGCAGGACGTCACCGTAAAAATTATCGCGTTCAATGATTTTCACGGAAACCTGCAATCGCCGGGGGAATTTCGCGCCACCCCCAGCGACCCGGAGGTTCCCGTTGGCGGCGCGGACTACCTCGCCGGCTACGTCGCCCGCCTCAAAAGCGAGAACCCGCTCCACGTGGTCGTATCCTCCGGGGATCTCACCGGCGCTGCCCCTCTCGTCTCCACACTCTTTCACGACGAGGGAACCGTCGAGGTGATGAACCGCATGGGCCTCGACATCAACGCCGTCGGCAACCACGAGTTCGATCAAGGTGTCGCTGAACTTCAGCGCAAACAGCACGGCGGCTGCATCCCCCATGACTCCAACTCGTGCAAGGGTGCATTCGTCGGCACGCACGTCCCGTTCGAAGGCGCGAAGTTCCAGTACCTCGCCGCCAATGTGTACGAGGCATCCGGCAAGACCATCTTCCCGCCCTACGTGGTGAAGACTTCCGACGGCCTCAAAATCGCCTTCATTGGTCTGACGCTAAAAGAAACGCCGACCATCGTGGTCCCCGGGAACATCAAGGGCCTGCGCTTCACGGACGAGGCCACCACCATCAACGCCATCGTCCGCAAGTTGCGTCCGCAGGGCATCTCCGCCTT
>JAICYR010000041.1 GCA_025934135.1 Acidobacteriaceae bacterium | reverse complement strand
TGCCGCCGCCGCAGCGTCTCCTTTGATTTCAGCTAGCGCCAAATCGTCCATGGGGTTCTCTTAGCGTTGAACAAGAAATTCGGTGAAGTAGATCTGCTCCAGCGGAAGACCGGGCGCCGCGGTCTTCAAGGCGGCCCTCAAGGTTTGCTTGAGCGCGTCCCGGCCTTCGCCGGTGAGCAGCGCATCCTCGTTCTGGCTGGAGAGCGTCTGCAGGATGGCGTCGCGCACCAACGCGGAGCGCGCCAGCGCCGGCGGTTCGTTGGAGGCGCCCGCAGCCGGATTCTGGTCCATGCCGAGAGTCATCGCCAGCTTCAGGTATCCCTGGCCTCCGGCGAGATTGACCAGGAAGGGATCGAGAGCCACCTCCTGAAGCGCTGCTGCGCGGCGCTCCCCGGCAGTCGATTTGGTTGAGGCATGAGCAAGAGACAGGCCCGGAAGACCGATTCCCGCGTGGCCCATCCAATAGCCTCCGGCGGCGCCGGCAAGCAGCAGGAGAACCGCGGCCGCCGCCAACTTGGCGCCCTTTCTGGGAGTCGCGGCTTCTGCTTCCTTCTTCGTTTCGTCCTTGGTCTCGCGTATTGCGCTTGTCGCCATACCTGGGGAACCTCGGCCTTTCAGCCGCTGCAAAGGGCACCGGGCATGCCGCTGCCGGACTCGCGGCCGCCGCCAGACCGGAGGGTGAAGATTTGCACGGGGGACCCGCCATCGCAAGATTGCGCTGCTGGGTACTGCGGCGCGCCCCCGGGAAAATGCCTAGCGCACCATGCCGATGGTGTCCTGCATGACTGTATCGAAGGTGGTTACGGACTTGGCGTTTGCCTCGAAGGCCCGCTGGGCCACGATGAGATTAGAGAACTCGGTGGAGATGTTCACATTCGAGGCCTCGAGAGAATCGCCCTCGATGGTGCCCCGGTCCGCGCTCCCGGCGACTCCCAGGCTCGCCTGGCCCGAGGCCAGCGTCGTCTGATAGTTATTGCCGCCCACCGGCATCAGGCCCTGCTCGTTGGTCACCGCGGCGATCGCCAACTGCGCCAGCGGCTCGGTTGTTCCGTTGGAGTAGGTGGCGGAGAGAATGCCGCTGGGGTCCACGCTTAGCCCCATGTATTGGCCGCTTGCGTATCCATCCTGGGGAGTTCCCGTCGCTGCGGAGGAAGCGGCAGTCTGGGTAATCGTCGGGTTTCCGTTCGCGTCGAAAAGATTGAAGTTGAAGGTAAGAGGATTCGCGCCATCGGGAAGATTGGAGAAGGAGACTCCGCTAACATTTGCCGCGGGGCTGGTCAACGTGCCGGAGCCATTGAACTGAAGCGTGCCCGACGCGGCGGCGTTCGCGGTCGCTCCCGGCACCGCGATCTGATAGCTCCATTGGCCGCCGCCCTCGGCGGTGAAGGTGGCGGTCGCTTGTTGCGCGCTGCCCAGGGAATCATATAGGGTGACCGGCACCGGAACCACGGTTCCCGTGGCCGCCGTCGCGTCGAGGTTCATGTCGATGCTCATGTTCTGGGTGGCCTGCGGCGCCTGGGCCGAATTTACCGGAATCACAATCGGCGTAGCTGCGCCGTTGGCGTTGATCGCTCCGTTCACCGCCGGATAGCCCAAAACGTCGAATCCATCCGTCGTGGTCAGGTTGCCGTCCGCGCTGGTGGTGAAGTCGCCGGCGCGCGTGAGATATTGCTGTCCATTGCCGTCCTGCGCAACAAAGAAGCCGTTGCCGTTGATGGCCATGTCGGTGCCGACGCCGGGGGTCGAGTTGATGGTGCCGGGAGAAAAATTGGTCTGCGTCGAATTCACCTGGACTCCCAGTCCTTCCTCGATCGGGTCGCCGGAGCCGGAGTTGCCAAGCTGCTGGTAGAAGAGATTAGAGAAGCTGGTGGTCTGATCCTTATAGGCTGTGGTGTTCATGTTGGCGAGGTTGTTCGCGATGGTGTTGAGGGCGGTGGAGTCGGCCACCAACCCGGTGAGCGGAATCGAAAAAGATGCCATATCTGTTCTCCTAAAGACCGGCCGAGCGGCAACAGCCCGCCGGCCTTGGATGATGAAAAAGCCTTACCCCGAAACCCGGGCGTGCATTTTTGTGCCCGCGTCTCTCAATGCACGGCGCTGCTCTTCGGCTGCCACTCTGCCGAAATCGCGGGATTGGCGAGCTGGGACGCGATATCGTCGAAGACCCCGGCGGCCCGGTCTGGAGCCGGAAGAGAGGCTGGGGACGATGCAGCGGCGGAGGCAGCCTGGGACGCGAATGCCGTGTAGCCCGTCCGCGCGTTTGCGGTTTGCACCGCGAGCGAAGAAGCCGGCGCGCCAGCCAAGGCATTGGAGACGCTGCTTGAAGCGGCCCCTGACCCGTTTGAGGATGGCGTGATATCTCCCACTTCCTGATTGATGGAGATGAGCTGCTGCAGGCTGTTGACGTTGACCAACTGGTTCACATACTCATTGGGATCCGTATCCGCTGTGGGGTCCTGATTCTGCAGCTCGCTGACGAGCAGCTGGAGAAAGTCGTCCGCTGTAATCGTCGCTTCGCCCGTCGCGGGCGTTGTGCTGGAGCTCGCCGCCGCGGAGCCGGTCGAGCTTGCCGCCGCGGTTGGCCGCGCCACCGCCTGATGCTGTTGCTCTGATTCAAGCTGCTGCACGATGCTGCTGAGGTTCATCTTTTTGCTCCTCCACCATTCTCGAAATAGATATAGTTACGTTTCTAATCCGCGGTCCTAAACCCGCAAGCTGATCCTGCGTCCCGGCGCCGGGGCGGGAGCGGCGCCGGCCGGCCCCGCCGGCGCGAATTCTGCACTGGGCGATGGCGGGCGGCTCTGCGGAAGACGCGCTGAACCGGGTTCAGAATGTCCTCCCTGCCTGTTCCCGGAGCCACCGGAGCCCGCTCCAGGCGAGAATTGCTGCGACACGGAAACTCCAAGCTGGCTTACTGGCACCTGGCGCTGCGCCAGATGCTGACTCAACTGCGGCAGCAGCGACTGCAGCGCTTCCTTTCCCGAGAGCGATTCCGAGGCGAGCGCCGCCGTCAAATGCCCGTCTTGCCGCTGCGCTACTACCGACACCCAGGAGTTCTGCGAGCTGGCGAAGCCGGCCTCCACGCGGTTCGGCGAGAGCTGCCACTGCGCATCGTGCCCGGCCAATCCTCCGGCTCCGCCAGAGTCGAGCAGGGCGTGGGGGTTGGTCGCCGTGGTTGCGGTGTTGGAGGAAGCATTTCCAGTCGCCGTGGACCCCCCCGGCGCAAGGGGCAGCCCGGCCGGCGCGGAGCCTGGACCGTGAAGATTACTGGGAACCGCCGCTGCCGTTTGCGGCGGAACCGCGGGGGAGGCCGGAATTGCGCGCTCCGCCGCGACCCCGCGCCCCGCGGCCGGATCTTTCGCTGTACCCGGTGTGCCGGCGCCTCCGGGGACAGATGCCTTGCCATTCTCCTGATGAATTTCTCTTTCCGGCGCCGGACCGGACGGACACTCCACGCCGGCTTTCGATTCTGCCGGCGTATCCGTGCCTGCCGATTTCGCCGTGGAGGGTTGCGCCGGTTGCGCTGGAGACGGTTGGGCCGGGGCCTGTTGGCTCGCAGTGCTTTGCATCTTCCCGGGGGCTCCCGTATCAATTTTTGCTGCGGCGCCGATGCCCTCTTGAGCCGCGCCTCGGGCTGGGAGCAGGAGAACGCCTGCTGCGATGGTCCGTTGCTCCGCTGCTTTTGCCGGTTCTGCGGTTTTCGGGGTGAGCGGAAGCGCGCTGCCAATCGGGATGCGCCGCTGCGCATCCGCAGCGACTGGAAGGCTCGCCGGCGTGGAGCCTGCGGCCGCGCCTCGCGCCAACTGAGGAGAATTTGCAGTCCTACTTACAATCCGCTCGAAAATCGGAGCTGCTAGAGTCTGCGTAGTCATCGCCGCCTGGTTTGCTGTGCTTCCCTGCGCGGGGCCGGTGGCGGCCGGCGAAGGCTTCGCTGTTTTCATGTGCGCTGTCGATTGCCCCTGCCCCCGCCCTGCTGTTTTTCCGGCGGTCACCAGCGCTTGATTCATGGCGGCTTTGGCGTTCGCACCAGATTTCACGTCGATTTCCGGTTCCGCCAACGCGGAAAAGTTCAGCCCGGCCGCTGGAGTGAGCTTAAGCGGATTGGCGGCAAGACCGGCCAGGATTTGATCTTGCGGAGTGGCTGCGAGGCCCATTGTGCTGCCCGAGCGGGTGTTCGCTCCGGCCGCAAGCGGCCGCCCTACCTCGGACGGAGCCGCCGTATCTTGCGCCGCCTGGAACGCTCCGGAAAATTGCCCATCTGAAGATTGCTGCAACAAGCGCTGTTGGGGGGAGCCACCAAGACGGGCGGCATTCGCCTGGAAGGGCGCGGCGCCGGGGGGCGGCGCCAGCGATTGCACCGGGATATTCACAGCGGTCGCCATGGCTATCGGGCCATTCATTCAGCGATGGTTCAGCATTTTGCTTGCCATCTTGCCCGGACGGAAGATTAGTGAAAACTTATGTCGCACTCTCCGCGCCGGTTCTCCCCTTCCCGGCTTTCGTCCCAGCGGCGTCCCTGAAAAAGTCGTTCCACGGCGGCTGCGCTTCTGCGCTCCTCCGCGATGCGCTCTTCCTCAGCCGCTTTGGTCAGAAGTTTTTCGAGCTTTTGCCGCGCTCTTCGCCGTTCCAGATATTCCTCCCGTCTGCCGGAGGCTTCCTTCTCAAGCGCGGGCGGTGCGGGGGGTACCCACGCGGCAAGCGATCGAGGAGTCAATAGATTTGGCTCACGAGGTCTATAACCAGGTCTTCCGCAAGGTGCCGGAGAAAGTGAAGGAGATGCACTGAACCGTCACGAAGGAGAAACTTGAAACTTTTGTTTCTGGCCTTCGGACGGGCGCAGCTTTATTCCACGCGCAAGGCTCGCATCGGGTCAATCGAAGCGGCGCGAAGCGCTGGGACCAAAGCGGCAATAGTCGCGCCCAACATCAGTGGAAGGATTGCAGCCAGCATCACTGTCAAATCGACACCCTTTACCTCGTAGAGGATCGCCTGCACAAACCGAACGCACAGGACTGCGCAAGTCAGCCCGATCAAGATGCCGAAGAGCAGTTGCGTAAAGGCCCCTCGAACGACCATCTTCACAACATGCAGTCGCTCTGCACCCAGAGCCATGCGAATGCCAATTTCGTTTGTGCGCCGGGACACGGAGTAGGCGGTGACCCCGTATAAACCGGTCATGGCCAATAGCAACGCAAGGGCTCCGAAAAACGTCGTGAGCTCAGCGATTGTTCGATCATCTCCGAACTGATCGGAGATCTGCCGGTCGAAGCTCTCAAATTTCAGAACTGCGAGATTGGGATTAATGGAAGCAAGCGTCCGTCTCGTCAGTGACTCAAGATTGGTGATTGGGCGGCCGGTTTCGAGAACGATGGTTCTCGCGTAAAGATCGTAGTCCTCATCAATCGGACCTTTGTCGGTTGCCGGTCGCTGCAGAAGCGACAAGAAATACATCGGGTGGTCTTTGTGCTGCACCGTGGTGTAAACCGTGTTGTCGACCACTCCCACAATCTCGTAGTCGCCCGCATGGCTCGGGCCTGCGCCGAAGTGCTCCCCAATAGGGTTCTCGCCTGGCTTCAAGAACTTCCTGAGGAACGCCTGATTGACAACCGCGACGGCGGTGGATGTTGGCGTATCCTGTGGGCCGATGCCGCGCCCGAAGAGCAGGCGCGTTCCGACCGAAGCGAAGTAATCGGGATTGATTCTCACGTAGGAAGCATTAGCCTGGAGGTCCGGGCGCCCCTGGACCTGGACGGTCCAACTGTCATTCCAGAGTTCCATCGGAGTATAGGTGGAAACGCCCACATGCGCGACGCCGGGAATCGCGTCGAATCGCTGCTCAATCGACCGATAGAGAGACCCGAGTTGAGAGGGCAGATACCCTGCTGCCTGTGGATCGATGTGGACGATGTAGCGATTGCTCGCGTCCAGATTGAGGTTCACTTTCTGTAAGCGGTTGAGACTTTGGAGAAACAGGCCAGCCGCCACCAGAAGCACGAGAGACAGCGCGGTCTGAGTTACGACCAATCCGCGTTGCAACAACGTCGCGCCGCCAGCCACCGACCGGGCCCCGTTTCGCAGTGCATCGATTGGGTCTGTGCGCGCAGCCATCAGCGCCGGAGCCACTCCGAACAGAGTACCCGTCACTACGGACAATGCAATGGCAAAGATCAGGACCACTGGAGACGGACTCGCTGGAATAGGCAATCCCCGAGCATTCGGAAAAGCCATGGCGAGCAGAATCCGCGTGCCGCCATACGCAACGGCGATACCCGCCAAGCCTCCCAGCATTGCCACAATGAGGCTCTCGGTCAGCAGCTGCCGGACCAAGCGGGAATGTGTTGCGCCGAGAGCTGTGCGCACGGAGAGCTCTGCCCGGCGCCCCATGCCACGGACCAACAGCAGATTCGCAACATTGGCGCAGGCGATCAGCAGCACGAGTCCCGAGATCGCGATCAGCAGGTGCAACTCGAGCGAATATTGCTCGTTCATGCTGCGGATGCCCGCCCCGCCGGGCGTGAGCACGATGTGCACTTTTGGCAGCCGAGACCGGTCCGGCTCGTTCGAGAAGGTGCGGACTGGCGCCAGTATCTGACGCAGCTCGGCGCTCAACTTCACCTGCAACGGGGGGAGCAACACTCCGGGTTTCAACCGTCCGATGAGATAGAGCCAGTTCGCCGCCGGATCGTGTTCGTAGGACGCATTCGCGAGCGCAGGCGCAGATGCAATCGGCAGGTAAAGATCGGGTGGGGTGGACGAAAGGCGGTCACCGAAGAAACCTTCAGGCGCTACCCCAATCACTGTCACCGGTCTGGAATTTACATAGATAGTGCTGCCCACAACTGCCGGATCTCCCGCGTAAGAGTTCTTCCAGGCCTGGTAGCTCATCACAGCCGTAGGGGAGGCGCCTTCGCCGTTGTCAGCGTCGGAGAACAGCCTGCCTATCGCTGGACTCAGACCGAACATGCGGAAATAGTTACCCGACACGAACTCGCCGATTGCAGGATGCGCCGATTGCTGTGCGCCCCCGTGTCTCACAGTGATCGGCTGCGATTCGAACCCGGATTGCATTGCGGCGAGTTCCTCGAACTCGGGAGCATTTTCCCTTAATTGCTGCCACGCGGCTGTTGAGAAGACGGAATAATCGCCGTTATCGTGAACTCCGTAGCCAACGCAACAATCGTTCTGATCGCCTAGACGAACCAACATCTTCGGATCAACTACGGGAAGCTTTCTGATCAGCACCGCATTGACGAGGGAGAAGATCGCGGTGTTGGCGCCGATGCCCAAGGCCAGTATTAGCAACGCGATGAATGTAAAACCGGGCGAGTTGCCGAGCTGGCGCAGAGCAAAGCGCGTGTCCTGGAGAACGTTCTCAGCAAAGGGCAGTCCTTCCTCAGCGTGATATTGTTCACGCACCGCTTCCGCGGCTCCGAATCTCAATCGCGCCTGACGGTGAGCTTCCTCCGCGGAAACTCCAGCGCGGACGAGTTCCTCCGTCTGGGCCTCTACATGCCACGCCATCTCTTCCCGGAGGCGCTCGTCGCCGCCGCGGCTCATTACGAAATTCTGCATCCGAACAAAGAAGCGCTTCAGGGCTCTCATGCCAGATCCTCCGCCTTCACCTCAAAGAAACGTGCGATGATCGCGGCGGTCTGCTCCCAATCCCGCCTTTCGGTTTCGAGGAGCTTGTGCCCAGTGCGTGTCAGTCGATAAAAGCGCGCACGCCGATTGTTCTCAGAGGGCCCCCAGTCCGAGTCGACCGCACCCTCCTGTTCCAGCCTCAGCAGTACAGGATAGAGAGTTCCCTGGTTCACGAAGAGCTTGGCGCCGCTGATCTGCTCTATCCGCCGGGCGATGCCGTACCCGTGCAGGGGGCCGAGTACGTCAAGCGTTTTCAGCACCATCAGGGCCAGGGTCCCCGGCTGTACGTCCTTCTTCGTCTTCATGAAATTGGCACCACCATCTCTCACCATTGGTCTACCAACAGGAGAATGTCACATTTCCATTGGGAAAGCAACAGGTGCCTCCGCCAACCTGTGCGCGCCACCTCTCCCTGAATCGCCGAAAGGATCCGAATCCGGTGAAACCTTCAGAACACTACGAAGCGTTTCATGCGCTGATCAGTGAACGTGTGCCCCTCCACGTCTGGGGTGCCTGCGGCGTCGGCAAGTCGCAGATCGTCGCCCAAGTCGCCGCCGACCGGAAGTGCGATTTCCTCGATATTCGAGCGGTGCAACTCGATCGCGTCGATCTCCGCGGTCTGCCCCGAATATCTGCGGACCGCGCGGAATGGGTACCGCCGAAATTCCTTCCACTCAAGGGGGGAGGGCATCCTGTTTCTGGACGAGCTGACCTCGGCGCCGCAGATTACGCAGGCTGGGTGCTACCAGTTGGTCCTTGACCGGAAACTCGGCGAGTACCGGCTTCCGGACGGCTGGGTGGTGATCGCGGCGGGCAATTGATTTGGATTGTTCGCAGCCAGTAACAGCCGGAGCGAGTTCAGCTCTGTCTCCACCACAGGTCGAGCGAACCCTTTGCGTCGAACCTGAAACGCTGCTGTTCGAACCCGAGGCCGAATAGCGCCAGATTCTGGTCATAGTACATCGGCGGAGTTCCGATCAATCCGGTTTGCGCTTTATACTCAGACTGCACGCGAGATACTAACTCATTCTTGACCTTGTTGTCTTGGAGGGCCGCGGCGTATGGGATCAATGCAGCGGAGAACCCCACTGGCCCTTTCGGATCTTCAACCCTTCCGTCCGGAAGAACCTTTGCCGGCGGGATGGGATTTGTGCGCAGGTAGGTTGCCATTCCTGAAATTGCGTTCAGTATTTCATTGCGATGGGGCGTAGCCTTGTCCAACATGCCGGCCCAAAGATATACCCGGATCGCATCGTAACTTCCAACGCCAGGTGACGCCTTCACTTTGCCGCCGGTTGTGATATCGATCCAATCGGAGACGAACCCATGGGGTGCTGAATCTTTTATAAGGGCGGGGATGTTTGCGGCTACCTGTCCCCATGGGCCCTGGGGTGCAAAGTGACTGAGCCCCAGAATCAATTGCAGCGGAACATAGCTCCCATTGAACCTGTAACTGTTGTCATGTTGGAAACCATGCGCTCCCGGGGCGAGCATTGCGCCAAACCCCGGCGCCTGCATTACTTCCTGGGCAGCAATCTGGCGCGTCAGCCCGAGACCCAGTTTCGTGTAACGCGGCTCATTCCAAGCCTCGCCCGCTTCAAGCAGCGTATAGGCCATCCAGACATCAGCATCGGCGGCGGAGTTGCTGTCGAGCACGCGCCACTGATTGTTCGGGGCGCGGCCCCACATCCATGCAGGCAAATGGGCGGCCAGATCTCCCCCGGCCAGATTTTGCTCTGTCCAGCGAAGCAAGCCGTCGAAGCGCGAGCGGTCATTGGCAACAAGCGAAAAGAACATCCCATACGCTTGGCCCTCGGAAGTGGTGCAATCGCCTCTGCTGTGGTCGATCACCCGCGCTTGGTTGTCCATGAATGTGGCCGTGTAATGTTTCCAGAGCGACTGCCAATCCTGCGCGGAACAACTCATCCGGCCAATGAGGGTCATCAGAGACAAAATCAAGATCGGCTTTAGCCTCATTTCACCTCTCTTTGTCTGGGTTTGGAGTTCTTGATTTTGGATGCCGAATGCGGACGAATCGGCTTTTTCCGACGCACATTTTGCGCCCACAAACTCAGATAACTTCAACCGCCTGAGCGTGACACCCCCCGAGGGTGACGCGAATGCGCGAATTCCAAAGACGCTGCGAGAACAACCAAATTGCGCGCAAATGCACCCAATTAACAATCTGCGACAACCTGGGGGAGGGTGTCGCTGAGATGTTGAGGTGCTGACGGGTAAATGGCCGGCCGGCATCTAGAGACCCTATTCGAGGAGCTCATGAAACAACTCCCCACCAGCCAGATGCAACCAAAGCCGCGATCGGCCGTTTCTCTCCGGCCGCTTCTGAGCCGCCGCAGCCGGCGCTTTTCCGCATAGGTATATTCCTCCGTGAGCGGAACCCTGCCGCAATCCGGGTGGGCTGTGCGCGTCAAGCTGCTATTTCTGGGCTTTATGGCTTTGGCACTGAGCGTCGCGCTGTGTCCCATTGTGATTCTGCCGCTGGCTTGGAAGGAACAGGCCATCGCCGGCGGCGTACTGATCCTGCTCGCCGTCGTTCTGAACAAAATTCGAGGGTCCCTCGCCATTACCGCGCTGCTGATGGCGGCATCGGTTTTCAGCACTCTGCGTTACGGCTATTGGCGAGTGGTCCAAACCTGGCAAGGAATAACAAGCGCCGGCCATATCCGCCAGTGGGACACGATTTTTGTCCTGATGCTTCTGGGAGCCGAATTTTTTGCTTTTTCCACCCTCGTTCTCGGATATTTCCAGACGCTGCGGCCATTGCGCCGGCCTCCTCTGCCGCTGGAAGGCAATCCCGAAAACTGGCCGACCGTCGACGTCCTCATTCCCACTTACAACGAACCCCTGCATGTTGTCAGGAGCACGATTGCCGCTGCAAGAGCGATGGAATACCCAAGAAACAAAATGCGCGTTATGTTGCTCGACGACGGCCGCCGTGAAGAATTTCGTGAGTTTGCGGCGCAGGTCGGCGTGGAATATGTGACGCGGGGCGACAACGCTCACGCCAAGGCGGGGAACATCAATCATGCGCTTGAGGGCGCCAGCGGCGAATTTGTTGCTATCTTCGATTGCGACCACGTACCTGAACGCTCATTTCTGAAGACGACTTTGGGATGGTTCCTTCGGGATGATCGCCTGGGATTGGTGCAGACGCCTCATCACTTCTATTCTCCCGACCCTTTCGAACGGAATCTCGGGCAATTCGGCAGAGTCCCCAACGAAGGCGAATTGTTTCACAGACTGGTGCAGGACGGGAACGACCTGTGGAATGCAAGTTTTTTCTGTGGATCGTGTGCAGTGTTGCGGCGCAAAGCGCTCGATGAGATTGGCGGGATCGCGGTGGAGACCGTGACCGAAGATGCCCATACAGCACTGCGTATGCAGCGGGAGGGGTGGAATAGCGCGTACATCAATATTCCCAAGGCTGCGGGCTTGGCCACGGAGAGCCTGGCCGCGCACATCGGTCAACGCATCCGCTGGGCCCGGGGGATGACCCAGATTCTCCGCATCGAAAACCCTCTGTTCCGCTCCGGGCTTACGCTCCCCCAACGGCTTTGTTATTTCAATGCCACAACCCACTTCCTATTTGCCGTCCCGCGCCTCATTTTTCTCACTGTTCCATTGGTATATCTGCTTTTCGGCAAGGTGAATATCTATGGCTATACCTGGGCGGTGCTGGCTTATGCGGCCCCCCACCTCGCGCTCTCGACTCTTACAAATTCGCGCATCCAAGGGCGCTATCGTTTTTCATTTTGGAGCGAGATTTACGAGGTTGTTCTCGCGCCCTACATTCTTTTCCCCACGCTGCTTGCGCTCATTAATCCGAAATTGGGCCGGTTCAACGTTACAAGCAAGGGCGGAATCCTGCGGCGGTCCTATTTCGATCTGCGCATCGCTCTGCCTTACTTATTTCTTCTTGCGCTCAATGTAGCCGGCCTTGTGATGGGCGAGCATCGCTATTTCGCTGATCCGGCGCACCGCCCCGCCGTGATCATGAACGGGGTCTGGGCCTTGTACAACGCGATGATACTGTCGGTCGCAGTATCGGTTGCTTGGGAGAGGCGGAACCTCCGCGCCGGCGCATCGATGCGGGCGCGCGTGCCCGCCATCCTGAAACTGCATGCCGCGCCCGTGCTCGGAGCCAGCGATGAATTCAAAGGCGCCACAGTGCGGCTGTCGTGCAATAGCGCGGCCCTAAAGATGAAATCTCCTTTGGATCTCGCCCGCGGCTCGCCTGTTCTCCTGCAGTTGGGCGAGGGGCTCGACCGCTGCGAAATTCCTGCGCTGGCGGCGCATTCCGCCGGTCGTGTCCAGCACCTCTATTTTCCGGATCTCAATCGCCGCCAGCAAGAAGAGATAGCAGACCTGCTAAACTCGCGCCGGCGGGCACGGCAATTCCTGCACGCCTCGCAACTCCGTGACCAGCCGCTCGGCAGCCTGCTCCAGATATGCCTGCTGGGGCTGCGGGGCATCGCGATCCTACCCTTTGGACTTTTGCTCCCACGCCCGTCTGCCGAAGCCGACCTCCCGCCTCTGGAGGCGAAGCGCAAAGCTGCCTTTACTGTTGTCCCGATGTTGCTTTTGGCGAGCGTTGCCCTTTCTCCCGCGCGAGCGCTTAACGCGTATTCTGCAGCGCCCGGCAGCGCGGCACCGGAGCCGAGCCAAGAACAGCCAATCAATTTTCACGATGAGTTCGGACTTGGCGCTGCCGGCGCGACCAAAGACCTTTCAATGCGCGGCAATGGCGCATCCCTTCGATTTTTCTTTGATGAATCGGTCACCAAGATAACCACCCAGGCAACGTTGCAGCTCAATTACGCCGCGCCATCTTTGAAGCCCAACGAAGCACGCCTTGAGTTGACGCTGAATGGAGCCAAGGTTGGGTCCGTCGCGCTCATGCCTGGAGCCGCCCAGCACGCCGAGATCGAATTGCCCACCGACCTGCTGATCAACGACAACACGCTCTCAATCCAGCTGCGGGGATCCTGCGCGGACTGCGGCTCGAACCGCGCGCCCTGGGTGACGCTTGATCCAGCCAGCAATCTGACGCTCGGAGGAACCAGGTTGCACCTTAAAGACGATTTGGCCTTGCTCCCACTTCCGTTTTTCGATCCGGCCGGATCGCGCTCCTGGAGTCTTCCGGTCGTTTTCGGCGTTCAGCCGGACCATGACGCGCTGGAGAGCGCCGCGCTCGTTGCCTCCTGGTTTGGCGTGCTTTCCGACGTTCGGGGCGTTCGCTTCCCAGTCCATGTGGGTTCTTTTCCCGATGGAAATGCTGTTGTGTTGGCCTTACGCAGCTCCAACCTTCTCGAAGGTCTTTCACTGCCATCGGAGTCCGGCCCAATGCTAGCCATGCGCGACAACCCTCATGACCCGTATGGCAAGCTTTTGATTGTCACGGGCGACAATTCGGCAGATTTGCTCCAAGCGGCTCGCGCGCTCACCAGCGCCGCATGGCTGCCCCATGCGGGCAGCATCCGCGCCACCCCTGGTCCGATTGCTCGGCGCAGGCGCTACGACGCTCCCCGCTGGCTTAGCACGCGCGAGATTTCCGCCATCGGCACATACACAACCGCCGAACATTTGCGGTTGCAAGGCACGGGTTCGATCAATGTGTATTTTCGGTTGCCGCCGGATTTGTTCCTGCGCGCGCGGCTAGCGGTTCCCTTGCTGCTCAGATATACGTACAGTGGTGCGCCCAAAGCTGCCCGTCCGGCGCTCAACGTGCGCCTGAATGGAAAGGATGTTGACAGCGTTCAATTGAAGCCGGCGTCCACTCCTGTGAAAGGGGTTGACACTTTCTGGCTTCCCACCGGCGCCCTGCAGCCATACATCAACACGCTCACAGTTGATTTTTACTTTGGACGCGAAACTTCCGCGCTGAACCGGGCGCCCGCGTTCGAGATCGATCGAAACTCTTCACTCGATCTTCGCGGGCTTCCCCACTCGGTTGTGCTTCCTCGCCTGGAGTTGTTTGCAGACGCGGGCTATCCATTCACCGGGTGGCCCGATTGCAGCCGGGCCGCGGTCATTATGCCGAAAGACCCGTCGCCCCTCGACTACGAAACGTTGCTGGACATGGCGGGCTTTTTTGGCGGACAGACGGGGGCGGTCACCACCGGCCTTACGGTGACGGGGCCCGAGGGCCTGGACCAGGTACGGCAGAAAGATCTTGTGCTGATCGGCGCTCCGGCATCCCAACCGCTCCTCTCGCAATGGGCCGGCAGCATGCCGCTCGATCTTTCCGAACCTGAGATGCCTGTCCATCAAGCTCCGGGATTGACGCTCTGGCTGCATCCGGAGTGGCCTTTCCGCGAGAACGATAGCGCGCGCCTACACGGCCTACTGGCCGGGGGCGCCGGCAATATCGGACTCTTTGTCGAAAGCTTTCCATCTCCGCTTTACGCGGGTCGCACAGTCGTCGTAGTTGATCCTGGCGGCCCTAACGCAATTCAGGCTGTGCGCGCGCTTTTTACTCCTTCGGAGCGCCAGGGTCCCGTGTATGGAGGCGTGGCTGCCTTTCACAACGGGCGCTTTGAATCCTTCCTGGTTGGAACGGCGGCTTATCACGCCGGCGAAGTCGATCGCTATCAATCCGTCACCGTT
This sequence comes from Acidobacteriaceae bacterium, assembly GCA_025934135.1. Classification (GTDB taxonomy): domain Bacteria; phylum Acidobacteriota; class Terriglobia; order Terriglobales; family Acidobacteriaceae; genus Silvibacterium. Next base: position 9,392 of record JAICYR010000041.1, on the reverse strand, counting down.
CTGCTCTTTGAATACTACGGTCTTATCCCCGTGATCGTTTTGTTGCTCTGCGCCGGTATTGCTGCCTGGATGCGTATTGGATCCGAACGCGTTGCCGAACGGCGTTTGGCAACGCAGATTACGACCCGAGGCTGATTCCCCATGAGAGCTACTTTTCGCTTTTTCCTGCTCTTGATGCTCGCGGCTGCGGCGCCAGGAGCTACGCTCGCACAATCGCAAGGCGGGGTCGACATCCTGCTCGCAAAAGCCCGCTCCCTGGAGGCGCGAGGACGCATCGATCTAGCTGCTAAGAACTGGGATAAGGTCCTGCTCGTGGACCCCGATCAGACCGAGGCGCTTGCCGGTCTTGCGCGCAACGCCAAGGAAAATGGCGAGACGGGCAAGGAGAATGGCTATCTGGATCGGCTGCGCAAAATTGATCCTCAGGATCCTGACATTAAGGCCATCGAAAACTTGCACGTGATCACGCGTGAACAGCGCAGCCGCCTCGATGACGCCGGGCGCCTCGCGATGCAACACAAGCCGAAGGAGGCCCTGGAGATTTACCGCGAGGTATTCGCCGGCCAGCCGCCGCCTTTGGGCAAATGGGCCCAGCCCTTCTATGAGGCTGAAGCCTCGACCCCCGAAGGCAGAGAAAAAGCAATTTCTCAGCTTCGCCAACTCTCGGCCGAGCATCCGAAACAGGAAGCTTACCGGCTTTGGCTTGCCTCGCTGCTGACCTACGATCCAAAGACTCGGATGGAAGGCTTTCAGATCTTCGAGTCGATCAAGGATCCTGGATTTGCCGAGCAAGCCCGCGCTCCCTGGCTGCAGGCTCTCTTATGGGAGAAGCAGAATCCGAAGGCGTTGCCTGCAATCGAGGCATATCTACAGCTCTATCCGAACCAGCAATTGCAGGCGGCCGCGACAGCCCTTCGTGCAAATCAGCAACAGTCCACCGCTGCTAAGGTGCGTGAGGACGGCTTCAAGGCGCTGCGCGGCAATCAGTTGCAGACAGCCGCTGCTGAGTTTACGGCGGTTCTGCAGCAATCCCCCAATGACGCGGACGCTCTCGTCGGACTCGGGTATGTTCGCCTGGATCAAAAGCGATTCAGCGACGCATTAACTTATTTTGACAAGGCTCTCAAGGTCGACCCGCAAAGGCAAGATGCGAGTGACGGAGAGAAGAATGCACGCTTCTGGCTCGCGATGCAGAGCGGAGCCGGCGATCAACAACAGGGTCACTCCGCAGCCGCCATCGCCGCATTTCAAAGTGCATTGGCCCTGCGTCCGCTTGACGATGGCGCCCTGTTGGGAGTTGCCAACGCGCTGGTGGAAGAGCGCAGGTACTCGGAGGCCGAAGCGAAATTCCGGCAGGTGCTGACTCAGGATCCGAAAAACGTAGACGCTCTGGCCGGCTTGGGATTCGTGCGTTTGAACCAAGGCCGATTCAATGAAGCCCAGACTTTCTTCGCTCAAGTCCAAAAGCTTGACCCATCGAGAAAGGACGTAGATCAGGGCTATCGCAATGCCAGGTTTTGGGGCATCATGCACCAAGCCGCGGCCCTCAATCGACAAGACCCGAAAGCTGCCGCCTCCACTTACGAGCAGGCGCTTCTGCTTGATCCCAATGACAAGGACGCCCTCGTCGGATTGGCGGACGCGCGCATGCGCGCCAGGGACTATCCGGGAGCGATCAAAAGCTATGATAGGCTGCTCGCGTCGTATCCAGACGATCCGGCAAATTGGCTTGGGTTGATTCGCGCGCAGTTGGCGGCGCAAGCTCCTCAAGACGCCATCGCCACCTCGCAGCGCATTCCCCCTCCTGTGAAATTGAAGTTGGAAAGCGGTTCCGAATTCTTTTCTGAAATGGCGCTTGTCTATTCCAAAGCCAACCAGTCCCTCGCCAGCGATCAGGCTCTGCGTCGAGCCTTGCAGCTCGCCAAAAGCTCTGATAACCCCGAAGCGATAGCGCTGCGCCTTCAACTCGCAGGGAAGCTTCTAGAGCAGGGCGAAGCGGGGCAGGCAATCTACATCTATCTACAGGCGACGCAGTTGCAGCCCAACAATGCCAGCAACTGGCAGGCGCTGATCGGAGCCTATGTGCGCGAGTCCGATTTCCGGGACGCCGCCTCGGCTGTCCGCTCCATGCCGCCGCAAGCCTACGATGCGGCTGTCAAAAATACTGACTTTCTAAATTCTGTCGCGGTTGTCTATTCGGCTCAAGGCATGTGCTCCGAAGCCGAAGATTTCCTGCAGCGTTCCTTTGATCTGGCTCGAACGGCCGGTCGCCAACCGGATGAGAGTGCGCAGCTCCAACAAGCCGATCTATGGATGCGCGAGGGCAGTTACTCCCAGGCGCAGGGCCTCTATCGCAAAATCCTCGCCGCTGACGCGGAATCCGCCGCCGGCTGGCGCGGCTATCTCGTCGCGCTTCACCAGCAGCATGCCGACAGCACGCTCACGGCGGAGATTCCTCGGATTCCAGCAGCTCTTCGCACCCAGCTTGAAAATGATCCGAACTTCCTGATTCTCGAGGCAAGCGCGTATTCCAACGTAGGCCGCAATCCGGAGGCGCTTCCGCTGCTTGAGAAGGCGCGCGCACGATACACGTCCCAGCACAAACTTTCCCCGATGAACCTTGACATTCAGACCGCCTGGACGATGCTCGCAGTTTCTCCTAACCAACCAGGCCTCGGAGATCTCCTCCTCAGCGACAAGTCGCGCACGGGTTTGACCTTGAACCAGCAAAAAACGGTCGAAGAGCTCTGGTCTCTGTGGAGCGTGCGCCGCGCCACACTGGATTTCCGGAAAAGCCCGCAGCTTGCTTACTCCATCTTGCTCGACGCAGCCCGGATCTACCCCCTCAATCGGGATATCCGTATCGCCCTGGCGACGCTTTATCTGAAGCGGAATGACAAAGGCGCGGCCCTCGATCTCTTTCAAAGCTGGGGAATGATCAATGCGCAAGCCGGCGACTATCGGATGGCGGCAGGCGCGGCCCTCTCCGCGCACAAGAACCAGTTGGCCGACCGCTTCCTGCAGCAAGGGCTTTCCCATTTTCCTCGTGATCCCGGCCTGATGCACATGACGGCCAAGCGTGAAATCGCGCGAGGAGACTACAAGGAAGGAGAAGAGGAATTGCAATCGGCCCTGCTGGCGCTGAGGGAACAAGGCACGGCGGCGCCGGATGCCAAAACGCTCATGGCGCTGAACGCGGAAAACGCGGCTGCTTCCGCCGTCGCGGAGAATGATTCCGCCAGCGCCTCGAGCTCGTTTGAGTCCGCTCCGCCATGCAAGAAAGAACAATCCGGCGCGATGGAGGCAAGACGCATTCGCCCCATCAGCCTGACCCTCACGGTTCCACAAGCTCAAATAAGCGACGCGCAAGCGGGGAGCAGCCAACCACCATCGGCTCAGGTCCAAGCACAAAAACAAGCTGAGCAGCAACAGATGGAGGATGAGGCGGAAGCGGTGCAGAACCGCAATACGCCCGTGATTGCGGTCGGCGCGGAGGGCACTGGACGAGTCGGCGACGCCGGTATTGACCGCCTTGTCGTTGACGACAATGTTTTCCGCGCAAGCTACACGGCTTCCAACCGGGTGCGATTCGCCCTGGAGGGCCATGGGGTATACGCAACCAGCGGCACACCCGACGGCAGCGCGAACCTCCCGTTCGGCACCTTGCCCGCCTATGCGCACTTTGACGAGCAGTCCAAAGTCGGCTATGGCGGCCTTGCCGAATTATCCACCGATGACTTTGGAATGGCATTTGGGACTTCTCCGCAGGGATTCGCCGTGCACAACCTGATCGGCGGAATCCGCTACCGTCCCCAAAACGGCTGGATCACGTTTTCCGCTGTGCGCGATAGCGTCAAAGATAGTCTGCTTTCCTATGCAGGCGCCCGAGACCCTGGAACCAACCTTCGATGGGGAGGAGTGGTCTCAAACACCGGAACCGTGGGCGTCGATTCAGCTCCTGTGAACGGCTCCGCGTACAAGCGTTTTGGCGAATACGCCTCGGGCAGCTACTCGTTTTTGCAAGGACTGCATGTGCCGGACAACTGGAGCGTCTCCGGCAATGGCGGTATTTATTGGCAAATGGAGCCGGGGTTGACCCTGGGCGTGAACGCGAGCGGCATGCACTATAACCGGAACTTGAAATACTTCTCCTTCGGGCAGGGAGGATACTTCAGTCCGCAACAGTACTATCTCGCTTCCATCCCAATCTCCTGGTATTCCCGTCATCCCCGGTTCGAGTACGAGATAAGATTCAGCGGCGGCATGCAATACCTGCGCGAAAGCTCGTCTCCACTTTATCCCGTGCTGCCTGGCTCCGCGCCGGTTACTCAAAGCATCTACGCATCCGACTCGACTGTGGCGCCGAATTATGATCTGAAAATTCGTGTGGGCTATCGCATAACTCCACATGTCTATTTGGAAGCTTTTGCCAACGCCAATAACGCTCAAAACTACTACCAGCAAAGCGCGGGCTTCAGCCTGAAGTTCATGTTCGACCCAATACCTACCCGCACCGACATACGCGTCAACTCGATTCCGGACTGGACTGGGAAACAACCGTTTGGCATTCGCTAGCGCATTTGTCCTGTAGGTTATAGACCCTCATGCCGGCGGAAACGATTGTGGGGAAATGTCGCTGTCTCCGCGCCGGTTCTCCCGTTCGTGATTCTCGTGCCAGCGGCGCCCCTGGAGGATATCCTCCACGGCGGCCGCATTTCTGCGTTCCTCCGCGGCGCGCTCCTCTTCGGCTGCCTTGGTCAGCAGTTTTTCGAGCTTTTGCCGCTCTCTTCGCCGCTCCAGATACTCCTCCCGCCTGGCGGCGGCTTCCTTTTCAAGCGCGGGCAGTGCGCGGGCGTGACGGACGGCGAGAACCCGGTGGATCTGTGCCTCCGATTCCGCTTGCCGCCATGGCGCAGGGTTGGCGCCAGCATGGAGGAGAGTCTCATTTCGCAGACCCCGCGCTGCCTTTTCCTGGGCCAGTGCCAGCTCGACTCCGCTCTCGGCCCGGCGCACGGCGGCGACGGCCGCCTCTACCCCGGTGCGGGCCAAGTCTTCTTCGAGCGCGCGGATGCGGTGCAACCGGCCGAGGCGCCGCTTCGGGATGGTCAACTCTTGCTCGCCGCTTCGAGCTGGGCCACGCAGTCGGCGAACCCAATCCTCTCCTTGGCGGCCTGCGCCAGGAATCGCCGGATCGCGGGCATCGCGCGCAGCGCCTGATCAAGTTCCGCGTCTGTGCCCGGCCGGTAGGCGCCGATGCGCACCAGGTCCTCCGAGCGCGCATAGGCGGCCAACAGGCGGCGCACGCGCGCGGCATGCTGGCGATGTTCCGGGGTGGTTACCGAGGAGGCGAGTCGGCTCACCGAATCCAGAACGGCGATTGGTGGGTAATGCCCCTCGGAGGCAATCGCGCGGCTGAGAATGATGTGGCCGTCGAGCAGAGAGCGCGCCGCGTCCACGATCGGGTCCTGGAGATCATCCCCTTCCATGAGCACGCTGTAAAAGGCGGTAATCGACCCGCGGTTGAATCGTCCCGCCCGCTCCACCAGGCGGGCCAGCTTGGCGAAGACCGACGGCGTATATCCTTTGACCGTAGGAGGCTCGCCGGCCGCCAGGCCAACCTCACGCTCCGCCATGGCGTAGCGGGTGAGCGAGTCCATCACCAGCAGCACGTTCTGGCCCTGAGCGGCGAAGTACTCAGCAACCGCTGTGGTTGCATAGGCGGCGCGAATGCGCAACAGCGGCGATTCGTCGGAGGTCGAAACAACCACCACGGATTTGCTTCGGCCTTCTTCGCCGAGAACGTCTTCGAGAAATTCGCCGACCTCGCGCCCGCGCTCGCCGATCAGCCCCACCACCGTAATGTCGGCAGAGGTGTTGCGGGTCATCATGCCGATCAAAGTGCTTTTGCCCACGCCGCTGCCGCCGAAGATGCCGACGCGCTGGCCGCAGCCGGTGGTGAGAAGGCCGTCGATGGCGCGGATTCCGGTCCCGATCGGCTCCTCGATAAGCCGCCGGCTCATGGGCGCGAGCACCGGGCGCTCCAGCACCCAGGCCGTGCTGCTCTCGATCGCGGCGCCCCGGTCGATGGGCTCGCCCAGCGCATTCAGTACCCGCCCGCGCAGCCCTTCGCCCACCCCAATCCGCGGCCGGATGCCCAACGCGGCTACGGTATTGCCATGGCGAATGCCGCCCACCCGGTCGAGAGGCATCGAAAGCACCTGGTTTCCACGAAAGCCGATGACCTCGGCCAGCCGCCAGCGGCCGGAGCTGTCGAGGATTTCGCACTGCTCGCCGAGAGCGCAGAGCGGCCCATCGGACTTGACTGTTTGCCCCAGCGCCTCCACCACCCGGCCGTGCCAGCGCCAAACGGGCCGCTCCGCCAGAGCCTCGAAATAAGATTGCAGCGCGCCCGGTGGCTCAACGGAGGCGGTCACGGCCGGCACGGAGAGACTTTCTCGCGGGCCGGGAGCGGTGGCTTGCGCGTCCGGTTTCTCCGCCCGCAGCCCGCTGGTCTCAGGCACTCGGCTTGCTCCCTTGGTTCCCATTGTCCCCAGGTTTCCCACGGTTGGGCGCAGCAGAGGCGGCGGCCGGCTCACCTGCGTGTCGCGCCCGAAGATCGTCCCGGTGCAGCAGGTCGAAGAACCCGCGCTCGATCTCTTGGAGTTGGGCATCGATGCTCAGCTCGATCGTCCCCATCTGCGACTCGAGCACCGCGGCTCCCTTGGGCAGTTGGCCATCCTCGATCAATGCCGGCGGCCGGGGAAGATTGGCCAGCACGCCTCTCCAGCCGCCGGCCTCCGCGGACGGGACGCGCAACACGGCGCCGGTGCTCTCCTCCAGGCGGTCCAGAGACGCGCGGACAATTCCAGTCAGAAGCGTGGCGTCGATCTGCGCCTCGCGGTGAAGGATTTTCCTGGCGATGGCCAGCGCAAGCTTGACGACCTCGCTCTCTACGCGGTGGAAGTATCTGCGGCGCTCCTCCCGGAAGGCTTCGACGGAGGCGGCCAGTTCGCGGCGGCTCTCTGCAAGCGTCCGCTCGAACTCCTCCGCCGCGCGGCCCCGGCCCGTTTCTTCCCCCTCCAGCCTGCTCTGTTCGGACTTGACGGCGAGGGCTTGTTCCATTTCGGCGAGCCGCAGCTCCAGCCCGGCAATCTTCTCCGCGGCAAGGCCCTGTTCCTGGCGCAGAAGGTCTTTCTCGGAGGGGAGCAGGAAGGCCGGGTGCGGCGCCCGGGGCGCGGCGGGCCGGCCAAGCTGTTCCGGAGTGAGATAGCGCAGCCTCTGGGGAGAGTCACGCCGCTGCTGTTCAGGCAACATATTCATCGTCGGCCTCCGGCTTCAGGAAGAGCCTGCCCTCGGCCTCGAGCGACCGGGCGATGTTTAGAATCTCGGTTTGCGCCTTGACGATCTCCCGGCCGCGAACCGGCCCCATCACTTCGATGTCCTCCGTCAGCATCTCCACGGCGCGCGAGGAGAGCGCGCTGAAGAAATGCATACGGAGGTTCTCCTTGGCTCCCTTCAGCGCCATCGCCAGGAGGGCCTTGTCAATTTGCGGCACCAGTTCGGCCATGCTGGAGGCCGGGACGGTGACGAAATCCTCAAACGTAAACATCAGGTTCCGGATGTTGAGCGCCATCTCGGGATTGTCGCGTTCGATCGACTCCAAAATCTGCTTGGTGACCGGGGCGTCCATGCGATTCATCAGATCGGCGACGACCTTGTATCCGGAGTAGGATTTGCTGCGATCCCGGCCCAGGGACTCCATCCTGTGCCGCAGGATCTGGCCGACCTTTTGCGCGATCTCTTCGGAGAAGTGCCGCATTTCGACCAGCCTCTTGACCACCGAGATGCGCATCTCCTCGGGGAGCGCCAGCAGGGCTTGGGAGGAAGCGCGGGCATCCAGGTGCGCCAGCACCAGGGCGGCTGTCTGCGGGTGCTCGTCTTCAAGAAACTTCGAGAGCTGCTGGATGTTCATCTTCTGCAGCAGCGACAGAGCTAAATTGCTGTCGCTGGCCTCCCGCGAGCGCTCCACCTGGCTTAGCAGCGCTTCCGCCCGTTGGGTGCCGAAGGTTTCCACCAAGATGCGCTTGGCATACTCCAGGCCGCCAAAGGCCAGATATTGCTGGGTTTCGATCAGCTCATGAAACTCCTCAAGCACGGCCTGCGAGACATCGGGAGAGACGGTCTCGAGCGATGCGATCTCCTGCGTCAACTGTTCGATCTCGTCTTCGTTGAGCTGTTTATAGATCTCCTTGGCGTTCGCGTCGCCGAGGGCCACCATCAGGACCGCGGCTTTCCGCAGGCCGGTCGAGGGCATGCCGGGCGGCGGCTCGTGAGGCGCGGGCAACGCAGGCAACGTGGGCAAGTTCTTTTCCACTCTCTTCTCCATGCAACGGCTCCTAGCGCGGCTTGCCGGTGTCGGTGATCCAGCTCTTTACCAGCCGCACCACCGGAGCCGGCTCCTGGGTCATCTGTTCGCGGACCGCATCCCGCAGTAGCCGCCCCCGGCTCTGGGGGCGGGAATTGGGCAAATTGGGGAGCGGCGCGTCGAGGTCCGCGGCCAGATTTTCAGCGAAGGCTTTGGCCTCCACTCCCGAAGACAGCGTGGCGCGCGCGAATTGCCGCTGCATGCTGCGGCCTACCGGCCGGAAGACAAAGAAAAACAGAACCAGGAACATTGCCATGGGGCCCAGCAGCCACATCGCCGAAGAGACTTGGCTGGCGCGCGGCAGGAGGCGATTGAAGAGCGTCGGGGGCGGCGCGGCGGCGTTGTCAGCGAATGCGATGTTTTCGACTGCGATCCGGTCTCCGCGCGCCGGGTCGAAGCCGACCGCGGCCTTGGCCAGATCGCCGATCCGGGCCAACTCGTCCGGGCTGAGGGAAGCGAACTTCATCACCGTCTGCTTTCCCGATCGCGTGGAAACGAGCTTGTCGTTGACCAGGATGGCGATGGTGAGCCGCTTGACTTCTCCCGGCCCCTGCACAAGATGGCGGGTGCGCTTGGAGACGACGTAGTTGTTATCTTCCTGGTAAGAACCGGTGCCCGCGCCGGGGGCGGCAGGAAAAAGGGGCGCGGCGGGAGATACGGCGCCGTTGGTCGCGCCTCCTCCATTGGGCGCGTTGCTGGCCGTGCCGGGAATCCCCGCCGCTTTGGGCTGGGCGGCTTGCCCTTGGCCCGAGCGCTGCGTCGACGTCATCACTGCGCCGTTCGGGTCGTAGGTTTCCTGCGTGTCGTCCTGGCTGGAACTGTCAAAATCGACGTTCACCGAGGCGCGGATGTTGTCTCTGCCGGCGATCGGCCCGAGAGTCGCCAGCAGGCGGTCAGTAAGTTGTTGCTCGTAGGCCGCCACTTCGGTTTGCGCGTTTTTCTGGCCGAAGAAAGCCTGGCCGTTGGC